>JBGCGD010000037.1:0-6663 GCA_045110515.1 Granulosicoccus sp. | reverse complement strand
ATCGGCGTTGCCGCTATGGCGAATTCCTCATCCTGATTTGCTCATAGAGCGTAACGAATTAAAACGCCAGGCGTGGTTGTGCTTGCAGGCCCTGCAATCCGCGCTGTAGCTGCCCCGTCTTATGAGTAGCCAGCCGCAATTATCCTTTGCTCCGATGTACGTTCGTCATGTGCCGCTAATTGGCACGATGGAGCGACGTAATTACGAGTTTCCCTGGAGTGATGGCATTTTTAGGGATTGTGTAAAGGCCGGGTATATTGCGCGCCTTGTTATGCTCGATGATGAAATCATCGGTTACGGCGTTATGCAAATCGGCGCCGATGAAGCTCATATTCTCAATTTGTGTATTGACCGGCCGTGGCAGCGACAGGGCTTTGCTCGAGTTCTACTTGATCAGCTTGTTCAGGAAGCCAGTAATCGACGTGCTCATATCGTTTTTTTGGAAGTGAGGCCGTCGAATCCACGGGCTGTAAACCTCTACCAACAATTCGGGTTTAATGAAATCGGACTGAGAAAAGGTTATTACGATTCAGCCAATGGCCGCGAGGATGCGTTGGTTATGGCGAAGAACCTAGTCAGTGAAACGGACGATTTCATCAGGCATTAGAGCCTCCTCAGAAGGTATACTGGGGTTAACAGCGTTAGCTGAAGAAACTCCAAGGCAGTAAGGTCAATGGCTGACGCCAATCTCGTCGAAAATATCAACAAAAGGCGCACCTTTGCGATCATCTCTCATCCGGATGCGGGCAAAACTACGCTCACTGAAAAGCTGTTGTTATTTGGTGGCGCTATACAGCTTGCCGGTACGGTCAAAGGGCGAAAGGCCGCTCGTCATGCCACCTCAGACTGGATGGCTATGGAGCAAGAGCGTGGTATCTCCGTAACCTCATCGGTCATGCAGTTTCCATACGGCGATCACATTGTTAATTTGCTGGATACCCCCGGTCACGAGGACTTCTCTGAAGATACCTACCGCACGCTGACCGCGGTCGATTCTGCGCTCATGGTTATCGATGTGGCAAAAGGTGTGGAAGGTCGTACCGAAAAGCTCATGGATGTTTGTCGACTGCGCACAACGCCTGTCATGACTTTCATAAACAAGATGGACCGTGAAGGCCGTGACCCTATTGAACTCATGGACGAAGTGGAGCAGATGCTTAATATCCGTTGTGCTCCTATAACTTGGCCTATCGGTATGGGCAAACGTTTTAAAGGTGTTTACCACCTGCATACAGGCAAGGTGCATTTTTACTCGCCGACCCATGGCGGCAAAGTACAAGAAGGCGAAGTCGTTGAAGGTATCGATAACCCGAAACTTGATGAAATTCTGGGCGACATGGCTGATGAGCTGCGAGAGGAGTTGGAGCTTGTACAAGGTGCCTGTCACGAGTTCGATCAAGACGCCTATCTTGCAGGTGAGCTAACGCCTGTGTATTTCGGTTCTGCCATTAACAATTTCGGTGTTGCAGAGCTACTCGATGATTTTGTCCGTTTTGCACCGGCGCCACAGCCTCGTTCGACAGTGACGCGTGAAGTACAACCGGCTGAAGAAAAATTCACAGGCTTTGCGTTTAAAATTCAGGCCAACATGGACCCTCAGCATCGTGACAGGGTCGCTTTTGTTCGCATTTGTTCCGGTAGCTTTACAAAAGGGATGAAAGCAAGACACGTACGCTTGGGTAAAGATGTCCGTTTAAACGATGCCCTCACTTTTATGGCATCCGATCGAGGCCATGTTGAAGAGGCTTTCAGCGGTGACATCATCGGTTTACATAACCACGGCACTATTCGAATTGGTGACACCTTTACGGTCGGTGAAGAACTTGCCTTTACTGGAATTCCCAACTTTGCACCTGAGCTCTTTCGTCGTGCTGTACTCAAAGATCCGCTTAAGATGAAAGCGTTGCAAAAGGGATTAAGCCAACTGTGCGAAGAGGGGGCTACTCAGCTCTTTAAACCGCTTGTTAGTAACGATTTAATCCTGGGTGCCGTGGGTGTCCTACAGTTTGAAGTGGTTGCTCAACGTCTTCGTGACGAATACAAAGTTGAGTGTCAGTTCGAAACTATTGGCGTTCAACAGGCTCGATGGATCCGTTGTGCGGATGAGAAAATGCTTAGCGATTTTACGCGTAAGCTGGACATGAATTTATCCCACGATCACGCAGGCGAATTAGTCTACTTGGCGCCGACTAGGGTCAACCTACAGATGTCTCAGGAGCGTTGGCCGGATGTTGAGTTTTTAGCAACCCGTGAACAGGTTTTTAATTAAACCCTTGTCGCTGTTAACCGTCAGAGGCGCCTGTTGTGTGGCGCTTCTTCTGGCGTTTTCAGGTTTGCCGGGCTTGGCTGTTGCTGAGTATCTTGGATTACTAAACGGTCGTTCCGCCGATCCTGCAAGCTACGGTTCTTTTTCTGTCGAGGCAGGTGTAGTCGCAGGCAGTCTGGGCACGGTGGATTATCAGCATTTTGGTGTCCGCGTTAATTCAAGGGTATCCGATAAAGTGGTCGTCTATGGCGATTTGGGCAATAGTCAGTTCGGTGCCTCCGACGGTACCCCGTTTGGGTTAGGTATTTTTGTTCATTTGCCGAACCAAAGAATTAATGAACGGCTGGATATGGCGCTAAAGGCGAGTTACCACGCTAGCGGTTTTACGGTCAGCGGACGAAGCCTGAATGTGACCGCAACCTCGTTCGAACTCTTGGTCAGCGGGCTAGCCGAAGAGGGCGTGGGTGGATATGCGAGTATCGGTGCCCATCGGTTGAATATCGAATTTGGTGGCGCTGACGGAACAACTGAGTATGGTTTTGGTGCAGGTCTGTCGGTACCCATAGGTGCTGGCGAGGCGTATGCTGGTTTTGATTTTATCGATGAGGTGACTCTCGGCGTCGGGTTCAGATATTTCCTGAAGCCGGTAGAGCAGCCTTAGTATCCAAAAGGAGTGCGGCATGAGTATCAAGACAGATGTTGTTATTGTAGGGGCTGGCCCGGTAGGGCTTTTCCAGGTTTTTGAACTTGGATTACAAGGACTCAACGCCTGTGTTGTTGATGCCTTACCTCAAGCCGGTGGTCAATGTACCGAGCTCTACCCGGATAAACCCATTTTCGATATCCCAGCAGTACCGGAATGCACCGGTCAACAGCTTGTCGATAATTTGATGCAACAAATTGCGCCGTTTAATCCTGGCATGTATCTGGACCAGTCTGTCGATACCCTGGAAAAACGAGGCAATGAAGATTTTTATCTCAAGACATCGGCCGGGACAGAGTTCGAGTGTCGGGCTGTGGTAATCGCAGCAGGTGCGGGTTCGTTTACACCGGTCAGAGTGCGCATACCCGACATCGAGAAATTTGAAAACACTCAACTGTTCTACAGAGTACGAGACCCATCCGCTCATGCAGGTAAAGATATTATCGTACTGGGTGGTGGTGACTCTGCTTTAGATTGGGCCTTAGAAATAGCGCCTATTGCAAAGAGTTTGACGCTTGTTAACAGGACTGAGCGCTTTAGAGCTGCACAGTCATCCGTTGATAAACTTAACGCGATGGCTGATGAGGGCAAAGCGACAGTATTGATGGGGACTTTAAACGCCTTTGAAGAAACTGAAGGAAAACTTACGGCGGTGACCTTTACCATGCGTGACGAGGAGAAATCTCAACTAACGCTACCCGTGGATGACCTGCTTGTGTTTTTTGGTTTATCACCGAAGCTGGGTCCTATCGAACAGTGGGGTTTTGAACTCGAACGTAAAATGATTACCATCGATGTCTCTACTTTTGAAACCTCTGTCCCCGGAATTTATGCCATAGGAGACATCAACACCTACAAGGGGAAAAAGAAGCTCATATTAAGTGGTTTTCACGAAGCGGCATTAGCGGCATTCGCCATCAAGCAGCAATTTGAGCCGGACTTAAAACTGAACGTTCAGTACACAACAACAAGCCCATTAATGCACGAGCGTTTAGGCGTTGAATCTGATAACACCAGTGCATAGCCGAGTCTCGTGAAACTTCAGCAATTGCGTTGCATTGTTGCAATGGTTCGCAACAAACTTAATGTGTCCGAGACAGCCTTGGCGCTGTATACGTCTCAACCGGGCGTCAGTAAACAAATTAAACAACTGGAAGACGAGCTTGGCGTGCAGTTGTTTGAGCGCAGTGGTCGTCAGATAATCGCAGTAACAGCGGCGGGTAAAGATATTATCCCTGTTGCAGAAAAAATACTGGCAAGTACGGAGGATATAAAAAATCTAGGTAGGCAACATGGTGATCCAAATAGTGGTGAGCTTAAGCTTGCAACAACCCATACTCAGGCTCGCTACGTTTTACCCGCCATCATCGAAGCATTTGGAGAAAAATATCCGAGGGTTAAAATTCATTTGCACCAGGGTACGCCCGAGCAGATGGCGACGATGGTTGATAGTGGTGAAGTAGATTTCGTGATAGCCACTGAGGGTCTGCACCATTATGACAACCTAGTGATGTTGCCTTGTTCGCATTGGAATCGAGGTGTCGTTGTAAAACCCGATCATGCGTTATTTAAAGTCGCCCAACTTGGCAGCCTTACACTTGAAGCACTTGCCAGCTTTCCGCTCATCACGTACGTCTTCGGATTTAACGAACAATCGCAATTAGACAAAGCATTTAGAAGCCGAGGTTTAGTACCCGATGTGGTACTTTCCGCTGCGGATACAGATGTCATAAAAACGTATGTGCGATCCGGGCTGGGTGTTGGCATTATTGCGCAAATGGCCTTCGAACCAGCACTGGATGGTGACTTGAAATTGTTAGATGCTTCGCATCTGTTTGAATCGAGCACGACGCATATTGGTATGCGGCGGCAGCGACAGTTGCGTCCCTTTATGATGGATTTTATTCAAAGCTTTGCACCGCACTTAAGCGCTGAGTTGGTGACGCAAGCGCTGGATACTAACAATCAGCGAGAGAGAAACTTGCTCTTTAGCGATATAGAGTTACCAAAGCGCTGATAGCGCTTTAAAGACTGGACGGACTGTAGGGTTCACCCATGATCCAAGTTTGTTCAATACTTCTGTCGTCTCCGAGCATGAGCAATGTGAACAGCCTTTCACGCCAATGTGCCTGAGAGGATGTTCGGCGGCTTATTAATGGTGTGGCTTGTTCATCTATCACAATGAAATCGGCTTCTTTACCTGCTTCAAAGTTACCTATTTGGTCGTGAAGATCTAGGGCTTTTGCACCGCCAAGCGTTGCTAGATAAAACGCGTGTTCAGGTGTTAATGTGTGGTTTTGCAGTTGTTGAATTTTATAGGCTTCATTGCTTGCACGAAGCAGTGAGAAGCTATCACCTCCACCGACATCGGTGCCTAAGCCCACTTTGACAGAATGCTTTTGTGCGGCTCGTAAATCGAACAGGCCGCTACCAATAAATAAATTGGAGCAGGGGCAGTGAGACACAGCCGCATCGGCTTTGGCTAATCGTTTCCAGGCATTGTCGGATAGGTGAATAGAGTGGGCGAAAACAGAGCGTTTACGCACGAGGTTATATTTTTCATAAACCGCCAGATAGTCTTCAGCATCTGGAAATAGCTCGCGTACCCAGTCACACTCGTTGCCATTCTCCGCCATATGCGTATGCAAGTGAACGGTTGGATTGTCGTCGAGAAGTTTTTGCGCCATGGTTAACTGCTGGGGTGAGCTGGTAGGCGCAAAGCGAGGAGTGACTGCATAGCCGAGTCGACCCTTATCGTGCCAATCGTTAATAAGACGCTGGCTATCGTCAAAAGAGGACTGTGGCGTGTCGGTCAGGTTTGATGGCGCATTCCTGTCCATCATCACTTTCCCGCAAATCATGCGTAGGTTTCGTGCGGCGGCCTGTGAGAAAAATGCATCGACTGATTCGGGGTGAACAGTACCGAACACTAGCGCTGTTGTTGTGCCGTTGCTGAGTAGTTCATCGAGAAAAAACGAAGCGGTCTTTTCTGCTAGTTCGCGGTCGCTGTAACGGGATTCTTCGGGAAAGGTGTATCTCTCCAGCCAATCAAGCAGCTGGGTGCCGTAGCTGGCGATGACATCCACTTGCGGGAAGTGAATGTGAGTGTCGACAAACCCGGGCATAACCAGCTTATTGCTTAGATCTACTACCGTTGCATTATCTGGCACGTTGATGGAGTCGGCCGTCCCAAGCTCGATCACCCGACCGTTGGCAACGAGCATGGTGCCGTCTTCAATAAATTCAACGACATCCTGTCCGCCAATGTCAGGGTCAGCTAAGCAGTGGAGGAAGCTGGCGTGTATGGCCTTGATGGAATTTGCCATTGTCAAACTCAACGCTGGGTATAGAATGTTGGCTGGTGAGCGTTATGCTCGCGTACAGCTTAGAGTGCCCTAAAAATGACCTTGTGTCTTAAAGCACGTTATCATTATTCAATATGACAGACTCACCCGAAAATAGCGCTCCTTTGGTGCAAATGGCGGGCATCTCCAAAGCTTATCCGGGGTGTCTGGCCAACGATTCCATCGATATCAATCTGGATGCAGGGCGTGTCCACGCATTGCTTGGTGAAAACGGCGCGGGCAAGAGTACTCTGGTCAAAATTCTGTACGGGTTGTTGGCGCAAGATGCGGGTAGCATTCATTGGCAAGGACAACCTGTTGAAATTAGCTCACCAGCAAATGCACGAGAA
>JBGCGD010000036.1:0-111398 GCA_045110515.1 Granulosicoccus sp. | reverse complement strand
TACCTTGAGATAGGGCAGGGCTTCACTTGGATCGCAAACGCAAACGCAAACGCAAACGCAAACGCAAACGCAAACAGCGTTCTCTTACTGCATTGAACCCTGATCCACTAAGAAATCAATGTGTGACTGTAACAATGCTTTTGCCTGATCATTATCGGCAAACTCTTCCCACCCGGCCTTAACAGCTGCGCGGTAAGCGGCAAGATCCTCTTCTGCCCAGTCATAAAGATTGACACCTTTTGCTTCAAGTTCCTGAGCAGTCTTCGCATTCATAATTTGGGTTTCTGTTGCGATACGAAGTGCCAATGACTCCATAGAGACTGTAAAAATTTTCTTGTTAGCATCAGATAAACCGTCCCATACCTTCTTATTACAAGCGAGGTGGTCTGCAGGCATGGAATGGAAGCCTGGATAGTTAGTGTGCTCAGCAATGTCGTACAAACCAAGGCCGACGTTAGTGCTTACATTGGCAGCGTCTGCACCATCAATCAAGCCTGTTTCAAGTGCAGTGAAGATCTCGTTGAAATCCATTACGATAGGTGATGCACCAAGGTTGGCGAACACAAGAGTAGCAAGCCCTGGAGGAGAACGGAATTTCCAGTCTTTGAAGTCTTCAACGTTACGGATCGGCTTGGTAGAAGACAGAGACTCCGGACCCGGAACCCACCATCCAACAAACTCCATATCGTAGCTGTTATAAAGTTCGTTAACCGCTTCACGGCCACCGTTGTGTAGCAACCAACCCAACATTTGATACGGGTTAGAGTAACCACCCATTAAATCGCCAGTAAACTGGAATGCTTTGTCTTTACCCACCTGATAAGAACCACCCGTCATATCACAATCGAGGATACCGTTGACGGCGGCATCAAATGTTTCAACTGACTTTACAACTGATGACGAATAGAACATCTCAAGAGAGAGGTCTCCACCGGACATGGTTTGAACATCTTCAGCCCATTGTGCAGCTGCTTTGCCGTTGTGAGTCTCTGGTGAGAAGTGAGTTTGGATGCGGAGTGTTGTTTCGGCCAGTGCAGAGGCACTCGCCATCCCGAGGGCGACCGCAGCGACTATCGCTAATTTTTTCATTTTGATTTAGATTCCTCTAGTTAGTGGTTTTACAAATGCCCATCTTCACGATCTGATCGGACCTATCCAGATGGGTTGACAACATCTTTACCGCGCCATCGGCATCATTGACGGCAAGGTAGTCGATGATTTTTTCATGTTCGAGCAGAGTCGTTTCCTCTCTTCCCGACCAGTGCAATAATGAGTTGTGGTGCTCAAATATCCAGGCTAGTACAACCTCAGCCACCACTTTCATTAAAGGATTTCCAGAGATCTCCGCAATTCTTGAATGAAAGGCAATATCGTGCTGAATAAAAGCTTCAGCATTGCCTAATTGGCTACGCTGTTGTGACAGAATGGAGTATAACGCACTTACATCCTTATCAGTGCATTGAATAGCCGCAAGCTCTATTACTCCGGTCTCAAATATTCGCCTGAGTTGCTTCAAATTATCAAGATTAGACGGTTCTTGCGACAAAAGTAATTTTGCAACGTTGTCCATTTGCTGAAAAACCACACTCGCGTTGAGCGTGCGGACTTTACTACGCTCACCGTGAGAGATAATGATAAGGCCATTGCTATGGAGTAGTTGTAGCGCCTCGCGGATGGCAGGCCTGCCAACATCAAACTGCTTCATTAGCTCACGTTCCGATGGCAGGTAATCACCAGGCACCAGATCGCCAGCTTCAATCTGACTCAAAAGCTGTTCGTAAACCTGGTCACCCAGCTTTTTACGCACAATAGGTGCTGCTTTGAGTAAAGACTTACTCATACAAACAGCACTACTGTTTTTTTGTTTACGCGTTTGAACATTGATTAAGTGATTCTTCGAATACTCTCAGCAATTTCATCAGGTTCGAACACCCGCTTCCAGTCGTCTTTAAATATCATCGGCATGCCGTTTACGATCGCCTTGTTACAAGCATCTGAAAACTGCCCCTCTATTTCATCGAATAAAACCGCGCCGAGTATACTCATATGTCCGAGCAAAAAATCACGCGCGACTTGTTTTTCTACACCCCGGTTAACTACTTCATCCATGGCTTCGCGCATCACAGTTAGCAGAGATGCGCAAACGGTTTCCGATAACCCCGGTTCAAGCAATGCCATTTGATCAACTGTGACTCTATGGGATCGATCAACCGGTGCATAGATAACTTTTGCTACCCTCTCTCCTAGAGCGTACTGATCTTCTGGACCCTGCATCAAGGCATTTACAATATGTTGAGTTGCCCGCACACCACCAAAATAATCCTTCTCTGAATCTGTCAACGTATCGTTATTAAAAATATCCGGGTGACACGGGTGGGTGACAAAATAGACGATATCAGAACGCTCTGGCAAGTGGCCCGCAAATGCTGCGGCGGGATCCAGAGTAATGAGCATTGTTCCAGCTTTTAATGTCGGCACAATACTATCAGCCAGCTTACCTATTATTGTATCGGGCACAGCGAGTATGACTACGTCAGCACCGTCTAGGGCCTCTTCTGTCGCGCAGCAGGTCACATCAAGGTCGATTTTCAAGCGCTCCCGACCTGCCTCACTGACTTCAACATGCTTCACTTCGAAGTCTGAGTTTTTCAGATTTAGCGACAAGCGATAACCCATCTTGCCACCCGCACCAAACAAAGCTAATTGAGTCATTGTGTTCCTCTCTGTTGAGTTAACGTTTCGTACAAGCCTTGATTAGACCAATGCTTGATCTAACAAATAGAATCGAGACAGCACCTGATGCTCCAACCGTTGCTAGAGAAACTTATCTCAATGGCTTTGTAACTGGTATGATGATAATAACTCTAAGAGCCGCCTGTCAAGATGCCCCGCACATTTATGGACAAGTAAGGTTAAGAGGTCTAAAAATCCAACTTGTTCGTTTCCTAATAATCTGCTAAATAGCCGATATTTACGACGATATCACCAGCGCATCAGCGATCATGAAATTGCTACCATTTGCTAGTCTGCAATGCGCTCTATTTTGCAGATTACAACCGCAAAAGACTTTATCCGGTTTACTGCAAGACTTCCCCATAGGGTGCGCTTAGGAAAGTGGCGCTAAAGAACGTTTGGCATTACTCAACTATTCATTTGCTCGCAGCACCGCAAATGCATCGTCACCAGAACTTAGATCATTTGTTCGACAGTTTCATTGATGAAATTAATCGCATTAATCGCTACTCAATCATGCTAAGACACACAGAAACACACAATATGAAACTGACAATGAGGTTCATCTCAGTCAAAAAACGACGATTATTGAATTCGAATTAGTGAGCATTGAAGTTTGCTGAATCCAACAACTCTTAGTAGCACCACCTCGAACTATTCAATGGTCAACTTGGAGCGCTAAATATTGACTACGTAGTTAAGTACCTTAAAAATATGGTTATGAAACTATTGTAGAAATCAGATAGATATCACCCGTTAATTATCTGAATACCGGGTGCTGGAATTGCTAACAAGGCATTCAAGGTTTTTGGAATCTACGAATGTTAACGTTGCGGAAAAAGATGACTCAGTATTTCGCATGCGGATGATTTTTATAGGTGATGACTACCAGGCAACAAGTAATTCTCTAGGACCCCTAAAAGTAATATTAGGCGAATACTCCAATGTTTGGTTTGCAACCAAATCTAAACTCGGCAAGTTCTTCGCCAGTGTCTCTAACGCTATTTCAGCTTCCAGACGGGCTAATCGCGCCCCCAAACAAAAATGAATTCCCTGTCCGAATGAGATATGTTTTCTGGCGTTTTTTCGACGTATATCGAACGTGTCAGGCGAGTCGAATAATGAGGGTTGATGATTACCCGCACCCAAACTTAAAAAAACTTGCGTACCGGCTGGAATACTCACACCAGCTATCGACGTGTCTACATTGGTTATTCGTCGCCAGCTGGTTTGTGGCGATTCAAAACGTAGAACCTCCTCTAAGGCATTGGGAATTAGGCTTGCGTCTTCACATATAGCCGTCCAGTCTTCACGTCGGGGCAAAATACACAACAATGCGTTGCTTAAGTAGTTACTAACAATTTCATGACCGGCGAACGACAAGCCGTAGACTATAGATTCGACTTCACGATAGGCGAGATCGTCTGGATCTGCATCGTGGGCGTTGAGCAGCTCTGAGGTGAAATCGTCTGCCCGCTCCTTGTATCTTTTAGCCACAAACTCGCGGCAATATCGCCAGTACCGCAACATGTTTTCGGCAATATCGACTTGTTCATCATCGTCGGGATTTCCCCAGGTGAATGCTAAGCGATTTGACGTCCAGCTAATCAGCAGATCGTCATCGGCTTCGTCGAAACCAATGAACCGGAAAATGATCTGACCCGGTAATGGGTGACCGAAAGCACTCACAAACTCACACGGCCCACCCTTCTCCTTCATGGCGTCAACTAATTCCTGGCTGCGACGTCTGATGTAAGGTTCAAGAACCTTCATACGGCGTCCGGAAAAACCATCCATGGTGTATTTTTTAATTCGTGTGTGATCCGGTTGCTGTCGGTTAGACATAACAGCTACCGGATTAAAATCTTCTGCACCTAGAACTGCCGCCGCTCGTTCACACACGGGAAATACCGGATCTTGAACATTCTCAGATGAGTAGACTTCGTGATCACGGAAAACCGTTTGTAGATCTTCCATACGAGTCACAACCAGATACCCAAGTTTTTCAGAATAAAAAACCGGATTTTTTTCACGAAGCCGAGCAAGCTCGGGATACGGATTTTCTAGGTAGGATGGCGTAAACGTTGAAAAGTCGTGGTCGATGGGACATCCACTGGGAGGGTTCCGGGCCGGTATTCTAATTTTATGGTACGACTCACTTTCAACGCTACTCATTGACATGCCCTCCTCAACCCAGCACACGGGGTTTGCCATTTACTAGTCTTCTCTTACAGCTGTGATCTTATCTCAATACCGCTCTACACAGAGCCCCAAATAAACAGCAGAATTCTATGGATCGTGTACCGCATTTAGGGGCTAATTTCTGGCAGACAAACCCCTATATGCAAGTGTTGAGAGTAAAAAGCCTTGCAAAGAGCTGCTAGCCAACGTCATGGTCAGCTTGCGTAACATGCGTATGGGGGGGCTTCACAAGATCATCTCCATCGGAGAAGTGAAAATGAACGGATGTTTGACTACCTACCTTAATAAACCCACAGGTCCACAAATTACGGGCTGTTGACGAGTTGCCTGTAAAGTGAACAGAAATTTTTTGGTAACCCTTATTTCGAATGTAAGAGCTTGATGCTCGTAACAGCGCCCGTTCTGCAAAACGGCTGTCTATTGCTAGAAAATCACTAATCTCCACCGATGTTTCGTTTAGTTCTCGGTAAACGATATACCCTGTCAGTTTTTTCGTTTTTCGAGAGTAGATGGCAAGAATACGATGATCATCTTCAGTATTTTGACAGAAACGCCAATTAAGAAATTCAGCGTTACGCACACCGATTTCTTCGTATCGTTCAGAGGCAGTGGACCACAAGGCATCAAAATGTTGATCGAACTCGCTAATTTCACGAACCTGATAAAGCTGCCTGTTAACTTGCTCCAAAACCCACTGCAATGTGTTGTCAGCGAATTTGAACACGGCACCTAACACCTGCGCGGGTAAACGGGGCAAGTGGTCTGAGAAGATGCTGCTCCAGTTAAAATACCGTCTGTATATGTCGACTCGCCCCAATTTGGCGCTCGGGAGGCGTTTGAACAGCACAACGGACTTTTCGTTAGGCCACCCGTATATCCGTCTGAGACTATGCGATTTCGCATTATTTAGGGCCTCTTGCATCAGTTTTATGGCAGGGCCTAACGTTCTGTGAGATCGATCGGTTACAAGATCACAAAAAATGCCAGAACTGTGAATTCCGCTACGCGTCTTAATCTGTCGTTTGGACAGCGCTAACATACCGATTTCTTTTTCGGATTCATTGTGCCTAATGGTGCAGATTACTGCGCGCCCAGCTGGATTATTCTCATACATCCACTGGGTACGGCGATGAGCACTGTGAATGTCTTTGTGAGACAGTCCAAGCATCAGCCAGGATTCTGTGTCATTGTCTGGCATGTAGTTTTCAACGCGCACCGAATAGCCCGGCAACTTCGCGGATTCGCTTGCGGGTGCTAATACGGTAGGTTTGTTTACAGACATGTTATCTCACGATAGTGAAGATATCCGATCATCTACATTGCTATTCGATACTACACAAACAAAAATAATTCATTGAAAAACGTCGCTAATCCTTTTTGCACAAAAAAGCACCCGGTCTAATTCTCCTGACACATTCTCATGCATAAATACACCTCGGTATCGATAGACTCTGCGGATGGGTACTCATTGCATTGTCGGTATTGGGCGGCTTCAACTCCCAAGGCCCTAGCTATTTTACAACACGGGGTGGTCAGTCACTCGGGATGGTTGGATAAAGTGTGTGCTGGACTCCAAAATAGTGGAATTAGTTGCGTTGCGATGGATCGGCGAGGAGCTGGCGAAAATCACGAGGCAAAAGGTGATGTCCCCTCCTCGGGAGCATTGTTTGATGACTTAGACGCGGTGCTGGAATGGTGTTCGTCGAAAAGGCTACCTATTCACGCCTGTGGTTTTTGCTGGGGCGCCAACTATTGGGTCAATTATTTGGCCACCAAAGACAACCATGTTCTCAGTTTGGCTTTGATCGCGCCCTCACTGTTCCCTTCTGCTTTAATCAAAGAACAAACTCTCACCCTAGGTGATTCACCGAACGCGGATCAACGTCCCTTGATTCCGATAGAATGCTTCACCGACGGCCCTTATTTTCGTGACTTAATTGAACCGGACCCTCTACGACTCAGGCTTGTTTCCACTCGTTTCAACCAGACGATGGCAGAGTTTTCTCAGGCGGTCTGGATGAAAGTCCTGCGCCTAAAAACCCCACTGCTGGTGGCACTAGCAAGCAATGATACTGTTGTGGACAACGACGCTACCCGTAAAGTTGTCGAAAGGTTCACCGGGGCTCCGAAAATGCTGATCGAACTGCCCGGGATGCACGGTATACAGTTCGATGCTTGCGATGATCTTGTCGATCATCTAAGTGATTGGATACTAAAACACGCTAATAAAAAGACGTGAATCAGGAAACAAAAGAGATGACAGAAAGGAATCCCTTTCACATAGAGGCAACTAAATTTAATAGCTGGGTTAAAGACTGGCTTTTTAAACCCGAACATAAAGTGGGAACCGAGGTACTTGAACAAGCCGTCGATATTCACCTCATTAGTCTGTACAAAGAACTCAACTTTCACGAACTTCTAGAACAATATTCGGCTCCGAGAACCCTAGCTGCTGCACTTAGTTATTCGGATAGCGCATGGATTGCATTGAATGCAATGCTAAAGCGTCTATCTGACAGACACGACTTCATCGCCTGCATTGACGATACACAAGAATGCAAACGTTATCGCCCAATCCGGGAACCTGTCGATAGATCTGATGAACTAACAACACTCTACAAAACGATGGAACAACTGGGCGCGGAATATGTAGCCCCTTTAGAGTTTCTTGAATTTGGTCGCGAACACTTTACCAAGGCGCTAGGTCAAGATCACGAGTTTATGGATAGGGTTCTTACCGGACAAGAAAAAGAACACAAAGAGACATGGAACCGGGCAACTAACACTGACCCTCTGCAGGATATCCATGGAATTATGGGTGCTAAAGCTGTTGAGATGCTTTTCGACGGTGGCACCATTTTGGAAGTTGGTGGTGGCACCGGTAACGGCATGCGTAACAATCTAGACTACCTTCGCGAAAGCGGAAAATCAGACTCTATAGAGCGCTACGTTTTCACCGATGTCAGTATGCCTTTTATTTTAAATACACGGCGTGAGTTTAAAGATCGTTACGATGACATTAACTGCGACTGGCGCTTGCTTAATATCAACAAAGATTGGTCAGCACAGAGAATAGAAGCCAATAGCACAGACCTGATTTATGGTGTGAATGCTGCGCACATAGCCATGCATACCGTCGATTTTTTAAACGAGTGTAAGCGCGCATTGCGACCTGGAGGCACTATCGTGTTCTCCGAACGACTTCGACGACACCCCAGTGATATGGCACCGCGTGAAATCGTCTTGAATCTATCCAGCTATCATCGGACCGCCGCTATTCGTCACCCGGAATACCGTCCGGAACATGCCTATTTAACCGCCAATAATTGGTTAAGAGCATTCGAACTTGCTGAGTATTCTGTCTGCGAGGTATGGCCTGACGAGCCCGCCAGCAACAGCTACTTTACTGAGCAATACGCTGCCGTCATCGTGGCGCGCGTATGAACAAGCAAACCCGTAAAGAGTTCGATACCGATGTACTTATCATAGGAGGTGGTGGTGCAGCCACAGCGGCTACACTAGCTGCCCATGAAAACGGCGCTCGGACAATCATCGCAATAAAGGGTAAATTCGGTGTTCCCGGCGTTCGCGGTGCCGGTGCGACGTCTAACCCCGTTGGCGATTTCTGGACTATCAGAACCATCGGACCAAAGGGAGGCTTATTTAATCCTCCCGAAGCGGTATTGGCAGACATGCTGCAAACCGGTTTAGGAATGGCCGATCCGACGCTATGCGAGATCTTTGTCAACGAGGCTCCAGAAGCCATTGCAAGACTCCGCAGCATGGGCATGAAGTTTCAAAGCCGAATGCTGGCTACCATGCCAGCAAACCAAGATAACAAAACCAATAATATAGTCGCTTTACAAAAGGCCATTATTGAAGGTACACAAACACAAATCGTTGAAAACGCTAACCTGACCGACCTCATTGTTGATGACGGAGTCTGCCGTGGTGCTATAGGTGTTAACGATGCAGGAGAGACCCTGCTGATCCGTGCCAACGCGGTTGTTATAGCCACTGGCGGGGTCGGTCAATTATTCGAGCACAGCTTTAACCCACCTGGAAATACAGGCGATGGTTACGCGATGGCGCTTCGTGCTGGCGCCGAGCTTTACAATATGGAATTCATGCAACAGGGACTTGCCACAACATGGCCAGCTCAGGGCATCGTTATGCTCTACGAAATGCAGGAACCGTATCGACTGATCAATCATCAAGGCAAAGCGTTTCTTAAAGACTACCTTCCAGAAGGCATCACCGTTGAAGAGGTCTGCCGTCAGAAATCCAGTCATTGGCCAATTAGTTGTAGAGATCACTCCATACACTTAGATAGGGCGATCAAAGCAGAATCATCTCGTGGAGCAGACGGAAAACTTAAACCGGTTTTTCTTGATATGTCTCGTGCGGAGCGCCAGTTTCTACCCGAACTATTTCCAGCATTCATGCAAGAGAAAGGCATAGACATATCCCAAGACTTGTTACAGGTACAAAACCATCACCATACTAGCAATGGCGGTATCCGAGTAGACGAACATGCTCAGTCTGGTATCACTGGCCTGTTTGCCGTTGGAGAAGCGGCAGGCTGGCAAGGCGCTGACCGACTAGGTGGTACGATGCTGGGCGGGTCACAAGTATTCGGTTGGCGAGCAGGTGCGAAAGCTGCCGAGGTGGCCAAACAAGGTGGATCCCAAACACCGATTAAAACACTAGCGGCCGAGTCGCTTGAAAAGCTAGCAACGTTTAGCAATCTTGCCGGCGTAACGACTGTGGATCAAGTACACAAACAATTGCAGCAAACGATGTGGGACACACTGATCGTGGAGAAAGACAAAGCATCGTTAGAACTTGCACAAGCCGCTATTGATCAATGCCGCGAAGATATCCGCAATTCGGTGGGTATTCACACACCACTCGACATTGCGTTAGTAGCAGAGCTACACAATATGCTCGATGTGGGGGAATGCATTACTCGCGCCGCCGAACACCGACAAGAAAGCCGTGGCAGCCACGTTCGAAGCGATTATCCTGAGCGCGATGACAAACAGTGGCTCCATAATATTTTTATCACGAAGGCTGAGCATAAGCTGAATTTAGAGAAGCGCTGGGTATGCGAGGCTACGGGTTGGACGGATCGCCCGGGTGATGTTCGAATTACTCCCTGGGGTTAGTAGACTATGTCCCACAAAGAACCATCAGACAGCCTCTCCCAACCCGTGGCTTTGATCGCCGGAGGCAGTCGCGGCATTGGCTATGCAATCTGCCACGACTTAGCAGAAAAAGGCTACATCATAGTGGCTGCTGCGCGCACAGTTGAGGAATTAACAGACCTCTCAGATTCGTTCGCGGCGCTTAATCAAGACATTACCTGTCTACAATTTGACATGGCTGATGCCGAATCGATAAATACTATGGTGAACACCGCATTTAAGCAATATGGCCGTTTAGATGCGGTTATAAATTCGGCTGGCATCAGCTACGTTGCACCCGTTGCCTTGGCAAATCTGCAGCGCTGCGAGGAAGTTTTGCAAGTGAACCTAATGGGAGCTTTTACGCTATCAAAAGCGGCAGTTCGTATAATGACGCGCCAACGTTTTGGCCGAATTGTGCACATAGGCTCAATATCTGGCAGCATCGGCGCTGCTTACAACGCTATTTATGCTGCTTCCAAAGCAGGTGTCGCAGGGCTGGTTAAATCACTTGCACTTGAAGTTGCGTCAATTGGAATCACCGTCAATGCTGTGCAACCAGGTACTGTACACACAAGCTTGTTTGAACAAACACACGGCGCAAGAGCAAAACTTAAAGGAATTTCTATAGAGGAACAACGATCCTTGATGGAGGAAGATAACCCCCAAAAGAGACTCGTCACTGTTAACGATATATCAGCGGCAGTATGCTTTCTTGTCAGCGATGGAGCTGCATCAATCAATGGGCACTTGCTGAACGTCGACGGCGGGCGCTCAATCAGCTAGATTTATTAGCCTTATCTAGCGCTCGTTTTAATATCCTATTTATATCGATTCTCTGCAATACCTCAGCAGGTAGAGCATTCGCGTTGGCATTGCCCTCCTTCACCGCAGTTGCCGTCGCGTCGACACCCCACTTAGTTGTCAATCCATCGACCTCTGACGGGTCCAGCCCGTTTCCGGTTAAGCCTTCGACAATGACCATATCTCTGTGAGCTTGCATATGAATAGCGAGCGCTTTTTGAGTTTCTTTGGCATTACTAATGTTTACAGAATCATCAAAAACGCTAATCGTTTTTATGAATCGTTCGCGGCGCAACGTATTGTCGATCATGGTCCTTACATCATCACTTGTCGCGGTACGTTTTGCTGACACGTAAGCGGTCATGGGAGCCGGCAAATGTACTTCACCAATCCATGGATACTCAGCTTTTAACGTTCGATCCAAGTGAACCTTTATGGCCGTGCTCGTCATGATCATATGTTCCAGATGACCCGGCACAATATCCTGAAATAATGCGTTACTTCTATGCGATAGGCTGCTTATCTCAATGACGGGTCTTTCAGCTTTCCTGGATGTGTACCCAAATGCTTCGCCATAAGGCCCTTCTAATGCATCCACGTTGTGTTTGATGACACCCTCTAATGAAAACTCCGCCCAGGCAGGCACCCATAATGATTCATCTTCTAACGCAGGAACGACTTCTAATGGCTGACCAAGAAGTCCTCCTATCACCGAGTATTCATCTAGCTGCAATGAGCCTGCGGCAAGGCATCCAAACGACCAAAGTGGGTGGCTACCGATAAACGCTGCAATGGGCGTGTCTTGACCTTCCAACTGATTTTTCGTAAATATTTCGTGCAGATGACCACCCGGCGTCATATAGATGGCTAATTGGTTTTTACCTAAAATCATCAACCGATGAAAACTCAAATTCAACACATTCGAGACTGGATCTTTAGCTACTAGGCAAGCAGCACTGATATAAGATGACGTTTCACTTTCCGTGTACCGGATGTTGGGCAGTTTGTATAAATCCAACTCGTCTGCCAATAAAACAACATCACGCACAGGGCCGGTGGGCTGTTTCACTGGCGGAATAAGAGTGTCGTAAGCAGAACTTAAACGTTGTTCGAATTGTTCTGCGCTCTCCCCCATTGCGCGAGCGATACGTGGCAATGAAGAGCAGACATTGTGTACTACCGGAAAATCTGTGCCGCTTACATCGGTATATTTTATTATCGGCACTCTTAGTTTATTTTCTAACCCTACCGTACAGGCCGCTACTTCCCAGTGAGCATCTAGTTGCTCATCAATGTCTAAGCACTCACGAGCAGACTGTTGGCGAACAGTTTCTAAAAAAGAACGAAGATCTAGAGGGTCTTTACAATCCATTGGACTGCTCTACAAGACGCTGCTTGTCAATTTTGCCATTCGCTTTTAGAGGGAAATCGGAGCACAATCGATAACGCCTAGGTGCACGGGCAAAAGGGACATGCTCTAGACAAAAGGCTTCAACGTCTTTAATGGTGATATCACCATTTTCAGAATTGTTGAGCACAACATGTGCTTCAACGACTTGACCGTACAACTCATCTGCCACGCCCACAACAGCGACACTCTCGACATGACTATGCTGACTGAGAATGGCTTCAAGTTCCTCTGGAAAAATACGTTCACCCGCAGATTTGATCATAGCTTGTACACGGCCCCTGATAAACACATCGCCTTCATCGTCAATGTAAGCAAGATCTCCGGTGTGCAATCGGCCTTGTTCGTCAATGACTCTGGACGTATTCTCGGGGTCATTCCAATACCCATGCATGACATTGGGTCCTGACACTACCAGTTCCCCCGTCTCTCCAGGTTCAACGGACTTGCCATTTTCATTAAGAAAATCAATTGTTAAACCTGGTGCTACTGATCCTACCGATGTGGGTTTATGACTTATCTTAGAGGGGTCGAGCATGGTAATTCGGGGTGAGCACTCGGTTTGACCGTAGGCTATGTGTATTTCAGTATCCGGTTTAGCATCTTGCAATTGATGGATTCGCTTGGGAGTAAATGTTCCACCGGTAACACACACCCAACGAAGATCAGGTAGATCAGTTGTTAGAAACTTACCTCGTTCCATCAAAGCCGTAAAATGATAAGGAACGCCTGAAAAACCGGTAATTCTACTTTGCTTTAACGTTTGAGTAACAGCAGAAGGAAATACAAAACTGTCCATAAACTGAAGACAAGAGCCTCGCAATTGCAAAGACATAAGCATCATTAAACCGTGAATATAATGCAGAGGAACCACCATCAAATAGCGATCTAATTCGGTGAGACGGAATCCATTTGCGGCAATATTGCCAACGGAAAGCAGGTTTTTATGCGTCAAGCAAACGCCTTTTGGGTGACCCGTGCTACCTGAGGTATAGACTATACACGCCACCGTCATTTCAGCAGAGTAAGGGATATCTTCATTGTTGGATGGACGAACAGAGGGGTTCTGCCAATTGAACTCATCGAGACAGATATGATCTGGCCCCGGGGGTAGTTGCTGCAGCAACTTGGCGTTTCCACACAAATACATCGCGGGACTTGCGTCGGAAACAATGTACTGAATTCCACTCGGTGTTAACTTTTCATTTAGGTTTAAACAAATAGCCTGACACTTGACGACGGCCCACCATGCGGCAACCGACTCAATGCTACTTTGAGCCAGAATAAGAACACGGGTTCCGGGTGCAATCTGACGACGTTTAAGTTCGTTCGCCAGAGCCTCGCTGCGCTCCCATAGTTCTCGGTACGTTACCGAGTGGTGTCCTGATACGACTGCCGGTCTGTCTGGAAAGCGTTTAACAATGTTGTTTAACGCATGATAAAGCATGGTACTAGCTGCTTTTGACGCTCTTATCAATATAGGCGACGATAGCATTGAGCGTGGCAAAATTATCCGGAGTTAGGTCGTCTGTGTCTACCGTGAAACCAAATTCTCCCTCGCTCCACAGCACCAACTCCATCATCGCAACACTGTCTAGAATATCGCTTTCCAGCAAATTTTCATCAGGTTCGAAGTCGGGCACATTAGGCTTTAGGCCTTTAATGAAATCGTATACTTGCTGCTGCTTACTCATCGACAAATATTTCTCTTATTTTAATTATGATAGACATATGCCCTAAATCTGGTACGAATGCTCTTTGCGCACACAGATATCGAACACGGTCTCTAATGCATCCAGCTGGTTAAAACCAGCCGGATCACCCCCTAAATTCACCACTGGATCACACTGCAACCAATCCTGGTTTTGGCCCAATCCCTCGATGTACTCTAAATCTTCACTGCGCTGCAGAAGTATGGACGACGCCTGAGTTAATACACCCGTTTCACCGACCATTGATCCACCAACAATTCCAATGCCAGCTTTTCTGGCTTCGTCTCTAATCGCTACGCTTGCCAACAAACCCCCATGTTTGCCTACTCGAATATTGAACCACTGGTAGTGCCCTGATTGTATGATTCGGTGTGCATCGCCGAGGGAGCATATCGATTCATCTGCCATAATATCAATGTCAAAGCGCGCTTTGATTGCCAATAACTTTTCTGATAACTCGGGCATATTAAAAGTTAGAGGTTCCTCAAAAGAATGAAGAGTATTTTTACTGACCTGTGTCAATAGCGACGTTACTGCGTCATAGGACAACGCTCCATTTCCGTCCAACCTGATTTTCATGCTGCCGTTATTCAGGGCGTGTAATTGCGAAATGCAACTCATATCACGTTCTAAGTCGCTCCCCACTTTTAGTTTTAAGGCGGTTGCTTTTTTCATTCGCGCATCGATGAACCTGCCTCTAATACCCTTTGCAGAACAATCGAAACCGATGGTGACGCACCGCCCCGGAGATGTTGATCGAATCGGGCCCAAGAGACCGTCTAATCGCAAAGTGCCAACTTTCGACAATCCATCTAGAAGCATTAACTCTATACCGCCGGTAAACGACAGATTTGCACGGCCATCCTGTTGAATCTGACTGAGAACATGCTGTACATGCTCGATCGTTTTAAAATCCTGTTGAGTTAATGACTCGAAAACTGACGCGTGATCTGCCTCCATGATGGAGCGAATGGTCTCTCCAGTGACATAGTCTCGAGGTAACATTTCTCCCCAACTAATGGCGCCGTTTTTCCAAACCGCTTTAAGGAGGATTACCTCGCTGGTCTCTCGAGTACTTTGAGCATGAACAAAACGACTATTGCAGGGTATTTCTAGCTCATAGAGCGTCAGCGATTTAATTCTCATCGGATCTGCTTAATCGTCAGACCATGCAGGTGCAGATCTACCTTAGCGCTAAGCACTTCACTTTTAACTTGCTCTTCACTAACACCCGGAGCTCGCGCCAACATTCTGGACTCACGCAATCGTCCGACGTCTGAACGGAAGACTGACATCTCCCCTAAACGACCTGAATTACGTTTGTCTTCGTATTCTGAGTTGATTTTTTTAAGCTGATCATCAAATGACGATACCCAGTCCAAGAGTTGCTCGTCCGTTATATCCTTGATACTGCCCTCTAAAGCAACAGCATAGTGAGGTTGATGACCGCCACAGGGGAAGCAAAGAAATTCATCAGGGGAGAACCTAAGGCTCTCTGTTGAAAATGCCGCAGCGCGCAGCACTTGAAATTCGGTTAGTTTTTCCCCCGTAATACTCGAGGTTCTACCCAAACGATACAGGAACTCAACCACTGGCACAGCTCCATGAAAATCGTTTACTTGTATACAGTCTCCCATCCGGTAACGGTATAAGCCACCACCGGTAGTAACGACAAGCTCGTAACGATGACCTTTTTCAAGTTGCCATGCGAAACGTGTTGTCGGTACGCTATTGTTGACGTCGGATTCAGGAATGAACTCGAAAAAATGTGCAGTGTGAGCCAACAGCCCACCACTTCGAAAGTCTCCTATCGGCACTGCCATCATACATTCGCTGGACTGAGTAATGTAATCGCGAGTGGGAATATCGCGAATGTAGGTAGACAACTGTTCGAAATACGGCTGAACTACTTGAGAGTGCCAGCAGATAACCAAGTCTAATTCCGGCCATAACTCTTTCAGCGCAAACCTACCCGAGTCTTTATTGATACCTTGGAGGCGCAACGCAATCTCTGGCCGCGTTTGCAGATGTTTCGATAGACTCACATGCTCATCTGCAGCTAAAACACTCAGCGTTCTATTGTGTTCACCACCCCAACCACCCGTGAATAAACCATCAACGATTTCTGACCAGTAAGATTCCATGGTGCGGCAGAAGAAAAGCAAAGTGCTTGGATTTAGACACATAATGCAATTGAGTTCTGACTGCAGCAGAAGGCGTGCACTGGCGTAGGCTCGCACAACCGGGTCTTTAACTTGTCTGACTTCGGCGGGTAAAGGCCACCTTTCCAACGAATTGAGCGAACGACCACGTTTCGCCCAAAAACCAGATTCCGAAAACACCTGCAACCCTGAGGGCAATACTTCAGGTTCACTCGCATCAGAAAAATTACTGACTAGCTTGCCGTCACGTATGCGCGGATACGCATCGTAGATTGACTCCCAATAGGCAGCAAAGACCCCGACCTTTTGACGCATAAGATCAGCGGTAACTGGTATGAGCTTTGGTTTTGACAATGAACCACTGGTTTTAAAAAACGATGATGTTCTTGCCTGACTCAAAATGGCCTGCTCTCCATTGGCAACTTTCTCAACCCAAGCCCGGAAACCTTCATAATCAGATAACGGAACTAAGCGCCGATAGTCATCCAGCGAATTGATTTGATCAAAACTATGTTGAAGTCCAAACTCCGTTTGTGCATTTGGTTTCAGTAGTGCACTAAAAAGCAAACTTGATTGAGATTTTTCTAAATCAAGATCATTTGCTAATAAAGCTTTCAAATAATCGTTCATGAGAGCATGTTATTAATTGTGCTTACTGCCCTGTCCACTTAGGCGTTTTTTTAGCGAGGAACGCTTCCATACCAATTCTGAAATCCTGGCTTCCATAACACTGTACTATCAGATCATCACTTTCAATTTGTGTAACGGAGGCCCTGATTCGGCGAATCCCCTCCTTTGAAGCGGCCATCGTCAATGGTGCCTGCTTTTGCAGTTTGTTACACAATTCATAGGCACGTCCCACTGGATCCTCTGATGCCTCATTGACCAGGAAAGTCGACAACGCCTCCGGTAGTTCAATAAGCCTAGACGTTAATAGAATCTCCTTGGTGCGTGCGGCTCCCAAAAGTTCAACTTGACGAGAAAGATTGTCGATTGATAGACAATTACCCAGAGTGCGGGCAATAGGAAATCCGTAACGTAAATTGGAACTTGCGATTCTTATATCACAACACGCAGCAATAGCGGCACCACCTCCCGTACACGCGCCGCGAATTGCCGCCACAGTCGGTATAGGCACACTCTCCAACAATCCTAATACACGGTCCATTGTTCTCTCATAATCGAGACCATCGTCTGGAGAGTTAAAATTCTCAAAGCAGGAAATCTCTGTGCCTGCTGCAAAAGCTTTATCTCCGGAGCCCGTGAGTACAAGCGCTTTAAGACTCAGTCTCCCATCAGTTATTTTTGTACAAATAGATGCAAGCGATTCATACATCTCAAATGTGATTGCATTCCTCGCATGTGGTCGGTTAAAACAAATCTCACCCGTATCACCTACACGCTTAAATAGAAGTTCCTCGCTCACCAAATATCGCTCCTCATTCCGCACTCTCTATTGTCCGGATGCCAATGTTCGATTCATGATAACAATGAATACAACTTATCAAGGTAGACGTTTACCGGGTGACAACATAGTGTGATCAAGCGGGACATCGATGAGGAATACGCCTAGATGCTCTCGTGCCTCTGTAATTGCTTTTTTAAACTCGTCTAAATTCTCTACACGTGCAGATTTCGCCCCGAACGATTCCGCAAAAGCAACAAAATCTGGATTTGTCAGCCCGGTGCCAGAGACACGATCTGGAAATTCACGTTCCTGGTGAGCTCTGATAGTGCCGTATCGACTATTGTCTATGACAATAACCGTTAAATTCAGGTTGTGATGACATGCGGTCGCCATTTCCTGACAGGTCATCATGAAACATCCGTCGCCAGCGAATGCAACAATTTCCCGATCGGGCTCAACAGTGGCTGCGCCTATTGCAGCAGGTAGCCCGTATCCCATAGAACCGGAAGTGGGGGCAAGTTGCGACCCCATTGAACGATAACGAATAAATCGATGCACCCACCCTGCGTAATTTCCTGCGCCATTACAAAAAATGGTGTCGGCAGGGTAGGTAGAATTGATGAATTCAAAATAGTCTGCTATTGGATCATCGGGCACAGATTCGGCAAAACAGTAGCTTACGTATTTTGCCCGAAGGTTCCTCACATTCGATGTGAATCGATCGGTAGCTATAGCTTCCCAACTAGCCGCCTCGACACAAAAACTCTCAGTATCAGATACGAGAGAAACAGTCGGCTCATATACTCTGCCTATTTCTTCACCGGCAGGATAGACATGCGCTAATTTTTGTTCAGGAACCGGTGAGTCGATCAATGAATAACCAGACGTTGTTATTTCTCCGAGCCGCGGGCCAATAGCTATTAAAAGATCTGACTGCTTAATAGCATTAGCCAGATAAGGTGTTTGCCCAACACTAAAATGCCCGACATAATTTTCATGGTCGTTGTCAAACAGGCTTTGACATCGAAACGAGAGTGCAACAGGCAGCGCTTGTTTCTCAGCAAACATTTGTAGCGCAACTATTCCTTTTTTCGTCCAAGTCCCTCCACCTGCAATAACCAAAGGGTGTGAAGCGTTTGCTAACAATGCCTTTAGCAATTGCATGGAATCGTTGCTAGGTTGATATCGCGGTGCTCGGATAAGTTGAGGTGCTGGCGGCCGAACCAACTCATCGTTTAGCATGTCCTCTGGCAATGCGAGGACAACTGGGCCCGGGCGTCCAGATAACGCAACCCGTATGGCACGACTCACAAACTCTTGAATACGGGAGGCATCATCGATCTCTGCAATCCACTTCGCCATTTGCCCAAACATACGGCGATAGTCTATTTCCTGAAACGCCTCTCGCTCTTTATGGCGTCTTGCGACCTGCCCTATAAACAAAATCATGGGTGTGGAGTCCTGATACGCGATATGTACTCCTGCACTTGCATTGGTTGCTCCCGGGCCACGGGTTACAAAACACACACCGGGCCTCCCCGTAAGCTTGCCATAGGCATCAGCTGCCATCGCAGCGCCGCCTTCCTGGCGACAGGTAATAAAACGAATATCATCTTCGCGACCATGCATTGCATCGAGAACAGCAAGGTAACTCTCACCAGGTACCCCATATACATGGTCGATACCTTGTGCGATCAGCTGATCGACTAGGTGGTCGGCTGCACGCACGTTGTTATTTGCCTGAGACATAAAGATAAATTGATGGAAAAAGGTAGGTTCACGGGGATCAGTATATGACAGAGCGCCGTCAAATCCAGCAAGTACTTATTCAACTAAGAAAAATAGGAATACCACTAATGTCATTTACATTTGCAAGGTTTGACCGTCCGTTTTGTGTAAAACCACAGCAGATGTATAAAGCAAAACAGGTAATAATCAGTAAATTCCGGGTTTCCCGACTGCAACAGCCGTCACGATGGCGCTGACAAAAAGCTCACCATCGATGTCGTGGTTGACGTGTTCTCTGGTTTCTTCTAACCGGGTACTTACCTCTATTGCGCCAGCGGCTTTAGCTAACTGCGAAGCGGCGTCTGTCGCACGTTTCCGCGCATTCAACAACGCTGAATCTAAGGATTTAAATGTCATGGGCTCGTTTCCATGAAAAACATAGAACTCGCCGTGTCTAGGCTGCGTGACTGTGACACTCACCCTCTGTACAACAGAGGCCATAACCGCACCGTACGCATTCGCAGTGCTTCCGTGTTCGGGTAATACGAGCTGCATACCCAATTTTTTTGCCACAGCAGGCAGAAAATCTGATGACGGACCACCTACCCCGATAAGCGGGTATCCAGACGCAAAATCCAGTGTGAACAAAGCAGAATGTTTCTCGTCAGTCAAGACAACTTCACAGAGAAGGCTCGCTAGATTCTTAGCGCGTGCCTCATTAAGTAAACCGTGTTGATTCAGGCCAGCCTCAATTAGTTTGTGACAAATTTTATCCGTTACCAAAGAAAACACCGCTTCACTGGGACCTTTAGCATCATCTAATGACCAATCGCCACAACCATATAGATAACGCATCTGACGCGCCCAGAGTTGTGCTGCTAACTCTGCCGCTTCTGTACTCCAGTGATGGCTTAAACCTAGAACATGCGAAGCATCTGAAGGTGTAAATCCACTGTATATAGCCAGCCCCATCCGTTCTAGACGAGCAACAGCTCGGGTTAAGGGTCGGTCATCTTCAGCAATATTGTCTATATCGAGAGGTCCTGCCTCTAGTAACTTCCAAGCGCGCAGATCCTCTCGACTTAATTGATCGATAAGCACTTGGTTACGTTGCAGCCGCAATGCGAACCGATTGTGCCTTGGGTTAGACAGCGCCTTCATTTGTCGTTTAAGACTAGCCAACAAGTGCGGATACTGATGCACCAGTAAGCTAACAGGTACAACCCTTCGTGTGGAGATACTCATTTTCCCGTCAAAACGGATTTCGCTGTCGCCTCCTAAACCAATGGAATAAGCCCTAATTGCCTCCACCATCGGTTGCCAGTCGCCAATGCGTGCTCCATCGTCACATAAATCGGCGCTACCCTCGCGAACTACAGCGATATCTGTCGTTGTACCCCCAATATCCACAACTAAGGCATTGCTTTCACCACTTAAAGAGCACGCACCCAATACACTCGCTGCCGGCCCAGACAACACCGTTGCTACTGGTTGTAGTTCTGCAGTACCAACGTTTATTAACGATCCATCGCCTTTTACAATCATTAAAGGCGCTGTTATAGCGTACTGGCTAAGAACGCTTTTTAATGACTCCATTAACATCTGAATAAATGGAATCATGCGGGCGTTTAAGGTTGCCGTTAGTGCTCTTCGCGGCGCACCCAAAGATGACGCCAGCTCGTGACCGCAGGCAACCGGTTTTCCCGTCAGTTTTACGACTAAATCCCTTACCTCTAATTCATGACTGGTATTACGAGCACCGAACATAGCAGACACAGCAAATGCGGAGACTTTATCGTTATGCGCAAAGATCGCTTCTTCCACTTCCTGTAAGTCCAGCGCCTGCTGCTCGTTGCCCATTGCATCATGGCCACCGCGTAATAGCGACGTTCTTTCTGAGGAAATAATTTTTGAAATACCGCTTTTATCCAATTGTTTTTGGTTAAAGCCGGGGAGTAATACTGCCACCGGTGCCCCTCGCCCCTCAACAACGGAATTAGTGGACAGTGTCGTTGATAGGGCCACTAGGTCGACGTTAGCCAAAAGCTCAGCAGGCATTGAACCAATCGCATTGCCGATACCAACGCTTAAATCAAACGCAGTCGTCAGGCTTTTGTTGGAAGCCAGGATTTCCTTAGCCTCATTGATTATGACCGCATCGGTATAAGTGCCGCCTGTGTCAATTCCAAGCTGGTAAGTCATAGGGTTGTCAGTCTTGATTACGTTGCTGCATAGCAATCATGAATTGTTTCATGTGAAATTTGCGCTGTTCCGGTTCATACCTTGACGGGAGTCCTTCCGGACACGCATCTCTTGCCATGCACCCCTGCATCAAGCATGGACCATTCGGATTGGACCGTAAATGGGCCGCGCAGGTCTGAACATCATAGGAGTGGCCATCGAAAGCGTTTACCGGACAGGCTGACAAACAAGGCTCATCGGCACAGCTTGCGCAGATACCTCGGGGTTCAAGTGGCTCGCCAAGGCCTGACACCGAACCTTTAACACTAATTGCAAACCGATACGCATGCCACAGTCCATGGAGCGGATGTATAAGCAGGCCCAGGCGGGACGGCGTTAAAGACTCTGCCTTTATTGCCCACGCAATAAAAGGATGATGCACGGGTCCTCCAAACGGCAATAACAGTTGACCATTGAGGGTTTCTGCCAAGTCGTTGCCTACGCGCTCGCTCCATCGGTCCATCGGATGAGGCTCATCGTCGTTGTACTCGGGCGATTGACTAAACGAAGGCCATAGAGCGTTGCCTGTCTGACCAAACAAGAGCAAGGTGCTGGCCGCTTCACCGTCTGAATGCTCAGGCACCCGATCAGCTTGACGTACCGCAAAGCCGCCTCTGAAAACCACGTGGTTCTTGTTTGCAAGCGTAGTAAGGGTGTCAATGTCCATCAACAGTGATGCTATCAGAACACCAGATTTTGCGTGCTTTGCTATTTGCGCATTCGCGCCATTTGTTTGTCAACCAAATTCATACTACTGCGTTAAACAACTGAACCAAAGATATCTGGATATCACAATATAGTGAAGCACCTTTTTAAACTGGCACTGACTGCGATGGTGCGTACTCTGGGTGTCTACTCACGCGCCGAAATGATCGGGGAACTTTAGCCACTCGATAATACAAAATTGTCATCTAGTTACATTGTTGAAGACCTGATACAGGGTCCAATAAGGCAACAATCACCACTGCGCACCGTTGCGCTTAAGTGAGGCCTCATGAAAATCCAGATAGTTCTTCTGTTTAGCGATGTGATCGGCCACATACTTTGCATCATGCCATACGCCCCAAATGAATGATGACCCTCTGCGCGATTGCCACGGCAAGCCTAAGAAGTAAACACCGGGTTCTGACGACACCCCTCGCTGGTGCGAGGGTTTTCCTTGTTCATCAAACGCATCTACGTCCAACCAGCTGTAGTCTGAAACGTAACCGGTAGCCCAGATCACCGCGCTGATTCCCTCCTCTGCCAAGTCCAATGACAACGTCGGTGTAGTCATGCAGGCGGGTTCTGGGTCGATCACTTTTGCTTCAGGTTCTTCGGGCAAGTCGATGCCGTTGCGCTCGATATATTCATCCGCCTCATCCAATACAGACAAATAGTTGGCGTCCCCGCGTCGCACGTTGTTCGCTAAGTCGTCAGCAAAATGCAAAACCCCGTCGTGAAAGCGCGTGGTTAGCCCAAGCAGATTCATGCCTCGTGCGGCAAATCGTCTAAAGTCTACCGTTTGCCCACCGTGTGCCCCGCTTACAGCAATAGTCACATGCTCGGTCCCTGGTGCTAACGCCGCGGTATCCCATTTGCCCAACACACCTAGCCACCAAACGAAATCGCGTCCTCTGTAACTTCTTGGAGGTCGATCATGCGGGCCTACCGATAAAAATACTTTCTTCCCTGCGCGCAGGAGTTCATCAGCAATTTGAGAACCCGAAGAGCCTGCTCCAACCACGAGTACCGCCCCTTCGGGCAATTGCTCTGGATTAAAGTACGCGTTTGAGTGCAACTGTTGCACACCAGCGTTTTCGGGAATTAGCGGAGGGATAACGGGCGTTTGAAAAGGTCCAGTTGCCGCGACGATATTCGTGGCTTCGACCACACCTTCGCTGGTCTCGACAGTAAACCCACGTCTGCCGACATTTTTTCGCGCGCGTAAGACATCCACGCCACAACGAATCGGTGCATTAATCAGCTGGGCGTAGGTTTCGAAATAATTCACCACCTGATTTTTATTAGGAAAACCATCCGGGTGCGTATCAGTAAATTCAAGTGTCGGAAATCGATCATGCCAGGCCGGGCCGTTAGCGACCAAAGAGTCCCAACGACCAGTGCGCCAACGCTCAACGATGCGCTCACGTTCAAGGACTAAATGGGAACTACCTGCAAGGCCCAGGTGCTCACTCATTGCCAAGCCTGCCTGCCCCCCACCAACCACGAGAGTCTCTACTTTCTCAATAGACATTGCGTTTGATATTTCCTCGACCGCTTACACAAGGCCCTCAGCCAAGTGTTAAGTATATGATAAGCAAAATACTAATTAGTTAGGATTTTCAAAAGCACTGTGTGAAGAGTGTTTAGGCAAAGCTAGAAACCCAGATAGGGCGCGTCAAAAACATACACAATAAACCGAACAAGATATTTGCTGGCACGAACTCATACGCTGACTTCACACACATCGGCACGCCAACTGACATTTGCTGTTTTAGTCTTTATAAAAAACTGGACACAGGCTATTAATGCGGCGCCTACAATTCCACCAACACTAACCAGTGCTCACAATAAGGCCTCTTGACTAACACTAGACTACTGAATCACTTCATTTGATCGGTGAGCGCGCCAGTTGGAAAAACAGCAGACAGTAGAACGGCTGGATAGGCAATTCTTGTTTTTGCATGCCATCTCGTGTCCTAATGCATTGTTTCGCTAATTGCCATTTGACATCAGCGACGACATCATTTGGCGCAGCGTGATTAGTATACTGTTCGCCTGTCAGATCAAATCGAATTCCCATGAATATCGCGATATTGAATTTAAGCTCTCCTGACAAAGGATTTGACCGGCACGGCAATGCGGCTGAACTTATTGAACGCTGGATTTCTCCCTCATTCAGCGAGGCTAAATTTTCGCCTATCTACATTGCTATTGGCGAGCCTCTGCCTGATACACCAACCAACTATGATGGATACATTCTGTCGGGCTCTGAGAAAGGCGTGTATGACGAGACCGAATGGATGGAGCCATTGAAAAAATTTCTAGACCAGGTCAAGGAACAAAAGATTCCGGTTTTTGGTATTTGTTTCGGTCATCAAATAATGGCCGAGGTCTTCGGTGGCAAAGCTGAGAAGTCCGATGCAGGATTCGTCGTGGGTGTGCATGAATATAACGAGGAAGAGAGTTCTTATACAGCCCATGCTATGCATCAAGATCAAGTAGTTGAGGTACCTAAAGGGGCAACAGTCATTGCAAGTGCCAGTTACTGCCCTGTAGCTGCACTCAACTACGATTTTCCTGCTCGCTCTGTGCAGTTTCACCCGGAGTTCCAAAAGCCCTTAGTGGAGGATGCTATAGACGCCTTCGAAGGGAAGTTACTCACCGATAGAGAAATAGAGCACGCCAGAGATACGATGCAAACAGGAACAGTAGAACCCTCTTTGTATGCCGAGGAGATTGCAGAGTTTTTCAGACAATCCATTTCATGAATCTCCTGCCCGCTTGAAACGATTTGACACCTGTAGCGTAAAATAACGCATGGCCAATTCCAAATGTATCTGTCTGCTTCCTGCATTTTGTGGCATCCTCCGGTGTCTTCATCGCGATAACAGTCGCCATAAAGACCTAACTCATTCAAACAGTACCTGCAACGCTGTCATTCGCTCTGTTGCTATGGTCTTATCAAAAGGCTAACAATCTCTCATGACAACCTTGCTGACACGCCAAGAGGCGATCGCACTTGACCAATCTGACCCGTTTGCTGACAAACGCCAAGAGTTCGCACTGCAGGACGGTAAAATTTACCTGTGCGGAAACTCCCTGGGGCCGATGCCCAAACGTGTTGTTGAGACTGTGCACAACACTCTCACTGAAGACTGGGCTAAGGGACTCATCACTAGCCAGAATACAGCCGGCTGGTGGCTTTTATCAGATACCTTAGGAAACCGAATAGCGAAACTTTTAGGAGCCTATAAAGAAGAAGTGGTTGTTTGCGATTCAACCGGTTTGAATATTTACAAAACTCTACATGCAGCATTGTCAATGCTACCCGGAAGACACACGATAGTGTCGGAGCTGAATTCATTTCCTACAGATTTGTACATGATTGAGGGTGTCGCCTCTTTGCTTAATCATGTAAACATAAAGTTAGCGGGACGAGACGCAGACACTATTGAACAACTTATAGATACTGATACAGCGGTTGTGTTGGTCAATCAAGTCGACTACCGCTCCGGTGAAATTTGCGACATAAAATCACTAACGGCCATGGCGCATTCACACGGCGCCTTAGTCATATCAGATGTTTGCCATTCTGCCGGTGCAATACCTGTCAATTTTCATGATGAGAACGTCGATTTCGCAATCGGCTGTATGTACAAATATTTGAACGGTGGCCCTGGTGCACCCGCGTTTGTTTATGCGGCGAAACGTCACCACGGCAAATTCAAACAACCACTGACCGGATGGCATGGGCACGCCGAACCGTTTAAATTCGAGCCCAGTTATCGGGCCGCTCAGGGTGCGAATGCTTTTTTAACCGGCACTCAGCCCACCTTGTCACAAGTCGCTATGAGCGCTGGCTTAGATGTATTTGAAGAAGTGGATATGCATAAGCTTTATAAGAAAGGCAAACAGCTGTCTGAGATTTTCGCTAATCTTATTGAACATTGGTGTACCTCTTATGGTGTGAGCTTCTACAGCCCGAGGGATGTCAACAAGAGAAACGGGCAAGTCTCTCTAACTCATCAGAATGGTTATTCTATCGTTCAAGCGCTAATTGCTCGCGGCGTTACAGGTGATTTCCGCCAACCCAATATCATGAGATTCGGAATTACCCCACTTTTTCTTCGATATGTGGATGTCTGGGACGCCGCTCATCACTTAAAAGAAGTTTTAGAAACCGATGAGTGGCAGGAAGAACGTTTCAGTCGTAAAAACCTCGTTACCTGACTCACTCGTTTTAATGCAGACATAAAAAAGCACCGCCAATTTGGCGGTACTTTCTCAAAGACTATAGTAACGTAGAGCTAGAATTTACCGTTCTGGTTTTTCCAGTCTGCTTCAGCCGGGATATTCTGAATCACGTCCCAATGCTCAACAATCAATCCGTTGTCCAAACGGAAGAGATCATAAAACGCAACGTGATCGCCCTTACCAAATTTACCTTCACTCATAGTTAGTACAAAGTTACCTTCGCCCAACACTTTATGCAGGGTGTCGTACTGCATGACAAGACCGTTGTCTGCAAAATACTGATGAGCAGCGCCGAGGCCATCGAGACCATCAGCGACAGCTGAATTGTGCTGCAGATAGGTTTCCGTACTGACATAGTCTGTAATTTTGTCAGGGTTCGCACCGATGAGAATATCGTTTACAAAGGCTTCAACAATCGCTTTATTGCTGTCCGTCACGTCAAGATCTTCGACCGTTGTCGCCCCGTCGAACTGTGTGCGACCACTCGGATTCGGAGGAGTTATCTCTGCCAGATTATCCCAGTGTTCCACTATTAAACCCTCTTCAAAACGGAATACATCGAATCCGGCTTTAGGTCCGAAAAAATCGTATTCGGTGTGGGCAACGACGTAGTCGCCGTCAGCAAAAATCCGGTGAACCTTGGCTTTAAAGCCTTGTGGAGGTGCATTTTTCATCACCTCACCGAATCCTGCTAAGCCATCGCCCACATCCAGATTGTGCTGAACATAGTTTTCAGCATTGATGTACGCAATTGGTGCAGCATCACCGGTATTGAAACTATCCAATAGCTCGCTGACCTTCTTTTTATTTGATTCCATATTGGCGTTGTCCTGTGCTTCTGCCGTGGTAATTCCAGCAATCAGTAACGGTGCTACCATTACCGAAGCTTTGATTATTTTTGAAAATTTCATGGATCGGCCCCTTTGTTGTGACGACCGTAAATCTAGCACCGGGACAGAACTTGTGATATATCACCAGGTAGAACAGAGTGTTCTAAATACCAATATTTAAAATTACTTTCCCTCAAGGCTTACGCATCATGATCGACAACTTAAAATCCATGGCCGTGTTCGCTATTGTGGTTGAGGAAAAATCGTTCAGAGGTGCGGCTGCAAGGCTTTCACTGTCCCCGTCAGTCATTAGTCATCATGTGTCCTCGTTAGAAAAACGGTTGGGAGTGGCATTGATTTATCGCTCTACCCGAGCTTTCTCATTGACTGATGAAGGAAAACGATTTTATAAAAATGCCAAGTCCATGCTTATCGCCGCATCAGATGGCTTAGCAGAATTCTCGGAATCCAGCGAGCAGCAACTTACCCAATTGAGGGTAGCAATACCCGAAATGCTGAGCTCCACTCCCTTGTTCAACGACATCAACGAATTTGCTCAAAACAACTCGGGAGTCCAGTTGCTTTTAACCTCATCAGATATACCCACCAACCTTGTAAAGGAGACCATAGACGTCGCCATCCGTATCGGCAAACTACAAGATTCAGAACTAAAGGCGAAGAAAATCGGGGAAGATCAATTAAGTGTGGTTGCCTCTCCCAGCTACATCAAGGCGCATAAAAAACCGAAGCACCCGAGTGATCTGGCAGATTGGAAACGAATACGATTTTCACCGGTCCCACTGGAAATAGAGCTTCGCAAGGGCTCAAGGTGTGTGTCGCCTGATTGGAAAAAGGTGTCAGTCGTCAGCGACTCTGTTCACGTGGTACGCCAACTGGTTTTAGCGGGTATCGGCGTGGCGGGCATTCCTGAACAGCTCATTAAAGACGATTTAAAGTCAGGTAGATTAAAACGGGTTTTGCCGGATTGGCAAGGGCCAACTCTGGACGTTTTTGTGGTCTGGCATAAGAACGTCAGTGCGCGCTCGGTCACGCGATCGTTCATCAACCACATGAGTCAGTAGCGGTAGCCAGTTGCTGCCACCGCTACAAATTTTGGCACTACATCTTTACGATAGCAGAATACCGCCGTCGACATCGAGCGTTGTGCCGGTAACGAAATCGTTCTGAATCAGGAAAATAATACCTTGAGCGCATTCGTCAGGTGTGCCGGCACGGGCGATTAAATTGTTGCCTGTTAAACGCTGGTAATGAGCATCGCGCTCTTCACCTTGCAATGGAACCATTGGGGTATCGATTAATCCAGGTGACATCACATTGATACGCTTGGGTGAGATCTCTTTTGCAACCGCGCGCGATAGTGCTTCAACAGCACCACCCACCGACGACAAGGCTACCTGCCCCGGACCGCAACGACGAGCTGGAGAACCGGAGACAAGAACAATACTGCCGTTATCAGTAAGATGCTCAAGCCCAAGTCTGACAACGTTTGCGTAGCCCCACAGTTTATCGAAAGAACCCATATACCCATCAAGATCCATCTCGGCAAATTTGCCTATTGCCCGTGAACCGCCGGTAGCTGCACTGACCAGTATATCGAAGGGCCCTTCTTCGCTGAACAACGCTATCAGCTCATCCCTGTCACGGACATCACATTGTCTAAATGTGGCGCCCGAAGGTAGTTCAGATGCCTTTGATTCATCTCGCCCCATGGCGACAACGGTTGCACCAAGCTCAATGAGCTGTTGCGTCGTCGACAGTCCGATGCCGCTCGTGCCACCGAATACCAGTGCTTTTTTACCTTTTATGTCCATGTCAGCGTTCTATTGTATTGGTTGAAAATTAGTGAAGATTGTCGCCAGTGTTGATTTATTGTGCAAGGCTGCCAGCAAGTTCCCAGACTGACGATGCAATGGTGACGGATTCCTTGGGAGTGCGTTTACTTCCGGGCAAACGTGTTCCTGGTTGTTCCTCAATAGCACCGGATAAGCGCTCTAGACGTTCCCAAAACGCATCACCCGAGACTGCTGTTGGATCCTGTATGAAATAGAATTGACCTAAATTATGCGGCGCACCTTCGGCTACCTTCAGGCCTTTAACATCAAGAGAATTGACACTGCCGGTAATAGCCGCAGCCATCACTTCTGCCATCAGTCCGAATCCGAAACCTTTGTAGCCGCCCGTAGAAACCAAAGAACCTGCCAAGGCCATTTGGGGATCTGTCGTTGGCTTTCCGCTCTCATCAACGGCCCACCCTTCAGGAATCGACTCACCGGCTGCCGCGGCCATTGTAATCTTTCCTAGCGCCACAGCACTGGTGCTTTGATCTAGTTGGAAGGCTACGCCACCACGCTGAGCTGGTACAGACATGGCAATGGGATTGGTGCCCAGCAGTGCCTTGTTACCGCCGGGAGGTGAGACCACGGCGGACGCATTCGTGAACCCTATGGCGAGGTAGCCAGCTTCTGCAATTTGCTCGGTGAAGTAGCCCAAAGATGTACACGTATGCGAATGGCAAATTGACAAAGAGCAAGTGCCAGTGTTCTTCACTGTAGACAGTGCCTTTGGAAGACCGCGCTCGAAGGCGGCCTGAGCAAAACCAAACCCGGCATCGACGGAGACCGCTGCCGATCTTGGGCTGGTAACAACAGGGTCTATACGACCGTTGACGCGGCCGGATGTTAGCTGCGTGCAATAGCTCTCAAGATAGTACAGCCCACAGATAAGATTGGAGTTCTCCTCAGCCTTTCGAACCGCTTTTGCTACCGATGCTGCAACCCAATCTGCAGCTCCATGTTTGACTAAGGCTTGACGACTAACTGATTCAATATCGTCTAGAGAAACGGTGATTGTACTCAAGAGGAAAGGCTCGGTGCGCTATAAGGAGCCACAACTTTACCAGTTGTAGTCCCACCACAACAACCGTGAACATACCCTGGTCGTTTTTTACAGTAAGGGTTTATGAATTAGGAATTGATTTCATGCAATTCCACTTCAAAAATCAGCGTATCACCCGGTTTGATGACATCACCCGTACCTTGGTCGCCGTAACCTAGATCAGCCGGAATAGTGAAGCGATAACGACTACCAACGCTCATTAACTGCACGCCCTCTTTGAATCCTTCTATAGTATTCGCCAAATTGAACGTGGCCGATTGACCACGAACAAACGAACTATCAAAGATCGTCCCATCGGTGAGCGTGCCAACATAATCTAGTGTGACTACACTGTTGGCCGTCGGTTTCGCTCCCTCAGCTACTCTCATAACCTGATAGACGAGGCCAGACTCTGTAGTGATTTCAGGGTTAAGTTCAGGGGGCTGTTCTGTTTGCGTCTGATCAGACTGTGCAGCAGCAGGTGTTGACGTTGACTCGGAGCCGCACGCCGATAGTGCGAGTACGGCGACGAAAAGTGTTGATCTGACAAGCATGGTGGATTCCTGGTAGCCCAAAAAATGAGTATTCCGCTCCGGTTCTCGATCAAGTTCAGTGCCAGTTGTTATCCCGTTTCCGTTACGAAAAACAGTTACAAGTTATCCGATGCCTTCGCGCGTAAGATCCACCCCATTCACTATAGTGTCATGGGATACTGCGTGCACACCGATAACCTAACCTATCCACGCGAGGCAAGCACGCGAAATGGACCTAGATAAATGCATCAACATACTGACCCAACTCGTCGGGTTTGAGAGCATTTCGGCACACCCAAACGAGCCGATAGTGAGCTATATCCAAGATTACTTAGCCCAACACGGCATTGAATCCACTCTCAGCTATGACAAATCTGGCCTGAAGGCCAATTTATTCGCAACGATCGGCCCTCATTGCGACGGCGGGCTGGTATTCAACGGTCACACCGATGTCGTGCCGGTTGCAGGACAAAACTGGTCAACTCCGCCGTTTACCCTCACCGCAATCGACGACAAGCTGTTTGGTCGTGGCTCTGTCGACATGAAAGGCTTTCTAGCCTGCATGCTGGCATCCGTCAGTGTGTTCAAAGATGCCAATTTGAAAAAACCGATTCACCTTGCCTTCTCTTTTGACGAGGAAATTGGCGGTTTTGGTATGCCCTTTCTTTTGGACTCTATCGATTCGCTAGGTATACGCCCGGAAATCGTAATCGTTGGCGAACCCACTGACATGAAACTCATCACTGCTCATAAAGGTGGCTATGAAATGCGCACCGAAGTGATCGGCTATGAGGTGCATTCGTGTGATCCGACGCTAGGCGTTAACGCAATCGCCGTTGCTTCACAGTTAATCAATAAAATTTATGATATTGCGCAACGCCTGTCCGAACAACCCCATGCCGACTCAGAATTTGTCCCACCCTATTGCACGTTTAACGTGGGCATCATTGAAGGCGGAATGGCCACTAACGCAACCGCTGGGCAGTGCCACTTTAATTGGGAGTTTCGCCCTATGCCTGGCGAAGATGGTCAGCTCATCATCAGCGAGCTGCAACACTATGCCGAAACAGAACTACTACCCGCCATGAAGGAGATTCACGAGTACTCGGCCATTGACATCATCACCGATGCGCCGGTTCCAGCGTTAAATGACAAACATGCCGCAAAAGCGGCTGAGTTTGTGAGTAGTATTACCGGACTGAACAGCCGTGATGTTGTCTCTTTCGGTACCGATGCCGGCTATTTCAGCGATAAGGGAATGTCTACGGTTGTCTTCGGTCCCGGCAGTATAAGCCGCGCTCACAAGCCCAACGAATTCATTAAGCGCGGCGAACTGCAACAAGGCATGGAATTTATGCAACAAGTCGCTCAACGACTATCGCAGTGATGCTCGCCATTCACATTCGACAGTACGAACCGTTATGCCACTTTGCGTGAAGCTTCTAGCGCTTTCGTCGAACCGAAAGATCTGTGTAACATCAGCGCAGTAAAATCTACCCTATCAAGTTGGACAATAATGACAGCGGTTGTGGCTAAGGACACACCAACCCATTGAATATCCGTCAAGGTTTCGCCCAGAAGCAACCAGGCCATAACCATTGTTGCTCCCTGCGTCAGATAAGCCAAAGAGGACACTTTGACTGCTGCCATGCGTCTCAACAATAGAAACAGTAGACCGTAGGAACCAATTGAAACGAATATCGCCATGTAGGCCAAAGATCCAATCAGCGCTGGACTCCAGGTTGTCTCCATGTTCTCTAATGAGACACCGAACAGGGCAAAGAACGCGAGCGCCGCGACGCTATGAATGAAGAGTACTTGTAGCAATGGAGTAGGCTCTTCACTGCGCTGCTCTTTTTCAAGCGTACCAGCCCGATCAATAAGCGTTGCTAAGCTTAACCCTAAAACCGCAGACACTAGTAAAACATAGCCCAACACCGTATCGCCTAGAGCGAGTTGAGTAATCACCAGTGTCAGGACCGCCGCCATACCTAGAATAACCCCCATCCATTGATATTTGCTGGTTGATTCTCCGGTAAAACGTTGTGCCAGAAATGCGGTGAACATAGGCTGCATGGAGGTTACCAGCCCAACCATTCCAACGCTGACACCAAAGTTCAATGACGACAGGCTTGCCCCGAGATAAACGCCGTGCGATAAAAGTCCGATATTTAGGTATCGAGTCCATTCTCCGGGAGTCAAAGGTTTCCACTTTCTAGAGAGCACTAAAATTGCCCCTAAAATTGTTACCACTATTACATATCGCCACGTTAGAAATGTAAAAGGACCTACCAGATCAACACCAAACTTTGACCCTATCCAACCCGAACTCCACATTAAAACAAATACGGTGCACAGCGAAAAATTGATTGAAGAAGCCACGGCTGAAATCTCCTTACCCTGTTTACAGACAGCAAACAAGCTCGCTAAGCACTTGTTTACACCTGTTAACAAAGTTAATGAAGAGATGATTTCGACGACGTAGATATCCAACACGAATCGCGGTAGGAATACCGGATTTTATTTTGTCAGGAGATCCATAAAATAGGCTATCGCTATTCAGCGGGCTCGTTCAGAGCGTTTTGCGGGGCGATCACATCCGGTTTTTTCGCCTTCATTTATCGTGACACGGCATGCTATTCGACAAACTGGACTATCGAACGGACCGTTTGGGATAGATTCATAGCTGCTGGCGGTGACATCAACTTACCTTAACGCCCCATCAAGCGATCATCAAAAGGATACTGACTTAAGTTTTCATAACCGGTTTCGGTTATGAGCACTTGGTCTTCCAGCTTAATGGAAAAGTCGGCACCCTCCTCACCCACAGACGCTTCCACGCAAAGCACCATACCCGGCTCTAACTCATAATCAAAGGCACCTTCTACCATTTTGTCCGGGTAGGCCACTAGCGGCCATTCATCACACAAACCCACGCCGTGCATCAGGCAACCGTACTTCAACTTCTGAAATTTTTGATCTAGTGGGTGCGTATTGCGACTCAACTCCTGGATGTTAACACCCGGCTTTAGCATCTCCATATTGGTCATAATGTGGTCATGAGCATGTTGCATGGCGTAAACCATATCGGCAGGCGGTACTTCATCACCAATCCACCAACTCCGGCTCATGTCGACACAGATACCATAACTACCGACGAGATCCGTATCGAAGCTGATGATCTCGTTGTTCTGGATTATTCGCGGACCACACTCTTGAAACCAGGGATTGGTTCGCGGGCCTGAAGCCAGTAGCCGCGTCTCTATCCATTCACCGCCACGGCGAATATTTTCTGCGTGCAGCACGGACCAGACATCGTCCTCGGATATCTTGCCATTCGGTATTTTTGTACGGGCATAGTCTTCCATTTTTGCCACTGCCGTTTCGCATGCATGAACCGCACAACGCATGGCCAAAATTTCGTCATCGCCTTTAACTGAACGGCTTTTTTCGGTAACTTCCTCGCCATCTTTAACCGTGAACCCCTGCGCTTCAAGCGCGCGTAAACCATGCAGCATGATTTTATCGACGGCTAATTGTTTGTTGTTACCACCGTGTTCTTCAATCAGTATTCGAACCTCGTTTGCGAATACATCAGCTGCAACGTCCACCTTGTCACCGCGATCAAAGTAGAAAAGATCGGCGCCCGATCGTTGCTCTTTAACCAGCGGATTAAACGTTGATAGAAACGGGGAATTTTTATAGTCCCAAATAACCATATAGCCGTCAGCACATAAAAGCACGGCTCTAAACGGGTTGTGCGTATTCCACAACTGCATGTTCGTGCTATCGGTGGCATAGCGAATATTTAACGGATCAAAAACCAACAACCCGCCGTAGCCTCTATCCACAATATGCTGAGTTAGACGCTTCCAGCGAAATTCACGCATGGCGATGAGATCAGGTAGCGCAAGACCTGCTTCTGACCATTCCTTATAAGCAAGTTGCGTGGGACCGATTTCTATCCGGTCCTGATCGTTTGCAGTACCGTCGGCGAGTTGCGCCCCTCTGGATGGGTCAATTTTGCGTTGTTCAGAATAACGACTGGCGGACATAACGTAGTCTCAACGTACACTGATTGAATCGATATAGACTATCAAAGGATGATCGCAAGCAAGAATGCCGCACGGAAGAGCATTCTATTAATGCTGTTTTATTTATAGGGTTTTATCCACCGCTACCACTAACCTGTGCAAGGCATCTTCCAGCTCATCATCGCTGGCGATGAAAGGTGGAGCTAACAGTATATGATCTCCCTCTTTTCCGTTGCGTGTACCTGGCATGGGGTAACAAACCAAGCCTTCAGCCAATGCCGCTTTTTTTAGTTTCGCTGCAAGTTTCAACGTGGGATCAAACGGCTTTTTCGATGCCTTGTCTGATACAAATTCAAGCCCCCAGAAAAAGCCACGCCCGCGTATATCGCCAACGTTCGGATGTTGTCCAAAATGCGCATGTAACCGAGATTGAAGAAAATCTGCTCGCGTAGCCACTTTCCTGACCCATTGATTCTCGTTCATCTCTGTCAGAACAGCGAACGCGGCAGCAGCAGCCACCGGGTGCCCCAGATAGGTGTGCCCATGTTGGAAAAAACCGCTACCTGAGGCAATCGCACCATAGATTTCGGAGGTACACAACATGGCACCAATAGGTTGGTATCCAGCGCCCAACCCTTTGGCAATACATAGAATATCTGGCACAACCTCATCAGCATCGCAGGCAAATAAATGCCCTGTGCGTCCCATTCCACACATCACTTCATCAAGAATAAGCAGTACGCCGTACTTGTCACAGATTCTGCGTATTTCCTTAAAATAGCCGTCAACAGCTGCAACCGCACCCAACGTGGCTCCCACCACAGGCTCAGCCAGAAAAGCCATAACCGAATCAGTACCCAATCGCAGAATTTCATCTTCTAGTTCACGCGCTGTGCGTAGTCCATAAGCTTCTAGAGATTCTCCGGAATCACGCTCAGCATACTCGTAGCAAGGTGCGATATGACTGACCTCTACCAGCAACGGTGAAAACTGCTCTCGTCGCCAGCCATTGCCACCCACCGCCAGTGCCCCTAAGGTGTTGCCATGATAGCTTTGCCTACGGGCAATCAAATGTTTGCGTTGCGGTTCACCCCGTTCAACGAAATACTGCCGTGCAAGCTTAATAGCACTCTCAACCGCTTCAGAACCGCCAGAGACAAAATACACTCGCTCTAAGCTGCCTGGCGCATGTTGAATTAGTAGATCAGCGAGTTGCTCAGCAGGTTTGGAGCTAAAGAAACCTGTATGCGCGAACGCAAGCTTATCAACTTGTGTTTTTATAGCCTCCCGTACCCGCTCATTGCTATGTCCCAGGCAGGATACCGCCGCACCTCCTGAGCCATCAAAATAACGCTTACCGGAATCATCAATCAAATAGCAACCATCACCACCAACCGCTATGGGAAACTCTGTGTGGCAATGACGTGGAAAAACATGAGACATAGAAATAAGCCAAGTTATTTAAAAGAAATTTTTTTTCGTTAACGGTGTACAAAAACTAATGAGACCCTGTGAACTTCATTCTTGTGGCTGATGGATCAAACAAAGCCTCAATACTGACTGTAGCCGATGAGTGCACACCTGCAATATCAACTAAGACCCTGTCACCCGTGCTTAATTTACGCGTTGTTTGCGCAAGCGCGATGGGACTAGCGATACGATACCCGTATGCGCAGCTGGTCGTTTTCCCAATAATTTCGCCAGCCATTAACACCGGTTCGTGGCCTAACGGCATACTATCAGTATCGTCAAAACGTAAAGACACAACTTGATGAGAGCTTTCTCGTACAGCATTTTGAGAGAGGGCTTCAAAGCCGATAAATCCACCGGTTTTTCGCGTAAATTGTGCAAGTCCCACATCGTGTGGCGTCACGTCAGAATCCAATTCATGGCCCATAGCGCGATACCCCTTCTCTACCCGCATCGATGTTTGAGCAAACAAACCCGCAGGCTTAGCACCAGCGCTGAGCAAGGCTCTGTAAAGGGGTACTGCCTCAGATGACTTGCACGTTAGTTCCCAACCCGCTTCTCCAATATAGGAAAGTCGCGCCGCTCTAACCTTTATACCCGCCAAATGAATCTCTGCGTGTTTGAAAAAGCCCAGAGACTGAAGATCTGCTCCCAACACGTTTGCAACGGACATTGATTCAGGTCCCATTAATGCCAGCGTTGCATAGTCTTCAGTGATATCTGCCAGCTTTACGTTATATACACTCGTACCATCGGCGGAACATTGGCGAAACCACGCTAAGTCTCTTTTTATCGCTGTCGTTCCAACGAATAAACGATAATGCTCTTGTGATAGGCGTTGCACCGTAATGTCACTTTCAAAAGTCCCCCGTTGATTGAGCACGGAGGTGTAAATGACAGAACCAGGAGGCCTATCAAGGTGGCCAGCGCACGCCCTCATCAAATATTTTTCGGCATCGCCACCTGTAACATCGATTTTTCCAAAGGAACTTAAATCAAATACGGCAGCCTGCTCATGGGCAGCCTGTACTTCATTTCTTACGTTTTCAAACCAATCAGGCTTGTCAAACGTCGGTTTAGGCGTCGATACTGCGTTAAAATAGAGGGGTCTTTCCCAGCCATAAAACTGACCGTTAAACGGACGATGTTTTTCAAGCTCCATTTGGAGCGGTAAGCTCCTTAAACCTCTGGCGGTTTTCAGCTGTTTCGCCGGATACGCAATATCGTAATGAGTACCAAGAATTTCCGGCGCTCGTGCCATAAGGTGTTCGATTGAATTAAATACTGGAGCAAAACGCTTCGCATCGGCTTCGCTTAGATCGCACGTGGGCGCGCCGTGCACAATACAGTGCGCTAAATTCATACCGGCGCCCCCACCGCTTGCAAGGCCAACCGAGTTCATTCCACAACCCAGAAACAGCCCTTTCGTTTCCGCTGTTTCACCCAGCATGAACGTCCCGTCCGGCGTAAAACTCTCTGGACCATTTAGCAGCATTTTTACCTCCGCATCTTCCAACACCGGTAAACGGTGTAATGCATTTTCCATCATGGGTTGAAAATGATCCCAATCTTCGGGCAACAATCCGAATTCAAAATTTGCATCGAGTACACCAGGTTTTATCGGCTTACCCATGGGTTCAAAGCAACCGACAAGCAGACCACCGGAGTCATCGCGAATATACAGATGGTTGTCGTGATCAGATAACGTCGGTTTATTTCCAGTGATGCCGTCAATCGGTTTTGTTAATAGGTAAAAATGCTCACACGCCAAGGCAGGGACTTCCGCGCCTGCCATAGCACCGACTTCGCGGGACCATAGTCCGGCACACACAGCGATGGCATCACATCTGATGGTGCCTTTCGTTGTTTCTACGCCTGTGACGCGACCATTTTCGGTAATGACACCGGTCACCCCCGTTTCTTCAAACACTTTGGCACCAGCGGATTTCGCAGCTTTAGCCAAGGCTGAACACACATCGCTGGGGGATACTCTGCCGTCATCAGGCGACCAAACTGCGCCCAATACATCGTCGGCATTCATCAACGGCCAACGCTCACGCGCCTCACCGACCGGTATTGACATCGCGTTGATACCATAAGCACGCGCCAATGCTTCCTGACGTTTGATATGAATAAGACGATCAGGGTTAGTCGCTAGCGAGAGGGAGCCTTTCTGAATCCAGCCAACTGACTGACCTGTTTCCTTTTCCAACTGGCTGTATAAATCAACCGAGTATTGAATCATGCGCGTTAAGTTGCGGGAATGCCTCAATGCTCGTACCTGTGCAGCAGAGTGCCACGTCGTGCCTGATGTCAACTTGTTGCGCTCTACCAGAACTGCATCAGTGACTCCCAGTTTTGCCAAATGATAAAGCGTTGAGCAACCCATAATGCCGCCGCCAATGACGACAACTGAAGCATGCATGGGTAGTTTTTCGACCATTATGACGGGGCTCTTTAGCGACAATACTGAAATTGAAACATTTGTTTCACATATTGACAAGCGCTAATACATTTGAAACACTGCGTTTCATGTTTTTGGCCAAATCCCACCCTAGCGTACAAAGTGCAATCACTGAGCACTACAACGAACTCAGTGATGCCTTAAAGCTCGCTGCCGATTTCATCATGGGTAACGGTTTTGAAGTTGCCACGCGATCTCTGCGCTCCATCGCGCAGGAAAGCGGCTTGTCTCCGTCAAGCTTCTCACGCCTCGCGCGAGCCATCGGTTATGAACACTACGAACAACTTCAAGACATGGCCCGCAAAGAGCTGGCCAATAGCTCTAACCAAATTGCCACCAAAGCCCAACAATTGCGAGAAGATGCGAATATTCCGTTTCTACCTAGACACGTCAATGCGTGCGTAGCGAACATTCAATCGCTGGCAAACGATATCGATACTGCCGAACTAGACGCAGCCGTTGATACCCTGGCAGCCGCAAACAAGATAATGATTATCGGGTCGTTAAGCTCTGCCGGTTTTGCTGACTATTTTGCCTACCTGACAAGCTGGTTTGACGGACGATGGAGTGTCGCGGGGCGTAATGGTGTCACCATGGCTAGTTCGCTATCACGGTTGAATAGTGATGACGTAGTCATCGTTTTATCTAAGGCACCCTATGCAAAACGCGCGATACTTGCGACACAAATGGCTGCAGAGCGTAAGGCCAACATTATCTTACTAACCAATAGCCATACATTTCCAGCCATCAAACATGCAAAACATGTGTTCATTCAAAAAATTGAAAGTCCGCAGTTTTTTTCTTCTTATGCAGCCACGTTAGTCTTAATCGAAACGCTTGCGGGCATGCTGTTGTCCCGAACCGGTGACAAAGCAATAGAGGAAATTCAAAGTATTGCTGAGCAAAATCAACGCCTCGATGAAATCTCACACAGTTAGGTTAGGATAGATGAAAACCCTGCCAAAAATTATGGTGGCACCCAATGGTGCAAGAAAACTCAAGGCAGACCACCCGGCTATCCCCCTTAGCATTAGCGAAACAGTTGAAACAGCAGTAGCTTGTTACCATGCCGGAGCGACAGGCTTGCATTTACATGTGCGTAACCCTGATGGTAGTCATTCGCTCGATGCGCAGCTTTACAAACAAGCTCTTGCCGAACTGAACATTGCCGTACCAGAGCTGGACATTCAAATTACGACCGAGTCAGTGGGTCAATACACGCCTGCACAACAACGGCAAGTTGTCACAGATGTTGCGCCACAGTCTGTCTCCGTATCTCTAGCGGAAATGCTCAGTGAAGGAATTACACTTAAAGCCTTGAACTTTTATAAGCAGTGTCACAATGATGGCATTGCTGTGCAGCATATCCTGTATGGACAGGATGATTTAACGGCGTTGAGTCGCCTACTAGATTCGCACAGTATCTCTGCCGATGGTTTGCAACTATTGTTCGTGTTGGGAAGATATACCCAGAATCAACAGAGCTCCCCTGCTGATCTTAACCCGTTTCTAGCGTGGATGAACAAGAGCTCTATCTCAGCAGACTGGGCATTATGTGCGTTCGGAACTCAGGAAACTGCCTGTCTCTACAAGGGCTTTGTCGAAGGCGGGAAAGCTCGAGTTGGATTTGAAAATTCCTTTTCGAATGAAGACGGCAGCCTAGCAATAGATAATGCCCAAAGAGTGGCCGAAGTGAAATCAAAACTCACAAGCATGGAGAGACACTAAAGCACATTCACTACTTAGGTTGCAGCACGGGCGTGCTACGCGCAGGCTGCGTTTGCGCTGGCGAACACTTCGCAAAAGGTTTACAGCGTGTTAAGTTGTTGGAATTGAAAGAATCTAAGCATCGGATAAGGCGTAGTAACAGCGGTTGATCATCTTAAGGTCTTCCGTAAATATAACCACATAAGTACACACTTAAATTGGAGCATTATTTTGAACATACCAAAGATCACTTTGGCGGCCGTCGTTGCCACCACTCTGGGCGGATTATCATCTGCTACACATGCCGCTTGCACTAACGACGTATGGAACAAAGTCATGGAGCGCGGTAAAGTTGTTGTGGGTGTTAAAGCCGACTACAAACCCTGGGGTTTCCGTAATACTGATGGCGAAATCGTCGGTATGGAAATTGACCTGGCTCAGGCTGCTGCCGATGCCATGGGTGTTGATTTGGAAACTGTGGCTGTACAATCATCAAACCGCATGCAGTTTTTAGAGCAAGGTAAAATCGACATGATGATCGCCACCATGTCTGACCGCGCTGATCGTCGTGAAATCGTGGGCATCACTCAACCCAACTACTACACCTCAGGCACCAATGTCATGGCGCCGAAAGCACTGGGCTTCACCAGTTGGGAAGACTTACGTGGCAAACCCGTTTGCGGCAAGCAAGGCGCGTTTTACAACGAAGTTGTGACTGAACGATATGGCGTCAACATCGTCGCTTTCACTGGTAACGCCGAAGCCAAGCAGGCGTTGCGTGACAGGAAATGTGTCGCATGGGTATACGATGACTCCTCAATCGGTTCTGATTTATCTTCTGGTGATTACGATGACTTCGAAATGCCTTTAGCTTCAGAAGATGACAACCCGTGGGGCCTAGCTGTACCACTGGCAGAGAAAGAGTGTGTGTTCGGACACTTCATGTCTGGTCTTACATTCAACATGCATCAATCTGGTCAGCTAATGGAGCTGGAAGCTAAGTGGGGCATCAAGCCAACGGCTTACCTGGCAGACAAAAATGCGGCCTACAGCGATTGGCTAGCTGGTAAGTAAGGTTTTATTCGGCCAGCGGAAGGCTTCACACCGGAAGCCTTCCGAAACTCATTCTCTCTTTGCCTTAGTCGCTGCACTTAATTCTGCTTATGCTAGAAGCGTTCACTGAGTTCTTCAGACAGTTAGCGGACGACTATCCGCGCTGGAATTTCATTTTCTTTCACGAACCCAGGCAGTGGGCCAGGATTGTGAAAGGTCTTCAACACACCGTTGTTCTATCTATTACGTGCGTGCTGTTCTCGGTCATTATTGGAGTTGTAGGCGCCTGGATGCAGAGCTCGCCGTCTGTATGGGTACGACGCATTGTGCAAGGATACATTCAATTCTTTCGTAATACGCCGCCATTCGTGCAGCTGTTATTTTTCTATTTCGCGCTGGGCCAATTTACACCTGCTGTCACTGCGCCCGATGGTTGGACGCAAATTCCGCTCATTTCAAATATTGGCTGGGCAATTATTTCATTGTCATTTTTTGCTGGAGCCTTCAATGTCGAAATTTTTCGATCTGGTATTGAAGCAGTACCGGAATCGACCCAAGAGGCTGCTAGCGCGTTGGGCTTTACGCGACTGCAAACCTATAAAGAAATCGTGTTACCGCTGGCTTTCAGAGTATCTCTGCCAGCTCTCAATAATAACTTGGTGAATCTTGTAAAAACCACAACTCAGGCCATCGCCATTGCCGTACCCGAGCTACTGTATCAATCCGTGAGTATATGGAGCGATTACCCAAGTGCTCAGTACCCCACCATGATCTTGCTATTTTTCTCATTTATTTTTCTTGTTGGTATTTTGGTATGGGGAATGTCCCGTTGGGAAAGAACCATGCGCATACCGGGTTACGCAGGTTAAAAGATGAACAAGAAAAATTCCATTCCCGGTATCAACACCGTACCGACGACAAATTTTGCGGTACTTAAGCCGTTTAAAGCCACCGCTGCAGGTGAGCCTGACGATTTACTCTTTTCGCGTTGGCTGGCATCCACGCCTATTTGGGCTTGGGCACTTATGCTGACGGCCGTATTTGTGTGGCCAAGCTTAAGCTACGCCGCCACTGGCTATACAACAGCAGATGCTTTCCAGGCATTGCTACGATGGATTCCCTTCATTGTGACCGGAGGATTTTTATTTAATGTCATCATTTCATTTTTCGCCATGCTCACGGGAACCGTCCTTGGTATCGTGCTGGGCTTAATGCAAATATCACCGACTTTTTACATTCGCTGGCCAGCCCAAGTCATTACACAAATATTCAGAAATTCACCCTGGTTAGTGTTGCTGTTTATCGTTCTGCTTGCACTACCGTATGAGATAGAAGTTGGCGACACTACCATCAGAATTCCTGACTGGGTGAAAGCAGTATTTGGTTTGTGTCTACCAATAATGGCTAACATAGCAGAGGTGGTGCGCGGGGCAATCAATTCAGTACCCAATGGCCAATGGGAAGCCGCAGAGTCTCTGGCGTATACTCGCCACCAAACACTATGGCAAATTATTCTCCCCCAGTGCTTTAAGCGCATGATTCCACCATGGATGAATTGGTACGCCATCTTAACCATGGCGACTCCTCTATGCTCGCTACTAGGTGTTGAGGAACTCATCACGCTAAGCCGACAGGCCATAGAAGCTGAAAACAATCGACCTGAGTTGTTGGTGCCGTTTTACGGTTTCGCGCTATTCATATTCTTCGCTTATTGCTATCCGATTGCTCGTGCAACCATTGCACTTGAGCGTCGCTTCGCTGTCAAACTCTAAGGAACATTGATGTCACAAAACGCTTGGACAGACGACCAGCCCATCGTCTCAATTAAAGATTTACGTAAGTCATTTGGGAGCCTGGAAGTGCTTAAAGGCGTATCTATGGATGTTATGAAAGGCGAAGTGATTTGCATCATTGGGCCTTCAGGCTCAGGAAAATCTACATTAATCCGGTGCGTCAACGCGCTTAACGATATCCAATCGGGCTCTATCAAAGTTGAAGGCCAGGAAGTCAACGATAAAGATCTGGATAAGCTTGCGCTGCGAAAAAAAGTGGGCATGGTGTTTCAGCAATACAACCTTTTCCCACATAAAACCGCTCTTGAAAATATCATGATGGCGCCGATTAAGGTATTGAAGCAAAACCCTGCCGATGTGGAAAAGCGTGCCAGAGAACTCATTGCGAAAGTTAAGTTGCAAGGAAAAGAAAACGCATACCCAGGGGAATTGTCAGGTGGTCAGCAGCAACGTGTGGCTATCGCCCGTTCTTTAGCAATGGCCCCAGACATCATGCTGTTTGACGAGGTTACAGCTGCGCTCGATCCGGAAACAGTCAAAGAAGTATTAGTCGCTATTAAAGACCTGGCTGAAGACGGCATGACATGTATGCTGGTCACCCATGAAATGGGTTTTGCAAAAGAAATTGCAGATCACATCTATTTTACCGACCGGGGAGTTATCGTTGAACACGGGCCACCCGACACTTTTTTCGACCAAGCCGAAGACCCGAGAACCAGAGAGTTTCTTAGCCAAATCCTCTAGTCTATTCGTACGCTGGCAAACATTTCACTTAACGTTTGCCAACCGATGCTGTTCAATACTCCATAATTTGTATGGAGCTACAGGGCAGGTACTTATATGCAAGGAAGAGGCGACGTCTCTGCTTTGCTGTTGCGGCCGAAAACTGCGGAAGCGCTGATTTTCTCACCCACCTTAATCTGAATAGTTCCACCTCGTATCTCAGAATCACTGATCCGGATATTTCCAAGCTCACTGTTCGTCAATGTATCGTCAACATCAATGGTGAAACTAATGGATTCGCCAGAATCTAGTTTTTCAATAGACAGGGACAACGATTTATCCCCATCGTTGACCCGTTGACTCGAGAGGAGTTTGACTGAGCCCTGAGTCACCTCAAAGGGCTGAAATACTTCAACGCCTGCGCCTGCTGAGGTCGTGTCGAAAATCAGCTTTCCATCGGTTCCCGACAAATCGATGTTGAAGATTACCTCGTTAAGGACGCACTCACCCGTGTAAGTGATAGTAAACCTGTCCTTAGGAGCGCCTTCTCTGAAATCCACTGCCACGTTAGCTTGCGCAAGCTGAGCAGTGCAAAGTAAGGTGCATGCGATGAATGAACGCTGAAAATGGATCATTTGATATGGCTTGTGGAGAGTTGTTTCTTTGTACGACATGACCCCTTGTTCAGAGCACCGAGCTTCGGATTCGACCCGTGGCCAAACCACTGTGCGACAAAGGCAGGCTTGCGTAGAGTACTGTTCAGTTCTCGTTACCCGGCAAAAATTTACTCGCACTACTTAGTCGGCGATTTCCAAATCGTATACCAGAATACCGTCCACTCCCCCCTCAGAGGCTTCCACAAGCCTACCACCCGTTTTTTGATGATCTTCGTCTTCCAAATAGGCATCGCGACTGGCGGCATCTTTGAAATCGACGATAAAACCATCAGAAAAACCTTTATCCATACCGGTTTCAGGGCTAACGTTGTGCCCAATATGTACGGCTAAAATACCGGCTAGATGGTTTTTCAGCGCATCGATTTCTGAGAACAACTCAGCCTTTTGCGTCTCGTTAACTTCGCTTTTGAATCGAATAAATACACAATGGCGGATCACGTTAAAAACTCTCCTATAAAAAACAACACCACTATAGCGTCAAAATCCACACTTATTGCGTATTTAATGATGTTGTAAGCTGTAGTCTCTACGGTAATTGGACAGGCTAGGTTAGCTTATGATTTTTTCACTACCGACGTCATCAAAACCCTGGTGCGCCTGCGCCATTCTATCTGGGCTAGTTATGAGTGCGGGTCATGCGCAAACCGACTTTCCTATTGCCGATGCCCACATCCATTACAGCCACGACTCTGTTGAATACACACCACCCGAGCGTGTCATCGAGTTGATGCGAAGCGCCAAGCTTAAGTTTGCCCTGGTATCCAGTTCTGATGACAACGGCACACAGCTACTCAGCGAGCTAGCCCCGGATCTCATTGTTCCCGGTCTACGTCCATATCGCCGTCGTGGGGAGCTCGGAACCTGGTTTACCGACGAGGGCGCCCTAGCCTATGTTGAAGACTTATTGGCCTCGAATGCCTACGCCAGCATTGGCGAGTTCCATCTGTACGGTGAGAGCGCCGATTTGCCTATTCCCCGCCGTATTGTCGATTTAGCTGACCAATACAATCTGATACTACACGCACATTCAGATGCTGATGCTGTTGAACGGCTTCTAGCTCAAAACTCAAACGTTAAAGTTCTCTGGGCCCACTCTGGGTTTGACTCGCCTGGTGAAATAGCCGATATGCTGGGCAAACATGACCGACTTTGGGCCGATTTAGCCTTTCGCTCAGAAGTTGGAAGTGGCGGGCAACTCAGTGAAGACTGGATTGAACTGTTCACTCAATACCCGGATCGTATGATGCTTGGAACCGATACCTACACGCCTGAGCGTATGTATTTCATACCCGAGCACGCAGAAGGTGCTCGAGTTTGGCTTAGCTCCCTGCCCGCTGATGTCGCGGAAGGAGTTGCCTGGAAGAATGCCTACAACTTAATTATGCCGCATTGGGAAGCCAACAGAGCCAAAAATATGGGTTCGGCCGACGTGGACGCTAACTGCGGTGTTTCTGCCGATGACAATACACATGTCGTTGGTGATGAGCCAACGGTCGTGGTTCAAGCGCTAAATCCTATTGAAGTGAGCGAGCCGTTTTCGGTGTTAATTACTGTGTGCGACACCGATGTTAAAGACATGACACTAAAAATCAACGCGAGTATGCCAGCGCATGGACATGGTATGAACTACGAACCAGAACACACTGTTACTGAGCACTCAGATTCACAACTGAAAGTGCAAGTAGACGGCCTCGTCTTACACATGCCAGGCAACTGGGAATGGTTGATAGAACTGCGTACAACTGATATGAAAACTGAACTCACCTACGATTTCGATTTGCAGTAAATCTTAAGCATGATGGAACCAAGTGCACAAGGTACACAAAAACGTTTGCGTTACCTGTGTATAGAATTTAAACCGATCCAGATGTGGGTAAACACCATAAAGACTTTCTGGATACTTCTACTGGGGTCGGTTCTGTTCAGTTCATCGGTGATCGCTCAAAGCCTAGAGTCAGTTTCTGATGGTTCGCTCGTTGGCTCCTCAATCGCTGAATCGCAAGACAGTTTCATAACGCTTAGCGCTTTAGAGAAATCACTTATTGCTGTGTTTGGCCCATGGCCAAAAAAACTTTCCCCCGACCCTGGCAACGAGTTTTCAGGACAACCTTGGGCTGAGTCTCTCGGACAGCGATTGTTCCACGAACCTGCTCTATCAGGAAACGGCAAAATCACCTGCGCCAACTGTCACCAGGCCACTAAAGGCTTTACCGATGGATTAGCCACCGCCGAAGGCGCTTCTTCACATGTCAGAAACACGCAAGGCCTGTTAGACATCGGCACGCAACGCTGGTTTGGTTGGGACGGAGGGGCCGACAGTCTTTGGGCGGCTAGCCTCCGGCCCATGCTATCTGAGATAGAGATGAACGGGGACTTCACGACCATCTCAAAACGATTACGCAAAGAACAATACATCGCAGACGCGATAGCTCAAGCCCCGACACCTATTGCATTGGATGAGCTGGACAATGAAGCCTTTGCCGTACTACTGAGTAAAGCAATAGCCGCCTATACGCGCACCCTAGTCTCTGGACAAACGCCGTTCGATCAATACCGATTGGCCGTACTCAACAATGATGTAGACGGTCAAAAGGAGTATCCACAAGCTGCAATACGCGGATTGAAAATATTCTTAGGAGAGGCTAACTGTCATGTATGTCACTTCGGACCGAACTTCTCCAACGGAGAATTCCATGACACCGGACGCCCTTTCTTTACAGGTATTGGCCAGGTAGACCCTGGACGCTATACCGGCATTCAACGCGTTCGGAAAGATGTCTTCAACTTGCAGGGAAAATACAACGGTACCGGCGAAGCAGCTGAGATTAGAAAGACTCAAACAGTGACCTTGGGGCAGGTCAATTTCGGACAGTGGCGAACACCAACGTTACGCCATTTAACGTTGACCGCCCCTTATACACACGACGGTAGCCTACGTACCTTAAGAGAGGTCGTTGATTCTTATGCCGACATTAACCCGGAACGTCTACACGCTCAGGGAGAATCGTTATTAAAGCCACTGAGCTTGGATAACGCAGCGCGAGAGGATCTTGTGCGTTTTTTGGAAACGCTTACAGTTTCAATTCAGTAGACACATCGAACACACGCAATACAACAGAATGACGGTGTGGTATCAGCCGATTTTCTCGATTGCCCTGAGCACATCGCGTCGGCTCACTTGCCCAACCAAACGGTTGTTATGCAGAACTGGAAAACGACGACGATTGGGTTGATCGATAAACTTCTGAGCCAGCTTTAGGATACTGGTTTCAGCTTCAACGGTGTCGACGTTGGGCGTCATGTAGTCACGGACCAACCCACCCATGTCTTCATGATAGCCAGCGGTCAGCGCCATCTTCATGCAGTCTTGTTCGGACAACATGCCGACAAGATTGCCATGGTCATCAACCACGGGTGCGCCAGATATACGCTTTTCCAATAGATGGCTGATGGCGACTTTCATACCCATATCAGGCTTGAAGGTCACCAGCGTTGCGGCCATATAATCGCTGACTTTGATGGTTTTAAGCATCAGTGCTTCCCGGTTGCTTGTTCAATTGAATAGATGAACGAGTCAGCGGTTGGGCATCACCTGCAACGGGGGCCTGTGCCTCAGCTTTCTTACGGCTCTTGCAGGGTCGTGAACACGATTGGCAGGCACCTGACCCGTCAACCGCGTTCAACCCGCCACAGCTACCGGCAATGGGGTTCAGACCGAACATGACACCCACTGCCATGCCAGCGACCGCCAGCATCATAATGAAAAATGTCACGAGAAATAGAGTCATACCTGATTACCGAATGCCCTGTATTTTTAACCTAACAGCTGCTCGAACTTGTCACTGTACACCTCTTTGAGGGATGTGCCAGATTTCAAGACCATATAAGCCGCCACCTGATGCTTCTGAGCGAACGCCATGGCCTCGTCAGGCCCCATTACCATGAGAGCTGTAGACAGCGCGTCTGCCGCCATTGTGGTGTCCGAGACAACGCTGACAGAGGCAAGTTCGTGATTGACCGGCTGACCGGTACGCGGATCAATAGAATGTGAATATCGCTGACCGCCATTGTCGAAAAAGTTTCGATAATCACCTGAGGTCGCAATCGCTTGATCGTTGAGATCCAACGCTCTGAATACATCTCGACGTCCGGCTGCAGGTCGCTCGATAGCCACACGCCAGGCGCTTCCATCAGGCTTCAAACCGCGACCTTTGAGCTCTCCGCCCACTTCAACCAAGTAGCTATCCAATCCCAATTGATCCAGAACAGCCGCAACACGGTCTACCGCGTGGCCTTTTGCGATACCAGAGAGATCCAAACGAGCTTCCGGGTTCAGCTTACGAGCTGCACCGGCCTGCAGGTCTATTTCAATAGCATCATAACCAACCTGCGCCAGACGCTCGCTGATGTCACGCCCAACAGGAATGCTACCGGTCGAGTCTGCACCTGCGCCAAAGCCCCAAAGATCCACAAGTGGTCCGATGGTGACATCGAATGCGCCTTTGCTCGCAGCACTGGTATCAACTGCTTTGGCCACAACCTCAAGCGTACCGGCTGTCATTTTTTGCCAGTCGCTGTCAGTGCTGTCGTTAAATGCAGTTAACTCTGAATCGTTGCGCCAGGTAGACATATGAGCATCGACGTCTTGCAATGCACTGTGAACCTGTGCAGCCAGACCTTCTGTCATAGGCACACCTAGGCGAACGCTGTAGCTGGTTCCCATGATCTGGCCATCGAAACCGGCAAGTTCCGGTATTTTTCGTGTTCCACTGCAACCGGCTAAAGCCAGAACACCCGCAGGCATTAGCAAGCTACCGCCAAGGGCCAGTGAACTCTTTAAATAGGATCGTCTATCCATCGTTTTATCCGCCAAAATCATCAAGCATTATGTGATCGTCTTCGACACCCAGTTCTCGAAGCATATCGACTACCGCAGCATTCATCATCGGAGGTCCACACATGTAGAACTCACAGTCTTCGGGCGCTGCGTGATCCTTCAAGTAGTTGTCGTTAAGAACGTTATGTATAAATCCAGTGTGGCCGGTCCAGTTGTCTTCGGGTTGCGGGTCAGACAAGGCCAGATGCCACGTAAAATTCTCGTGCTTTTCCTGCAGCTTATCGAAATGGTCGGCATAGAACGTCTCGCGAAGACTTCTCGCACCATACCAAAATGTGATTTTTCGATTGCTATCAAGACGCATTAACTGATCAAAGATGTGAGATCGCATGGGAGCCATTCCAGCGCCACCACCGATAAACACCATTTCGTTTTCAGTTTCCTTTGCATAAAACTCACCAAAAGGACCTGAAATATCCGCCTCATCGCCTGGCTTCAAGTTGAAGATCCAAGAAGACATTTGCCCGGCTGGAACATCATCAAGATTGCCCGGTGGAGGTGTCGCAATACGCACGTTCAGCATGATGATTCCCTCTTCTTCAGGGTAGTTCGCCATGGAATAAGCGCGCATAACAGGCTCATTAACTTTTGATTTAACCTTCCAAAGATCAAACCGGTCCCAGTCACCACGGAATTCGTCCGCTACATCAAAATCGCTGTACTGCAGATCGTATGCGGGACACTCAATCTGTATGTAACCACCGGCACGAAACGGAACCGTCTCGCCCTTGGGCAATTCCAGAACCAGCTCTTTGATGAAGGTAGCGACGTTTTCGTTCGACTTAACCTTACAGCGCCATTTGCGTACACCGAATACTTCATCGGGAACGCTGATTTTCATGTTTTGCTTAACGGTTAGCTGGCAAGACAGTCGTCCGCCTTCAGCCGCTTCACGCTTATTGATATGGCCAGTCTCTGTTGGCAGGATGGAACCACCACCTTCGTGAACATTGACACGACACTGACCACACGTACCACCGCCACCACAGGCTGAGGCAACGTATAACTCTGCATCTGCCAAAGCGCCTAACAGCTTTGACCCGACGGGTGCTTGTACCGTTTTTTCACCGTTGATTAATACATCAACGTTGCCGCTGGCCACCAACATCGACTTGGCGCCCAGAATAATGCCTACCAGCACCAGCAATACAACGGTGAACAGTAGAACTCCGACTAGTATCTCAACCATGAGAAGACACCCTCTTGTTTGCTTTGTGGGTAGACAAGCTCTTTAGCCTATTCATTAAAGTTGAATCCCCGAGAAAGCCATGAAGCCCAGTGACATAAGGCCTGCGGTGATGAACGTAATACCCAGACCTTGCAAGCCGTCGGGTACATCGCTGTATTTAAGCTTTTCGCGAATTCCGGCCAGTGCAGTAATGGCTAATGCCCAGCCCGCTCCACTACCTACACCGTAGACCACACTTTCACTGAAGTTGTAGTCACGTTCAACCATGAACAACGACCCACCCAGGATGGCGCAGTTAACCGTGATCAGCGGCAGGAACACACCCAAGGCGTTGTAGAGTGCCGGGAAATACTTGTCCAGAATCATCTCTAGAATTTGGACCATGGCCGCAATAACACCGATGTAACAGATTAAGCCGAGGAAGCTTAGGTCCACTTCTGGCAATCCCATCCATGCTAAAGCACCATCGTTCAGCAGATATTGAAACAACAGGTTGTTTGCAGGGACGGTGATGACTTGCACCAGAATAACCGCCGCACCTAAACCGATAGCTGTGCCGATCTGTTTGGAGACTGCGAGAAACGTACACATGCCCAAAAAGAACGACAAGGCGAGGTTCTCAATGAATATAGCCTTAACAAACAGGCTGATATAGGCTTCCATCAAACCACCTCCGAATGATGAGCTTGCTGGATTTCATAGTCCGGCTTTTCTACCTGAGCACTCTTCCAAGTACGAATTCCCCAGATCATCAGACCGATGATAAAGAACGCACTTGGGGGTAGCAGCATCAGTCCATTGGTGTAGTACCAACCACCGTCGTTGACGGAAGGAAGAATGGTGTAGCCGAGCAATGTGCCAGAGCCGAATAATTCACGTGTCGCACCGACGACAATCAGAACCAGGCTGTAGCCTAAGCCATTGCCCAGACCATCAAGCATACTGATCATGGGAGGGTTCTTCATAGCGAAGGCTTCCGCACGACCCAATACGATGCAATTGGTAATAATCAAACCGACAAACACAGACAGTGTTTTGGCAATGTCATAGGCGAACGCCTTGAGCAGCTGATCGACCACGATAACCAGTGATGCGATGATCGTCATTTGTACGATAATCCGGATGCTAGAAGGTACGTGCTGGCGAATCATCGAAATGGATGCATTCGAGCAAGCAACAACAGCGGTCAACGCTAAGCACATCAGCAGTGAGGCTGCGAGTGTTGTTGTAACCGCAAGCGCCGAACAAATACCGAGAATTTGCAGTGTGATCGGATTGTTGTCGACCAACGGGTCGTATACGACTTTTTTAGTATCCGCGTCCATCACGAGACCTCCCCTTGCTTGAGGTTTTTAAGGAAAGCTCCGAAGCCTTGCTCATCTAACCAGAAACGAAGCAGCTGGCTTACACCACGACTTGTCAAGGTTGCGCCTGCTAATCCATCAACCTGATGAATGGCGGCGGCATTTTTCGGATCGACAACACCTTTGATCACTTCAATTTGAAGTTCGCCCGCTTCGTCAAACGCCAGTTTGCCTTCCCACTTGCTCTGCCATACCGGGTTATCCACTTCACCACCTAAGCCTGGAGTTTCCGCATGCGCGTAAAACTTCAAACCAGAGATGGTGGTCAAATCGCTAGATAAAGACACAAAGCCGTACAGCGTTGACCAAAGACCCAGGCCGTGAATAGGAAGAACTATTTGATCGAAATCATCCTCGCCGCCAATGAGGTACACCTCAGCGAACTGGGCGCGACGACCGATACCGGCTATATCGTCAGCCTTATCCAGTGCCATACTCAGCTGCGGGTCACGAGCCGCGACATACTGGTCGTAGGCAACACCATCAAGCTCATTTGTGAACTCACCCGTATCAAGATTAACCATACGGCTGGAGACGTTTTCAAATGCTTTTTCAACGTTGCCGCTGGCATCCAATAAGCCTGCCACCTGGACAATGTTTCGCTTTCTGTCTAATGCTGCATTCGCATCTTGTGTTGGTCGTAAAATAACAGCCGCGGCCGATACGATAACGGAACATGCCAGACACAGAATGACCGCCACTAATAGAGTCTTCTGCGTGCTGTCGTTAGGCTGGGCCATGATGGCTTTGACCGGCGCGAGAAAACCGAAACGATCACTCAGCGTTGAGGTTTCAGCATCATCTTCGCGCACAATTTGCGAAGGGTCAGCAGCTTTTATTTTTTTATCGGTCTTATCGATTGGACTGGTCATGAGGCAGCTCCACTTCGCTTAATCCGTCGTCGGACGTTAGCCTGAACCACCCCGTAATCAATCAAAGGTGCAATCAGGTTGGCAAACAGGATGGCCAGCATGATGCCTTCCGGATAAGCCGGATTCACCACACGTATGATGACCGTCATAAACCCGATTAACAGGCCGAATATCCATCGCCCTGCATCGGTGTGGGCCGCACTAACGGGGTCAGTGGCCATAAAGACCATGCCGAAGGCAAAGCCACCGAGTACAAAATGCCAGTGCCAAGGCACTGCAAACATCTCATTGGTGTCGCTTCCGATACCGTTCAGCAGCAAGGTCGTGACAACCATACCAATGAACACCCCTGCGATAATTCGCCAGGATGCTATGCGTGTATAAATCAAGAAGGCCGCGCCCAAGAGACACGCCAACGTTGATGTCGATCCGAAAGATCCTTGAATAGAACCAAAGAAGGCGTCCATCCATTCAATGCCGGCGCCAGTAATGGCTTCAACACCACCTTGCTGACCCAGGCTCAGCGCGGTTGCACCACTAAAGCCATCAACCGCTGTCCAAACAGAATCACCGGACAACTGCGCAGGATAGGCAAAGAACAGGAACGCTCGACCCGTTAAAGCCGGGTTCATGAAGTTTTTGCCGGTACCGCCAAACACCTCTTTACCGATGACAACCCCGAATGAGATTCCCAACGCCGCCTGCCAGAGCGGGATAGTGGGCGGCAATATCAACGCATACAGCATCGATGTGACGAGGAAACCCTCGTTAACTTCGTGGTTTCGGACAGCGGCAAACAGCACCTCCCAAAAGCCACCGGCCATGAGCGTGACGATGTAGATCGGCATGAAGTACAAGAAACCGTGAACGACGTTGTCGTACAGGCTGCCAGCGTCATAGTCCACGCCCAGCAATGCCATGATAGCGCCACGCCATCCTTCAGCAGCGTCCTGACCCAATGCAGCCATGCCCAGATGAGCCTGGTAGCCGGTATTCCACATGCCGAATAGGATACAAGGCAGTGTTGCCACCACCACGTAACTCATGACACGTTTCAGATCGATAGCATCACGCACATGCGGCGAGGTACGGGTGACATCCGGTGGCGTGTACAGGAAGGTATCAACCATTTCGTACAAGGCGTAGTACTTTTCGTACCGACCGCCTTTCGCAAACTGTGGGTGTTGGCGGTCAAGCCAACGTCTCAATGAGCTCATTAGCCTTCCTTCTCTATTTGTTCAAGGTTGTTGCGCAATGCAGGCCCGAAATTGTATTTACCAGAGCAAACGAACGCGCATAAAGCGAGATCCTCCTCATCCAATTCCAGACAACCCAGCCTCTGGGCCTGGTCTGTATCACTGACTAACAGTGATCGCAGCAGTTGCGTTGGCAAGATGTCCATGGGCATTACTTTTTCATAAAGCCCGACGGGCACCATGGCACGCGGGCTGCCGTTGGTGGATGTGTGAAAGTCAAACTTGTTGGTCATACGTTTGAAGCTGGACAGAAAAATATTGGCAAACGAGTACTTCGAGCTTTTCGGGTTAATCCAACCCAGCAGCTCACGCTCACGCCCTTCTGCCAAAACCGAAATTTGTGTGTGGTAGCGACCCAGATAGGCCGCCCAGTTATTCGCACGCCTACCCGATAAGACAGAACCGGAAATGATTCGGCATTCCACCTTTTCGTGGGCGTCTCGAACAAGATCCTCAGTACTCGCACCCAGACGTGTACGAATCAATCGCGGTTCATGGACCACTGGACCTGCTAATGCGACAACACGCTCCAGCCAGAGCTTACCCGTGGTGAATAACTTTGCAATAGCAATGACGTCCTGATAGCCGATATGCCAGACGACCCGCTCTGCACCCACAGGATGCAAATGATGAATATGGGTTCCAGGAAGCCCTGCAGGGTGAGGCCCGGTAAATTCTGTCACTTGTACAGCCGCCTGCGAGGTTACATCCATGCTGGCACCTTCGGCCTTGCATACGTGCACCTTGCCTTCGGTCAGTTTTGACAGCAGGTTTAAGCCGTCTTGAAAATCACTAGCATGCTCTGCAATGATAACCGCCGGGTCAGCTGCCAACGGATTAGTGTCCATGGCCGTTACAAAAATAGACTCAGGCTTCGCATCCGATTGAGGGACCTTGCTGTACGGACGAGTTCGGAAAGCCGTCCAGAGACCGCTGCTGCATAGCGCATCGCGAATATCATCAGTATCCAAATCAGCAAGCTCACTGCTCGAGACCGCTTTGCGCAGCTCGTCATTAGCTTCATCGGCGTCGAGTCTGATGATGACGGACTGAAGTACTCGACGTGCACCGCGGTTGATGGATTCAACGGTACCCGTGCCTGGACTGGTGTAGCACACCTTGGGGTCGTGCTTATCGGTAAACAGTGTTTGACCGGTAACCACCCTGTCACCCACTGCCACTGCCATCGACGGACGCAAGCCGATGAAGTCGCGACCAATCAGAGCAACTTTCTCTGTGGCGGGTGCTGGGTGAATGGATTGATCTGGGTTGCCCTCCAAAGGCAGATCTAGACCCTTCTTGATTGTTATCACATTCATTGGCAAATACGGTGGTAAACGAAACAGCAAAAGCTCAGTCGAACAGCGGCGTTTTGGCTTCTCTTCGATGAATCACTTTTCAGCACGCAAAGACGCTCTGCCCGTGCACGCAAACCTCGCTAGAATATCGCGAATATTTGTTCTGGTTAAGTGCATCTCTTGTGCCAGAGAAGAGGTATTATTCATGGTGCCATTAGAGTCGAAAGAGTTGCAAACTGATCAGAAATCTGTTCGCACATTCAAGCCGTTAACGGTTCGAAGTCACTACCTCTGAAGCACTATAATGACTGTTACTGGTTAGCTGCACAAGTAACGAGGCCGGGCCGGCTTGACAACCGAATGATATAGACTGCACACACGCCCCAATCGGCATTGAAATCGAACTCACGGTAAACAAAGCCCTTTGAGCTATGTAACGGTTACGGCAAATCCGACTTCGCGACGTACGATTTGCTGATATCGCGCTCTATGGGCTCAGCTTCTCAGGCTTACGGCCCACTAGCGCGACGGCTCGTGCTTGCCATTAGGGGATACGGTTACCCGTGTTGGTGTCAAAGAAGTGAGCCTTGCTCATATCGAAATACAATTCCACCTTCTCACCCACACTTGCTTTCACGTGATTGGCAATACGAGCGGTAAACACTGCGTGTTCGTCTTTTGTGGAAATGAACGTATCAGAGCCGGTAGGCTCGACAAGATCAACTTGCAACAATAAAGCGTTGCCTGCAGCAGCTACACCCTCAGCTCTGGGTTCTTCACTGATATTTTCTGAGCGTATTCCGAAGTCAACGGTGCCATTTTGCTCTGCAATTTCTCTATGCTGTTTGCTCGGCTCGTGCAAACGTAAGCGGTAAGGACCCATCACAAAATCTATGCCCCCATCTGAGAGCTCCAATTGACCGGTGATACGGTTCATAGCCGGAGAGCCCATGAAATCAGCGACAAAGGTATTGGCAGGCGCGTTGTAGATTTCGTCCGGTGTTCCTACTTGCTGCAACTCACCCAGCTTTAAAACCGCAATTTTAGTGGCAAGCGTCATCGCCTCGATTTGATCGTGAGTCACATACACAATGGTGGTGCCCAGTCGCGCATGAAGCTTTTTGATTTCCGCACGCATATCTACCCGTAAACGAGCATCGAGATTGGATAACGGTTCGTCGAATAAAAACGCCTGAGGATCTCTAACGAGCGCACGCCCCATTGCCACACGCTGTCGCTGCCCACCACTTAATTGTGCCGGCTTGCGCTTTAACAACGGCTCAATTTGCAAAATCGAGGCAACCTCGTCAATTTTTTTCAATCGCTCAGCTTTTGGGACGCCGCGAGTTTCCATACCAAAACCGATGTTGCCTGCAACACTCATATTCGGATAGAGCGCGTAGGATTGGAAAACCATCGCGATATCACGCTTTGACGGATGCAAATCGGCGATTGACTTACCGGCCATTCGAATGTCACCACTCGTCGCGGGCTCGAAGCCTGCAATCATGTTGAGCAAAGTGGATTTGCCACAACCCGACGGCCCCACCAACACGAGAAAGCCACCCTCCTCTACATCAATAGAGACTGACTTTAATGCATCGACACCAGCGTACTGCTTGCCCAGATTGTCGATCTCGAGAAACGAATGTGTTTTGCTGTTCATTAAATTTGACATTAACCTTTAACGGCGCCAGCCATAAGGCCACGCACAAAATAGCGTCCAGATACCACGTATACAATAAGGGTTGGCAACGCCGCTAGAATCGCCCCCGCAAAATGCACGTTATATTCTTTAACACCGGTTGATGAGCTAACAAGATTATTCAATGCAACGGTCATAGGCACCGAATCGACATCGGCAAAGCTCGCTCCGAAGAGAAAATCGTTCCAGATATTGGTGAACTGCCATATGACAGTGACGACGATAATCGGCCCTGATGACGGCAACAGAATGCGCGTGAAAATTCTAAAAAAACCAGCACCATCCATTTGAGCTGCGCGGATAAGCTCTGTAGGAAATGCAGCGTAGTAATTGCGGAAAAATAGAGTAGTAAACCCTAAGCCATACACAAGATGCACAAGCACTAAACCGGACGTGGTTCCGGCCAACCCTAAAATGCCGAGCATACGTGCCATGGGGATTAGCACAATCTGAAACGGAATAAAACAAGACAACAATATAAGGCCAAACACAATGCCATCGCCTTTGAAACGCCACTTGGTCAAGACATAACCATTGAGCGCTCCGAGCACGGTAGACAAGAGCACTGCCGGCACGACCATAGAGATGGAATTCATGAAGTACGGCTTTAGGCCTGTAGCTTGAACGCCGATTTGTGCGGTTGACCAAGCGCTTGCCCAAGGGGCTATGGTCCATACTTGGGGCAAGGCAAGCATGTCGCCCTGTCGGATCTCATCGAGTGGTTTAAACGAGTTAACCAGCATGACGTAAAGCGGCAACAGGTAATAAATGGCAAATACGAACAACACCACATATAGCGTAATTCGGCCAAACGATAATTTACTTGCACTGTTCATCGCTTTGAATCCGAGCGAAGTTCTGTATAGAGATACGGAACGATGATGGAGAAAATCATAATCAACATAATGATGGCTGACGATGCCCCTATGCCCATCAAATTTCGGCTAAACGTGTACGAATACATAAACGTTGCTGGCAACTCAGTGGCTTTGCCAGGACCGCCGCCAGTTAAGGCAATAACTAAATCGTAGGACTTTATAGCCAGGTGAGCTAACACCACAAAAGCCGACAAAAACACAGGCCGCATGAGAGGAATAATGACGCGGCGGTAGATACGAGCTCTTGACGCACCATCGATTTCAGCAGCGCGAATGATATCGGAATCGACACCTCGCAGGCCGGCTAAAAACATCGCCATGACAAAACCCGAGCTTTGCCAAACAGCTGCTATGACCACTGTGTAAATGGCGTTCGTTCGGCTTTTTATCCAGTCGAACTCAAAACTCTCCCATCCCCACTGATGCATGGTGTGTTCTAGACCAATACCTGGATCAAGAAACCATTTCCATGCAGTACCTGTAACGATAAACGACAGAGCCATAGGGTATAAATAAATGGGGCGGAGTACACCCTCAGCCCGGATTTTTTGATCGAGTAAAATGGCCAGTGTTAATCCAAGCACACTGCAAATAATGATGTACAAGGAACCAAACACGGCAAGGTTTTTCAAAGCACCCGACCAATGGCGAAGCTTCCACAAGCGTTCGTAGTTGTCCATACCGACAAACCCATAAGAGGGCAACATTTTGGAATCTGACATCGACAGATACCCTGTGTAGGCAATAAAGCCGTACACAAAAAACAGAATAAGCAGAAAGCTTGGACCTAACACAAGCTTTGGCAGCATGTCTTGAAAGCGCTCTTTCATGCGCCTTTACGCGCGTAGGTTTTGGCAAAAGGAAAGGACATAGTGACTTAACCAACGTTTAGGCGAGGCCTAGGTGAAGCAGCGAACTGCTGATGGAGAACAGACCGGGATACCTGCATAAGGGTGTATCGAAATAGCGGCGCAGCAGAAAAGGGGGATTTTCCGCTGCGCCTTATCGACGGAAACTACATAACTGCTTCTACAGAGCTAGCAAGTTCTTCTGCGGCTTCTTCACTGGACATGTCGCCATTGAAGTGTTGGGTTACAACGTCATACACAGCATTCTTAACTGCTGCAGGTGCTGCGTGACCTTGTGCCATAGAGCCGAACAATGAACCGGCATCGTTGGCTTCTGCCAAGTCAGCCATTCCTTTCTTGCCACAATCGTCGAAATCGGTGTTAGGTACGTCTGTACGAGCAGGTACGGACCCCTTAACAACGTTAAAAGCCGATTGGAAGACAGGATCCATGATAGACGCAGCCATTTTTAGCTGCGCATCGTTGTCGCCTTCACCTTGACCGAACATCGCGAACTGATCAGAGTTGAACGTCACCGAACCTTGTGTGCCTGGAAAACGAATGCAAACAAAATCGTCGCCTGGCGCTAGACCAGCTTTGAGGAATTCACCTTTAGCCCAGTCACCCATCATCTGCATACCCGCCTTGCCTTCGATAACCATGGCTGAAGCTAAATTCCAGTCGCGGCCAGAGAAGTTGTCATCAACGTACGACCGCAACTTAGCCATACGATTAAATACTTCAATCATAGTATCGCTAGATAAAGCCGCGGGATCGAGATCGATCATGGACTGCTGATAAAAATCATTACCCATAGATAGGACGACTGCATCGAATACAGTGGCATCCTGCCAAGCCTGACCACCATGCGCTAAAGGTGTAATGCCGTTAGCCTGCATGGCGTCCATGACTGCAACAAGTTCTTCCCATGTTGTTGGCACTTTACCGCCAGCGGCATCCAGTGCGGATTTGCTTATCCAAACCCAGTTGGTTGAATGCACATTGACCGGAGCAGAGATCCAGTTGCCGTCGTGCTTGGCAAACGCCTGCAAAGCTGTCGGCACCACATTGTCCCAGTTCTGTTCTGATGCGACGGCGTTTAGGTTGCCCAAAGCGCCTTCGTTGGCCCAATCAGAAATATCAAATCCGAGCATCTGCACAGCAGTTGGTGCATTACCAGCCGTGACGCGTGCTCGTAGAGTTGTCATAGCAGCTTCACCGCCGCCACCGGCTACTGGCATATCTTTCCAGCCAACGCCCTGTGTTTCCAAGTCTTGTTTAAGTACGTCTAATGCAGCAGCTTCGCCACCTGACGTCCACCAATGTAAAACTTCCACATCTGCCGCCTGGGCAACAGATGCTGAAGCAAGGCCCAAAGCCAGAGCAATACTCTTGGCAATTCCTGTTTTCTTCATGATTAGTTTTTCCTCGAAGTAGTTCGTCCGATACGAACACGCCACTATAGTATCGTTACAGATCTTGAACGTCAAAATGTTTTTTTTAAGCATTTTACACAATACATTGACATCTGTAACGTTACAGTTATTATACAGCCCATGAGCAAAGAGAGTAAAACAAAAATTTCGAAACGAGCAGATTCGCGCCCTACATTACGTACGGTGGCTGAAGCTTGTGGCTTGGCTGTCACCACAGTCTCCAGGGCGCTCAACAATGGTGAAGACATTGCTCTGAAAACCCGTAACCGAGTTAAAAAAGTGGCAGACGAGCTGGGTTATGTTCCCAACCGGGCAGGACGCGGTCTTCGCACCGGACGCACCCATATGCTCAGCCTCGTTCTTGCACCCCATGCAGAAATATCTGGCTATACCGCCTCGATCATTGCAGGCTTTGGCGATATTTGCAGAGACAGCGGATACGAACTCTCTGCCACCCCCGACGTCACTGATGCCGATGAGCTCACTGTTGTTAAATCCATTGTTGAGAATAATCGTGCTGATGGCATTGTGCTCTCAAGAACGACCCCACAAGACTTACGCGTGCGGTACCTGTTAGAGAAGAATTTTCCATTTGTCACTCACGGTCGTACAGAACTTGCTACGCCGCATGCACAGGTTGACTACGACAATCAATCGTTTGCCGAACAAGCTGTCAATCGGCTGGTCAGCAAAGGACGCAAACGCCTCATACTCATTGGCGCAGCAGAGGGCCTTACGTACCATGTTCATCTTGAAACCGGCTTTGCTCGTGGTGTGGCGAAAAACGGCATCGAATCTGTCGAGCTATCTACATCTCTGAATCTTGAGACCTCATTGGACGATGTACGCGCCACGATCAAACAGATGTTCAGCCAACCCAACCCACCGGATGGTGTTGTTTGCTCTGGCGAGATGGCAGCGCTGGCAACCTATGCCGGTGCTAGAGATGCAGGATTTACTCCCGGCAAAGATTTGGATGTTGTATCGAAACAGACCTCAGCCGCTCTCGATCATGTGCACCCGGCTATTGACTCGTTCTACGAAGACATCGCGTTAACAGGCAGAATTCTCGGCATGACACTCTTAGAAGTTATAGCGCGGGAAAAACCGTTAGGCGAACTGCAACACATGATCGCCCCTATTCCCAAATTTAGAACCTAAGCCAACCACAGCTAACCTATCAGCGACTACACGGAAACTTAACTATGAGTGAAGACAACGCAGTTATCGAACAATTCATTGCCAGTACAAAGCAAGAACTTCGAAGCAACATCAACGTCAACGCAGCTTTTGAAGCAATCAGTGGCGACATTAAACGCTCTGTTGAAGAAGTTGCCTCTTTACATGCAAAAGGTCAATACGTAGTACCAGAACTGTCTTATTCTGCGGTTAAAGACGGCACCGTCTCAACCAAAGATATTGAAGCCATCCGGGCTCGCGGCTGCGTCATTATTCGTAACGTTTTTAGCCGTAAACAAGCTGAAGACTGGAACAGTGAACTGGGCGACTACCTGGATACCAACGACTATCTGGAGCGCGCGAAAGAGAAAGCGGGCCTTGACGACTACTTTGGTGATCTAAAAGATGCGAAACCTCAAATCTACGGTGTTTATTGGTCAAAGCCTCAGGTAATGGCGCGCCAGGCTGAGTCAATGGCAATCAGTAAACGCTTCCTCAACAGACTATGGGACACAAATGCGCCTGCCGGTCCCGAGTTCGACCCGGACTTGGACTATGCCTATGCTGACCGTACGCGCAGACGCGCGCCGGGAGATACCACATTGGGATTGTCTCCACATATTGACGCTGGCTCGTACGAGCGCTGGGTCGATCCAGCTTTTCAAAAAATCTACCAGAAAATTTTCTCAGGACAGCTGGATCAGTATGATCCATGGAGCGCTGCCTACCGGACCCAAACGCGCGAATTCGCATCACCAGCGGTTAGCTCCATGTTCAGGACTTTTCAAGGCTGGACAGCGTTAACAGAACAAGGCCCAGGCGACGGCACACTTGAGATTTTGCCTATCGCAAACTCTATTGCCTACATCCTGATGCGTGCACTCAAAGGTGACGTGCCCGACAATGAATTATGCCTAGCTAAGCCCGGCCGCGCATTGGGCATTGATCAGGAATGGCATCCAGATCTCATGCCCGGCATTGTGCCAATCCAGACCGTTGAGCCGGGCGATACAGTTTGGTGGCACCCTGATATTGTGCATGCGGTTGGCAACGAACATCATGGTGATGAATATGCTAACGTCATCTACATTGGCGCAAGTCCGGCATGTGGTAAAAATAAAGCCTATGCCTTGCGTCAAGCCACCACATTCCAACAAGGCTTAAGTGCGCCAGATTTTGCCGCAGAGAACTACGAGATAGATTTTTCACAACGGGCCACTGTTGCTGATTTAACCGATCTAGGTAAAGCACAAATGGCGCTCACCTAAATACAGCGGTATATCGACATTCCTATGTCCCAAAATGCACTAGATATACTGTCGTCCATGCCGGAGCGCTTCACAGGCGCGTCGGCATGGATTGGCCGGGACATGAGCAATTCGTCAGAGAAATGGTTTTATGCGCTGAGCCGTGACGACGTTCAGGATCTTGAGAATGCGGCTAACCATTTCCAATCCTTAGACGTTGATATTGGCACCATCAATAAAGAGATGTTTCCATTAGCCACCTTTGACAAACACCTGGCGGAGCTTAAGACCAATTTATTGTCAGGTGTCGGCTTGGAAGTTATTCGAGGATTACCTACGGAGTCGTACTCACAAGCTTTCATAGCCACGATATTTTGCGGTATCGGTGCCCACCTGGGTAATGCGCGCTCACAAAACGCGCAAGGACATATTTTGGGTCATGTACGTGACATCGGTGCCGATGCTAACGATCCCAATAGCCGTATTTATCAAACCTGCGAACGACAAACCTTTCATACGGACAGCGCAGACCTAGTGGGTCTGGTGTGTATCAACAAAGCGAAGCAAGGCGGATTATCACTGCTTGTTAGCGCTGAAACGATATTCAACAGGATGCGCGCGGAGCGCCCGGACCTGCTCGAAAAGCTATTTGACCCTATAGCGACGGACAGGCGCGGAGAGGTACCCGAGGGCGAAAAACCCTTCATGAGCATTCCTGTTTTCAACTGGCATGGAGGCCACCTAACGGTCTTTTATCAACGTCAGTACATTGATAGCGCTCAGCGCTTTGATGACGCTATGCGACTGACACCTGCACACATTGAAGCATTGGATATGTTTGACTCTCTGGCAAACGATCCCGAGCTGCATTTCTCCATGCAATTAGAACCCGGTGATATGCAATTCGTTTACAACCATTCACAGCTTCACGACAGAACAGGTTTTTTAGATTGGCCGGAAAAATCCCTACGACGACACCTCATGAGACTCTGGCTTTCACTGGCCGGTGACCGACCTCTCCCTGAGTGTTTCAAGCAACGTTACGGTTCTATCGACATCGGTAATCGTGGCGGCATCATAACTAAAGAGACAACACTTCACGCCCCTTTGGACTGATCAGTAAATGAGAATGCTGTCTGAAAGCTATTGAAGTCTCCCGTTCCCCCATCTGGGCTGAACGAAAATGGAAATAGCCGACAACACAATCACCAAAGAACTGTGTTGAGAGTTTTATATGAGCGAGGACGAATCCCAAACTGGGTGCATCGCCCGCAAGTATTTAAATACTTAACCGTAGGTTTCATTCATCACTGCCAAAAATTTCGCTACTTCCTGCACAGAATTGTAATGGCACATAGACACTCGTATGCACCCATCAAGGTTCAACGGGTCAAGAATATTGCCTGAATAATGATCTGCTTTTCGAAGATGCGTGCGGATACCGTCTTCGTTTAAACGTTTGACGACATCGGCAGAGGCAACACCATTTACCGTCATTGATACCAGTCCTTCGCGAGCCGGATTATCAACGCCACCTATAATGGTTACAGATTCGAGGTCTTTGAGGCCACGCAAATTGCCTGTGCCATGAATCATGGCATCAGTCAAAGCCGTCTCTTGCGCTTTAATAGCTTCTGCGGCAGCATCGAATTTCTCACGGCGTGTTGATCCACCACCCACTGCCTCACCTAACCATTCGAAATAATCTACAACATCAGACAAGGTAGCGTATGAACCGGTATCTCGTGTACCCATTTCCCAGTTGTCTTCCGGGCCATTGATCAGGTTGTTGTGGGGTACGGCGCTCAACCGATCTGAAATCCAGGCAACACCATAGCCGTGACGAGAAAACACCTTATAGGGTGAGATAACGTATCCGTCGACATCATACTTTTCCAAATTCATTCCGCCGTGAGCAGCGTGCTGAATACCATCGACAATAATGATGCACTCTGGTGCTTTAGCTCTTATGGCTTTTGCACAAGCCGCTACATCCACACTCATACCAGTGACCGGGGATGTATGCAAAATAGTAGCGACCGTTGTGTCTGCGGTGACTTTTTCAGCATAACCATCAGCCGTTACAGTGCCCGTGGCGTCGTCATGTTTGATAAGCACGTGTTCCTGGCCTGCGATAGCCGCCCAACGATCACACGCCGAACGTGTGGCAGGATGCTCTAACGTTGATCCTAAAACTTTGCCACCTCTTGCCGTACCCAGGCAAGCATTCATGATTAAGCGAAATAGCAGTTCTGTGCCGCTCTCTCCTACAAAGAACTGACCACCTACAGCGTTCATGAAGACACGCATATCGCCTTTCGCCTTATTGATTACCCGAATTAATTCATGACTGCCGACGTTATCGCGACCCTGATTATCGGGGATGGCTGCGTAGTCGGTGGATGTTTTAACAACCGAATTTAGCGTAAGCGCCCCGCCGGCATTTTCAAAAAATACGCGCGGACCTTGCTGGGGACATTCATCAACCTGTGCAAAGCGGCTGCGAACCTGTCCCATCAAAGCATCATCAATACCTGGCATTTGGGTAATTTCCTGAGGTCATTAGAGGCTTGAGCTGTAAGCCAAAGAAGCAAGGATAGTTATTATCGCGCAATTTCACGGGGTGTACACAAGATCCAGCTAAATTTGAGACCACTACGGCATCGACAAACCTAGTCGCCACCAGATCGAACTGGCTAACGATGGCCTTACTGCTCTTGCGCATGCAGGGGGTGAAAAACGCTTAGTCACGTTGTTTGTAGAGAATCTAAAGCACTACAGGAACGGGTATACCCTGCACCACTTCGTAGACCCACTTTTGGGCTATAAAACCCAACCCTCTAACTTCGTAGATTCACACCTGTTGGGTCATAAGCAGGCATCGCTAAAAGAATCGCTTTATGGGCTTTACCCAAGATGGATATTTCAAGTTCATCACCCGCTTTGGCAATTCCCTCTTTTATAAAACCTATGGCTAGAGACTTATTCACTGAATAACCAAAGGCACCCGATGTGACACGACCTGCCGGTGTGCCATCGGTTAAGAATATCGGCTCGCCACCAGAGGCGTCAGCGTTGTCCGATACCACTACTTCAAAGAAGGACAATCGTTCCCTCGGTGCGTTATCTTTTATTTTTAAGTAGGCGTCTTTGTTGAGAAAGTCTTTGTCCAACTTGACTAGGCGATCCAACATCACTTCTTGCGGCCAATATTCGGTGCTGTACTCCCGTCCCCACGAGCCGTAACCTTTTTCGATACGTAATGATCCCAGCGCGCGGCTACCCACAGCCCCACCGCCTAAGGTGCTAGCAGCCTCGAGCAGTGAGGTATACAACGTCACTTGATCGGATTCAGCACAGTGCAATTCCCAACCTAAATCGCCGGTGAAACTCACGCGAATGGCCAGACAATTGATACCAGCCACGCTGATAGAGCGCGAGCGCATAAACTTAAACGATTCGTTCGATAGATCTTCATTAGTCAGCCTTTGTAATAAGGCCCGCGATTGAGGTCCCGCCACATTAAACCCGGCAATACGATCAGTTGCTACCTCAAGCTCAGTACCTTCAGGCATCGGCACACTGATGAAAAAACGCTGATGGTAGCGCTCACCCAAGCCAGAGCCCACCATAAAATATTCGTCTTCAGCAACTTTGGTGACAGTGAAATCACCGGCAACGCCTCCGTACACTCCAATCATGGGAGTCAAACACGAGCGACCAATTTCTGTCGGCATATTGTTAGCCAGTACGCTATCTAACCAGGCGCAGGCATTTTTTCCCTTAACAACGTAATTGGCAAAATTTGAAATATCGATGATACCCACCGAATCTCTGAGCATCCTGACTTCACGGCCCACCGGTTCAAACCAGTTTTGACGGGTAAAACCCACGCTCTCCTTGACGTTGGGTTTTTCACTAAACCATAGAGGATGTTCCCAACCGCAGTTAAGCCCGAATACACACCCATTAGCTTTTTGCATGTCGTATACAGGGCGCACTCTTACCGGACGTCCGGCTTCACGCTCCTCATTCGGAAAATGAATTTTAAAGCGATGGGAATATTGATCTTCAACCCGCGCCTTAGTGAATGCTTTATCTGCCCAAGCACCAAAACGGGCTAGATCCCAAGCGAACATATCGTACTCAGGCTCTCCTTGAATCATCCATTGAGCAGCCAACAGTCCTAATCCGCCAGATTGGCTGAACCCGGGAATAATGCCAGTACAGCAGAAGTAATTCTGTAGTTCGGGAACAGTTCCAAACAGCGCATTGGCGTCTGGACTCCAGATCATAGGACCATTAATAACGCGCTTAACACCTGCCTGTGCAGCCAATGGCACACGATCGGTAGCGCGAATAACATTTTCAAGAATGCGGTCCATGTCATCTGGAAAAAGCTCATGACCGAAATCTGCCGGTGTACCTTCCTCGGCCCAGAAACGCACATCCTTCTCATAGGCACCAATTAACAGTCCATTGCCTTCCTGCCGAAGGTAGTACTCACCGTCACGATCGGCAATAGACGGCAGGCGTCTATCCATTGAGGCTATTTCATCGATGGTCTCGGTTACGAAGTATTGATGTTCTGTGGGCTGCAGAGGCAGTTCTAAGCCAACCATTCGGCCCACTTCACGTCCCCATAAACCGGCGGCATTCACTACCCAATCGGTGGTGATATCACCTTGGTCTGTTTTAACACGCCAACCTCCGCCGGATTGCGGCTCTAGGCCCGTTACTGGCCTGAAACGTTCAACCGTTGCACCGAGTTGACGGGCGCCAGCGGCGTAAGCCATGGTAACGCCGGACGGGTCAACATTACCGCCATCAGGCTCATACATGATGCAGCGGATGTCGTCGAAATTAGCGAGCGGGTGTAAGGCCTGAGCTTCGTTTTTAGAAATTTCATGGAAGTTAAGACCATAGAGCCGCGCTTTTGCCTCCTGCAATCTTAATTGGTGTTCACGCTCTTCAGTTTGCGCTAAATACAAAGAGCCGGGTTGGAACACACCACACCCCTGCCCGGTTTCCTGTTCCAGCTCTCGATACAGGTTCATCGTGTAGTGCTGAATGCGAGTAATGTTGTTGTTATCGTGCAACCCATGAATATTAGCTGCTGCATGCCAGGTGGAACCACTGGTTAATTCATCACGCTCCAGAAGAATCGAGTTAGTCCACCCCAGCTTCGCCAAGTGGTAGAGAATAGAGCAGCCGACCAGACCGCCGCCGATTACTACCGCTTGAACCTGATTACTCATGAAATTTTTCCAACCCGCGAGGAAGGTGACTATCGAACAAGAGACGTTATCAAGCTAACACCTAAAACACAAAAGTGAATTTAGTAGAAAACGACGCTACGGCCTACGAATTAACCGCAAAGAGATAATCCTGCCGGTTAGCCCTTCAAGCTGTTTCTTAACTGGATCAAGCGGACGCCAAAACCAGTGGCGAACCAAGTGCTTTGAATGAGGCGGAAAGTGAGCTGTTTTAGGCCCTTTTAGTTAACCCTGTTTTCCACCAGTGGTAGCTATCTTTGGGTGTTCGCACTTGAGTGTCATAATCCACATGAATAATGCCGAAACGTTTGGAGTAGCCAAATGCCCATTCGAAGTTATCCAACAACGACCACACAAAATACCCCTTTAGCGGATACTCTCTGGCACAAGCAGCAACCACATCGGTATGTGATTTAAAGTAGCTGATTCTGTCCGCGTCATTAATTCCTGAAACTGCTGCCATACCGTTTTCGGTGATGTATAGCGGTAGCTCGCCCGTATAGCTCGCGACGCTCTTAATGACTCGACCCAATGCTGCGGGTTCGATCTCCCAGCCCATATCGGTTGTGTCCAATTCGCGAGTGACCACCTCAATGTTTGGAAAGTCGCCTTGCTGGTGCTTAATTTTTAGCGAAGTATAAAAATTTATACCCATAAAATCGATAGGCGCTGAAATGACGTCCATATCGTTTTGCCAGTTTTCTGGCATATACGGCTCTAGCACTTTGAGTGCAACTGCAGGGTATTCCCCGCGCATTGCTGCCGATATAAACCATTCATTTGAAATGGCTTCGTGCAGAGCAAGAGCTTGCAGATCTTCGTCGCTATCGCTGGCAGCTTCGCCAGGCGTAAAATTTAATACAATGCCGATCGGCTTTGCCGTTTCTGCCCGTGCTGCCGCCATACCAACGCCATGAGCTAGCATAATATTGTGCATGGTTTTAGACGCTATAGTGATATCCTGTAAACCCGGTGCATGCTCACCAATAAAGTGCGATAGCCAACTGGCACACCACGGCTCATTTATGGTCGCAAGGCTCTCTATACGCTCACCAAAGTGCTTGGCAACAACACCTACAAAGTCTCCAAAGTGATTAACCACCTCTCTGTTTGCCCAACCGCCTATCGCACCTAGTGTTTGAGGCATATCCCAATGGTAAGCGGTTGCGAAAGGTTTTAGCTTTCGCTCAAGCATGGCGTCTATCAATCTGTCATAGAACGCCAGACCTTCCGGATTGAGATTTTTGCCGTCTGGAAACAACCGTGCCCACGAGAAGGAGAATCGATAGGCGTCGAAACCGCCTTCTGCCAAGAGATCGAGATCATCCTCGAAGCGGTGATAATGATCACAGGCTACAGCGCCATTCTGAGATTCAAAAGTTCCGCCGTTTTTAGCAAAGTGATCCCAAATGGTTTCGCCAGCACCACCGGCTTGGTGACCTTCAATTTGATACGCCGCTGTGGCTGAACCAAAGATAAAGTTTTCTGGAAAATCACGCGGCTCGAGAAGCATATACAAATACCGGAATAACAAGAGTATTGAGTTTATCTAGCTTTGCCTGATTGTGGGGAAAACATGCCATACAAATCATGCAGTCGACGCCCTAGTCGTTGAGGACAAGAGCAGACCGGCGCCGATGAAGACCCCGCCGGTGAGTTGGTTAAATCGCTTAGCGCGTCCCGGTGCGCTTAGCCACACTGAAGAGCGATGCGCCAGCAGGGCGTACACGGTTAGCCAAAATAGCTCCAGTACCGCAAACGTGGATGCCAGAATGGCGTACTGCGGCAACAAGGCACTTTGAGTATCGATAAATTGTGGAAACAAGGCGGTAAAAAAAATGATGGCCTTAGGGTTACTGGCGCCCACTATGAAACCACTCAACCAGTGACTGATTCCACCCTTTTGATCTTTGTCATTTTTCCCGAGATCCAAATTTTCAGAACTGGACAATAAACACTTAACGCCCAAGTAAATCAAATACGCAGCACCCACCCACTTGATAATGCTAAAAGCGATATCGGAGGTGGCGATGACCATTCCCAAGCCGGTGAACGATAGAGTCATAATGCTAAAAATAGCAAGCAAACTGCCGGTTGCCGCTATAAAAGCCTGCCTGAAACCATGCGACACCGAGGTGGAGACGCAAAGCAACACACTCGGCCCGGGAGATGCCGTGAGTACCAGCACAGCCATAACGTATAAAACCCAATCTGATAGCGCCACGATTCGCCTTTTCCATTCTTATACACTGACATCTTAGCAGCACTGACGTGTATGGGAACCCAACGTGGTCAGAGCTCTTTTTCCCTGATATAAGCCTGACTCTGACCCCGCAAATAGTTGGGTTTAAACGCGCTATGTTGCCGGTTGTTTTGCCGTCAGTGCCCACAGTCCTGCCATTGACAACATGCTTCCTCCAGCCAGATTAAAACGCTTTTGCGCAGCGGCAGAGCTGAGTAGTCTTCTGGCGGTGCCGGCAAACACTGCGTAAAGCGTGGCATTTAATGCAGCCAGTACCACGAACGTCAGTGACAAGATCCATAATTGCCCAATGGCAGGTTCAGCTCGGTTGAGGAACTGAGGAAGAAAAGCGACGAAGAAAACAATACCTTTGGGGTTCAATGCAGTCACTAACCAGGTGTTTGCGAAAAGCTTCCACGTCGAGCCTAATTGAACGGGCGCTTCGATAATCTCAGTATTGCTAGTCCCGGCTCTGAGCAATTTAATTCCCAAATACAGCAGATACAATCCGCCAGCCCATTTAATGACAACAAACCATAAAGATGATGTGGCAAGTAAAGCACCCAAACCGAGTAGAGATAGAGCTAGCGCTGTAGAGTCTCCTAAGGCAACTGCAAGCACTAAAGGAATATTCGCCTTTTTACCGTGGGCAACCGAATAACTTATAACAGTGAGAATCGTCGGGCCGGGTATCAATAGCATCACAACAGATGCGGTGGCGAATGCAAGCCACAATTCGATTGTCATGGCATCTTCTCTGTTCATTAACCTCTTTAAAGTAGTCCAAATCAAGTAGAAGCAACGCTATATCTTTCCCTGCATCTGAACTTGCTTTGAAACTAAGACTCAGTGATTCGTTAAAGTTGTGCCTGTTAGGCAATCCAGTGAGATCGTCAAAGTAGGCAATATTTTTTAACACTTGAGTTTGCTGGGCTACCTTCCTTCTTAATTTATCAGGTTCAACAGCTATCCGACGAGAAAACACTCCAAATATAACAACGACGACAAATGACAATATTTCGGCGAGTAGATGAATAAATATGATTTCTTGCTCCAAAGGCAATCCAACTTTCAGTTCCATTGGCCGTTCGGTACCGCAATCTCCATTGACTGCATTTCAACGCCATCTTGTAGAGTATTGACTTACTGACTTACAAGCACGAAATTCGTTGAGTCAATCGGTACATCAAGATATAGCAACTAAACGTTATCGTATATCACTTTCTTGCGCATCCAGTCGGGCACACCAAAGGCCATACCCGCAATACTACCTAGCGCCATTGCGCGGCCACAGCAGTCACCTCCACAACGAATATTATCTAACACAGCAGATTCGAAATCGGCTGCATGATTAAGCAAGTGCCAAGACAATGGCATTGAATGTTTGGCATAACACGCCAAACCAAAATGCTGAGCTGTTTCCAACGGTGTATAGGTATCGATGCTCAAAGCTTCGCGCATTAACTCCCCTACTTCACCATCTGTGTTGTCTGCAGCAGTTGATAAAGCCTCTTTCAAATCAATACCATTGGATAGTTGCATGAGCACACTATGTACGGCTTCAGCGGATGACATCACATCACTGTTAGTTGTAATAACGTTAACGGCTGCAAGCGTATCCGTGTCTGAAGCTTCCGCTGCGAACAAACCCGGTACCACACAGACCCCAGGCATCTGGTTGTCATCTATTCCAGAGGCCGCACTAACCTCATCACCGTCAAAAAGCATTCGGGCAATCACGTACTTCGTAGGCCGATCTGCATATCCGCGAAAGTATCCACACGGTCCGAACGCGTTCATAAAGGCTTTCTGATGAGCAACCACCGAATAGCCTTCATCAAGCGCTAATGAACCCGCTACACGAGCCGACTCACCATAGTGAGACAACTGGCCCGCTCTTCGATCTCCATGAACAAAGGCACCCAGTTTGTCTTCATAAACGTTGGCATCGGGCTGACGAAAAAGCAGACTTCCCGTCGCCTCAACAAGCTTAATTTGCTCTTGATCGTACAACCAATGAAGTCCCATAGACGCGGCGTCAGCCACTAATGCACCTGAGAATGCGTCGTATCGGTTCATTCGTAAGCCCTGCAATTTGCGATGTGTAAAAGAGAGTCGAAAGCCTGTTTTACGATTTACAAGCTTATGACATCTAAATTGATATCACATAAACAATGCACAGTAAAACGTTTTTAGCTCCTCGCAAAGGTATAACGGGAAAGGGGCAGTTTTACAAATCAGCAGGGGCTGTGAGCTTCACGAGCAATCAACTAATCCTGGCACCTCGAGATTTGGTGACAAAATCAAACGTGCCAAGTCAGTTTAAGGACTTACCGTCGCATCATTGCTAGTCAGCCCGCTACACGACCACGGACCAACTGATAAGCACTCAACTCTTCAGAACGACTGTTCAAAGTCAGCGTTTTAATCATAGGCCGGGATATACGCGTTGTTGCTTGACTTGACCGTATGCAAAGTGGGTTTCCAGCGTCCCGATACCGGGAATGCGAGATAGCTTATCTCGGACAAACCTTTCGTAATCCCATAGCGATCCGCTCAGTACCTGCAGCCTATAGTCGGATGTACCAGATATTAAATAGCACGCCATAACCTCGTTTAAGCCCTTAATGCCTTTTTCAAATTTGGTAATCGTGCATTCAGTTTGTTTCTGAAGCCGAATAGAAATAAAGGCCATGACAGAAAGGCCACAGGCCTCTCTCTTGAGAGAAAGTTCGAACCCGGGTCTGTTTTTATATTGCGTCTGCAGAACGTTGGAAGTTTGACCACAAATTTCATTAGAATGGTGGCCGCGACATCCTTCCGTTCATCAAAAATGAAACAGACACTTTGAAAAGCACTAAAACCGTCGGTGAGCAAGCTAATCAACTTTGGAACCGCTTGTCACCTCTGCCCGGTGGGAAATGGCTCTTCAGCAAACTGATTGGCTTTTTAATCCCTTATACCGGCAGCGTGCAACCTCGCGTTGTATCACTGCAAGCGGGCCATGCTGTGGTTAATCTGCATGACCGCCGCAGAGTTCGCAATCACCTCAAGTCAATTCATGCCATCGCTTTGGCCAATCTTGCTGAATTCACGACCGGGCTTGCCACACTATCGGGCATGCCGCCAGCCACTCGGGCCATCCTTACAGGGCTCGAGGTTGAGTACCACAAGAAAGCCAGAGGCACATTAAGAGCCGAATGCACGTCAGTACTACCCGCTTCTATCGAGACTCAAAGTCTTAAAGTGGAAGCCAAGATTTACGACGAAACGTCGGAATGCGTGGCAACGGGAAGAGCCACGTGGTTAATCGGACCCGAGAAAGAGCGATAGCCCACCTTTAATTTCAATGCGCTCCTTTTTATGAGGCGTTGATGGATTCTCTGGCTTTGGTGATGCCCAGAGCCGCGTTTGCAGCTTCTCTTCCTTTGAGTACGAAGTGATCTTTGTAAATACCCGAGTGATGCTCAGTCTCTTGGAAATGATGAGGCGTGAGTGAAACGGACAAAACCGGGACACCAGTTTCCAGCCCGGCTTGCATTATACCGCTGACGACAGCCTGGGCGACGAAGTCATGGCGATATATCCCTCCGTCCACCACTAACGCAGCTGCGGCAACCGCCGAATATTTCCCGGTATTTGCAAGATCCTTGGCAAACAACGGCATTTCAAACGCCCCCGGCACATCGAATACATCGACTTGTTCTTTGGGAATGACTTCCAAAAAACCCAACAAGGCCTGATCAACAATATCAGCGTGCCAGCCAGCTTTAATAAACGCGTATCGGTTATTTGTCATAGGGAAGTACACCTTTAGAGGCGTTTATAAGTCAACGCGGTCGCATAGCCGCAGGGTAGACATTAATAATACCACTGAGACCGATAAATCAGGTTGAAATCAGGTGTTCTATTGGCATCCATCGACTCAATACACGGCGCGACTCAATTTCAAACTCAAAATATTGCCCACCACCTCCCATTTGATCCATTTTCCGATCAATGGCTACTCCAAGCAAATGGCACAACAACAGCGTGCCCACACCGCCATGTCCCACAAAAAGTACATCGCCTTCCATGGGCTCCTGTAAGGCTGAATCCACAGCCTCAACAATGCGCTGCTGGGCGTTAATGGCAGTTTCCCAACCCTTGTAACTGCTCTTTGGGTTTGCAAAAAACTGATAGGCGGCTTGTTCAAATTCATCAGGCACTAAAAAACCTGTTGCCCGCCTATCGTTTTCGTGCATATTTTCATGAACGTTTAGCTCAATACCCAGAGACTTTGCTAAGGGTTGCCCGGTTTCAATGGCTTTGGTCTCAGTACTTGAAACGATAGAGCGCGTTGCGTGTAAAGCATTGGAATCGACCAGGGTAGCGAGTCGCGCACGGCCATGCTCATTTAAGGACCACTTCTCGACATCAACATTGGGATCAATGACCACCTGCGGGTGCGTTAAATATCGGGCTATCGCTTTCATAAGCTAGGAACCAAATTAATGACTTTGCAAGTTAATTATTTTTTCCCACCGCCTCCACCGCCGCCACTATCGCGCCCGCCATCGTCATTTTTCCCGCCATCTTTATTGCCCGAATCACCCCTGTTATCAGGGCCTTTTTTATTAGAATCTTTCTTATCCGACTCACGTTTATTGGCGCGTTGTTCTTCAAATTCACGTTTCAGTTTTTCGCGCTCTTTCTCCGGTTTTTTTTTAAATTCTTTGTAAGCATCCCGTAATTTTTGTTTTCGAGACTCATCCATATTTTGAAATCTCTCGAACTCGGTGCGTAGGTTTTCACGATCCTTTTCGTCCAGATCATTAAAACGCTGAAACTGCGATTTAACACGTTCACGACCGGTCTCATCCAGCCCGTTCCAACGCGCCAGCCCCCTAAGCAGATTATGCCGCTGACGTTCATCCAGCGAGTTCCACTGCTGCTCCAGACTTGCAAAGGCGGCCTGTTCTTGAGTAGACAATTCAGTCCACTGCGGAGCCGCATGTGCGCCGAAGGCAAAACCGAGGCACAGCAGCAATATCAACATGAAACGCGTCATTGTGTTTTCTCCGCAGCTTCCTGCGCCTCGGCACTTTGCTGCTTTGATATAAGCCATTTGTCCACGTCTACTCCTAATTCCTCAACTTCAGCGGTCTGCCCCAGCCACTCTAAAAACTCCAGATCGAGTTCTTCTTCTGCTTGGACCGTGTTTTGGCCAATTACAAACAGAATCACTGCAATCAACATTGCCTGTTTCGCCATTCGGCTTACCCTGAATTCATTTCCATCCATTCCAGGAATTCTACCGATTGATAGAAATCAATGTCGTCAGTCGCACTTAACAAGTGCAAATCTTCAATGATATTTGCCGTAGTTGTAATAACAGGTTCTGTCTGAGTCTCTACCTCTGCCACCTGAGGCGCAGATGGCGTCGTGACATCCACAGTCATTTGATTGATCATGAAAGCCAGAAATCCAACAGCTAGGGTACCGCGCGCCACCATATTCCACGATATGCCAGCCAGCCAGTTTGATTCGCTCGTCTGCTCAGCTGCCAGCGCGCGATGTCTTGCAGCACTAAGCTTGCTAGTGACGTTGTAATCCAGCGCCTCCGCCTGAGCATCCAGATGTGACGATAAGTGTGCCTTTAGTACTTGCTCATCGCGCGTCAAGGTTTCCTGAGCACCCTGACTATGTCCGTTGTGATGACTCATAAATCAAACCCCTGCAGTTGTACACGCATCTCTTTAACCGCCCTGCTCAAATGAGTTTTGACAGAACCTTCCGATACCCCCATTGCCTCTGCAGTCTCCTTAACACTAAGCCCTTGCCACAATCGCAGCACTAAGGCCTGTTGCTGCCTAAACGACAATTGTTGCAACCCCTGTTGCATAGCTTCATTTAACTCTAACGAATCAAGCATGACGTCGGGTTCGAACGTTTCTGAATCCAACTGATCTACCGCGTCCTCTGCAACGCCTGAATCCTCCGTTTTACGTCCGAACCATTGTGTCAGACGAGAGAAACCCCGTTTTCTATGATGATCGCTAATGCGATTGTTAAGTACTTTAAAAAACAGCGGAGCCCATTGTTCATAAGGTTTGGCTGTGTAATTCTTGACCATACTAAACATGGCATCCTGCACAATATCCAACGCTGCATCTTGATCATGGCAGGCAGCCATGGCAATGACGAATGCCTGTTTTTCCACAGACGCCAGAAAGCCATCGATACTCATCGACTGTTCCGGTTCTTGCGCTGATGTCATTAATGCTGACAAATTAAAAAGCTGTTCCATTTAAAAATTACACTCTCAGTATAGAGTGCGGCGATACAACATGACGGTTGGATCGCCACCGTTGGCGACCCGTTTCGGCTGCCATGGAACTTAAAACGTGTTCACACAAAAATCGGTTGACAGAGATTTCAAGAAATACCGAAATAATTACACAACGACACAATGTACCAAAGCTATATGACTGATAACCATGGTGTTTTCAAATTATGTCGCAGTACGTGTCAACCGAATTACAATCGCTGCGTTAAGAGGGGTAGATCATTCACTCAGAGGCGATTGTGACACCTTTACAGAACACCCTTATCCTTGCGTCCGTGCTCTCGCTGGCCGCCTGTACAGACAGTATCGAATCGGACATCGAAGCCCTAAACAACAATACAAACGGGGATAACAACACACCTACAGTTATCACGACCGGCACCACAGCATTAGACCAACAGCTGGACACACTTTTAACAAACCAAAATATCACCGGTGACCCAACGGTTGGCTTAGACCTTCCGTCTATCAATGACCCATTGTCTCAGCTTGGTATGAAACTGTTTTACTCAAAGAGTCTAGGCGGAGAGATGGATAGTGCCTGCGTAAGCTGTCATCACCCATCTCTGGGTGGAGCTGACAACCTGAGTTTAAGTGTGGGCGTTGAAGCTATTGATGTTGATCTGCTTGGACCCGGGCGCCGCAGCATAAACGGCGAGTTTCCTGTTCCCAGAAATGCACCCACCACGTTCAACAGTGCTTTATACCGGCAGAACCTTTTCTGGGACTCACGGGTCAAACAATTGGACGCAGGAATCCGAACACCAGACAGCGCATTTGATACACCCACCGTCGATGCCGGTGACAGCTTGCTAATGGCACAAGCAAAATTTCCCGTCACTTCTAATGTAGAAATGCGAACGGAGCGATTTGAAACGGGAAGTGATAATGCTGCAGTGCGCGCCCATCTTGCTGCCCGGATGGGTGGATACGATGGTGGCTTTAATGCAGCAGACGAATTAACAGTAAACGGCTGGCCTACCGAATTTCAGACAGCATTCGGCAGTAGCGAGTCTGCGGAAACACTGGTCACGTACAACAACATCGCCGAGGCGATCGCTAGCTACGAAGCCTCTCAGATCTTTATAAACAGCCCATGGAAAAACTATTTGGACGGTAATAGCAACGCCATCAGCGATGAAGCTAAACAAGGCGCCGTATTGTTCTTTACATCAAGACAAGATGGCGGAGGTGATTGTTCCAGATGCCACTCAGGGGATTTTTTCTCGGACGAAAACCATCATGTCGTAGCGTTCCCACAAATCGGACCAGGCAAAGGTGACGGCGTAACCGGAGATGACGATTTCGGCTTAGAAAGAGAGACCGGTTTACGGGCTGACCGCTATAAGTTTAGAACACCATCACTGCTGAATATTTCTGTGACAGCGCCTTATGGACATACAGGTGCGTATGAAACACTACGCGAGGTTGTTCGACACTACGACCGCCCGAACAGAGCACTGGATATTTTTGACGATAACAACTGGTGCGAATCCATTACGGACAATGCGAACAACAATAACTGCAATACGCTCTTTCCAAATGCCCTGAGCAACACACAAAGTGCTCAAAACGCTTTAGACGATCAACCCCAAAATGATTCATTAAACGGAATCAACCTTAACAACAATGAGGTTAACGCTATTGTTGCATTTCTTGAAACGCTGACCGATCCATGTGTACTGGATAGAGACTGCTTATCGCCCTGGATTCCGGACGCGACCGGTGGACCAGACGGAAACCAACTAAACGCCCATGATGCTCAAGGTAACGCTCTGTAGCCCCCACCTATCCAAAACATCGCATAGAGATCTTTCGCGTTTTAGAAGCTAAAGACTTGTGTTTCGGTGCATCAGGAAGAATTGGCAGCCAAGTCAACATGGGGCTGAACGTGACACCCGAAGCGCTTATTACACGTTTCGGTGACCAGGCAACAGTGGTAGACAGACGCAGCCTGATTTTGTATTTCCGATACGATCGCGATGGACGCCAGAGTTGCAGGAAATCACCGCTTCAAGACGCTTTAGAAGCTACTTCCAACGCGCAACATAGCGTGTGCTTCGCGTATCAAACCAAGTCTTGGAATACTCAACCTGTCTTCCCAGCTGATCCCAACTGTATCGAGTTACGAATCCGAACGAGTCGGGGGCGTTTGCACAAAATGTTGCTGGCTTCCATTCAGGTACTGAACTCACCGACACTGAATCCTCTACCCTGGCAATCCAGAATCCGAGAACCTCTTTGTAATACTGGTAAAGAGAGTCAGATAACTCAGATTGTTTAATGGGCTTTTCAACCAAACTGGCATCCAGCCATATTTCCTCAAGAGCTGCCTCTGTATCATTTAAAAAACGGCTGCGGCGAATGCGATAGTAAGAATCGTTCTCAGCGAAATTGATTTCATCTGTTCCTGCAACTTTGTCCACAGCTAGGGTCGTCGCTTTTGGCAGACCACCGCCTTGGGTTAATTCAAGGCGGAAAAATCCATAGATCGTTTTATCGTCATCAACATGGCGAATGTAGTTGCCTGAGCCCTGAATGCGCTCCAGCATGCCGTTGCTCTCTAGGACAGCCAAGGATTTGCGAAGGGTGCCCACAGCAATACCCAAACGCTTCGCCATCTGCCTTTCGGGTTCGAGCCGCTCACCGTCCAGCAATATCCCGGCTTTGATTTCGCGCGCCAGCATTTCACTGGTTTCTAAATGCAGTGGCAGCTTTCCGCGCTTATGGACATCAACTTCCTTCATGTCCGGATTTTACCCAATGTCAGACGATTTAACCGCCTAGAGAATGAATCTTTCAAACCTTCGTTTAACTTGCAAAAAATAAAATTGATACACAATTGACACACTCCCCAATTGGATGCTAAAACGGTGCGAAATATCAGCCTGGTACCTTAAAAGTGACTGTCGTCCCCATTACATCCCCCGATCTTGATGCGCTGGAAGTCTCATGGTTTGCGCCCTTGTGCTCTGACGATTACCGCCATTTAGGCGTGCCCGAAGGCGATTTACGCTCTAGCTGGGAAAATACGTCTGAGATTCTGCAAACCGCTGATAAGTTGGGCTATCGCAACATCCTCTGCCCGTCTTCGTATCAGGTGGGACAAGACACGTTGAGCTTCGTGGCGGCCAATGCACCGCTGACAAACAATATCAATATGCTGGCCGCTGTTCGCTGTGGCGAAATGCAACCCATCATGCTGGCACGAACCGTCGCCACCCTCGACCACATGCTCAAGGGCCGACTCACCATCAATATTATCTCGTCAGATTTCCCGGGCCAGAAAGAAGACAGCGCCTACCGTTACCAACGATCAAGAGAAGTGGTGGAGATTCTCAAGCAGGCGTGGACCCAGGAAGAAATCAATATCAATGGCGAGGTTTATCAGTTTGAGGGGCTAACTACCCAGCCTGTCAAACCTTATCAGCAAAACGGCGGGCCACTGTTGTATTTCGGCGGCTACTCTCCATCGGCGCTCGATTTGTGTGGTGAGCACTGCGATGTCTACCTCATGTGGCCTGAGAAAAAAGATGAACTTGCCGGACGCATGAAAGCGGTGAATGCCGTTGCCGAAAAATACGATCGCACCTTGGACTACGGACTGCGCGTACACATGATCGTTCGCGATACAGAACAAGAGGCACGTGAGTACGCTGAAGAACTGGTTTCACAGCTTGATGACGGGCAAGGTACGAAGATTCGCGAGCGTGCTCTCGATGCCACGTCATTAGGTGTATCACTGCAAGCTAAGAACCGTGAAGTTGCGAATGAAGCCGGCTATGTCGAACCGCATTTGTGGACAGGTGTCGGCCGTGCGCGGTCCGGTTGTGGTGCCGCCTTAGTGGGCTCGGTAGATCAGGTCATGAGCGAAATCGAGGCATACCAAAAAATGGGTATTCGCTCGTTTATCTTTTCTGGTTACCCGCATCTGGATGAATGTAAGTCGTTTGGCGAACGTGTTTTACCCAACCTTAAGACATGTTCATTGCCAGAGGTCTACGGACGTGTACCGAGCGAGCCTCCAGCGGTGCCGCTAGCTGACGGAGAACGCGTGTAATGAGCGTTTTCGAACCTTCTTCAGAGAATACCCGTGAATTCCGTAACGCCTTAGGGCGTTTCGGTACCGGAGTCACGATCATAACCACCGCGCACGAAGGTCGACCGGTTGGAATAACGGTCAACTCCTTTACATCCGTCTCTTTAGATCCTGCACTCGTGCTTTGGGCACCGGCTAAGGCCTCTCTGCGTTTCAACACGTTTGAATCTGCAACGCACTATGCCATTCACGTTCTCGATCAATCGCAAACCGAACTAGCCTGCCAGTTTGCAAAAGATGCAGAGAAGTTCGATAACTGCGACTGGCATTGGAATGATCAGGGCGTACCGCTCATCGACAAGGCCGTTGCCCGGTTCGAATGCGAACGAGTCAGCTCACATGATGGCGGTGATCACGCCATTGTCATTGCCCGCGTGCTTCGAGCAGCCAATTTTGGTGGAGAGCCATTGATGTTTTTCGGCGGTGAGTTTGGGCGCTTTCAAGGTGCCGCGTAGACGTTAGCAGCACTCAAGTCTTAAGCCTGATGGAGGGTTCCGTTAGCTACCGTACCTCGTGCACCACTTTGGCATTCAGCAACTCTTGCATTGAAGGCCACCACATAGCCGAAGCTTCATGGCTATACATGCTATTGACGAAAAAATCGCTCACACCGGCAGCGAGAAATAATGCCTTGTCATGTTGTTGTTCCTTAGCAACGTCGGTCGCAAGAATAGTGTAATCCGCATCAACCTTGTATTGATGAAATCCAAACTCGGCGTGTTTCGACGCCGTTCTTCTTACACCACCGATGAAGGCCAATGTGCATGCTGAAGCACATTGAGTATCCACATGCGTGGCAATATCATTGTCCGCAAACAGCTTTGCCAATCCTCGAGCTTCGTAAATATTTCCACCCCGGCTGTTGAGCTGCACAGTGGAAATATCCGCATTATTTATAAAGGACTCTTTAACGACTTTCGTCATCCCTAGCTCTATTGAACCGTTGATAAACAAAATAGAATGATCGTTGAGCACGCTCACCTTATAATTCAGCCTACGATCGGCACTGATTTTATCGAAAGCAACTTGCTCATCTACCTTTGGAAACGTCAACTGCACCGCCTCCAAGGCATAGGCAGCAGACAAAAAGAAAAAGACCACGGAGCCCAATTGAGAACCCCACAAAAACGCCATATTATGGTTAGTGGCAAAGTGATTATCGCCAGCCCGGACAACTCCAACGACTTGCCAAATAAGTAGCAAGGCATGAAGAATAAAAACCGCTAAATAAGTAAACGCTTCGGCGTCTACCAGTGACACACCTTCCCTGGCCAGTAAAACATCCTGAAGTAGGAATAAACACACCCGAACGGCAACAAGATTTACCCAAAATGACCAAGCCAATGATTGCCGCCCTCTCCAGTGGTTCAGCAGGTAGCGCATCATTGCCCGATTATTTAGTAGTCGTTTGAGATCGGTATCTGTTTATGCTTCAACGAGATCGACATAATCAGTTAACGGAGGGCAAGAACAAATCAGATTCTTGTCACCGTGCACGTTGTCAATGCGACTCACCGGCGGCCAATACTTGTTGGCAGGACTCACCCCTGAAGGAAATACAGCGGTCTTACGGCAATAGGCACGCTTCCACTCATCAACCGCGAGATGTTCCATCGTGTGCGGGGCGTTAACCAGCGGGTTATCGTCACTACTCCAATCGTTGTCGGTATTTGCAATGTTGTGAGCTTCCTCAGCGATGGAAAGCATGGCTTCACAGAAGCGGTCGATCTCGGCTAAGGATTCACTTTCGGTGGGCTCAACCATTAACGTACCCGAGACAGGGAAAGACATGGTTGGCGCATGGAAACCATAGTCCATTAAACGCTTTGCAATGTCATCGACTGTGATGCCGGTTTCCTCTTTCAGAACTCGTGTATCCAAAATACATTCATGTGCCACGTGACCTTCATGACCGCGATAGAGAATAGGATAAGCATCGGACAGACGCTTAGCAATGTAGTTAGCGTTAAGAATGGCAGTCTCTGTCGCCTTCCTTAATCCATAAGTTCCCATCATGCGGATGTACATCCACGTGATAGGTAAAATTAATGCACTACCGAAGGGCGCTGCGCTAACGACACCGGTACTATCGCCACTCACATGATGCCCCGGCAGCCAAGGTGCCAAATGCTCTTTAACCCCAATTGGCCCAACCCCAGGACCACCACCGCCATGGGGTATGCAAAACGTTTTATGTAAATTCAAATGGGATACATCACCGCCAAAAGATCCTGGCTCTGCGGTACCAACCATAGCGTTCAAATTAGCACCATCGATATAAACCTGGCCTCCCGCCTCGTGCACTCTGTCGCACACGGTGCGCACTTCTGTTTCAAACACACCGTGCGTTGAGGGATAGGTGATCATGATTGCAGCAACCAAACCTTCATTAGCAGCAAGCTTTTTATCCAGATCATCCAGATCGACATTGCCCTGACTATCACAGGCGACGACCACCACTTTCATCGCAGCCATTTGAGCACTGGCAGGATTGGTACCGTGTGCAGAGCTAGGTATTAAGCAAACATTTCTGGCGGTATCTCCACGACTATCGTGATAACGGCGAATGGCCAACAACCCCGCGTACTCCCCTTGGCTTCCCGCATTAGGCTGTAGCGACAACGCATCGTAGCCGGTGCACGCGCACAACATACGCTCCAGGTCATCGGTTAGTTGTTTATAGCCTTGCGTTTGATCGGCGGGTGCAAAGGGATGTATATGCGCAAACGCAGGCCATGAAAGCGGCGTCATTTCCGCTGCTGAATTTAACTTCATGGTGCACGATCCCAATGGAATCATGGCTTGATCTAACGCAATATCGCGTGATGCCAATGTACGCAAGTAACGCATCATTTCTGTTTCAGAATGATACGCATGGAAACACGGCTGTGACAAAAAGCTAGGTACCCGATCGTCTTGCACATCTCTATCGTCTACATCTGACAACTCCACGTCTATTAATGCAACATCGGCGACTACAGAGACCAACGCTTTAACATCTTCAAGCGTTGTTGTTTCATCAAGACTGATACCCACACGATTACTGGAGATTTCACGCACGTTATACCCGGCCTGACAGGCACGCTCAACACACACCTTCGCATCCGCCACGTCTATAGCAACGGTATCGAACCACCTTTGCGTACTGATGTTGATACCGTGGTTTTTACAGCCACTCACTAACTGATCGGTATACCTGCGAACCCGCCTGGCAATAGCTACTAACCCCTGAGGCCCGTGATAACACGCATAGAGCGTTGCAATAATGGCCAGCAATGCCTGTGCGGTGCATATGTTTGAAGTCGCTTTTTCACGACGGATGTGCTGCTCTCGGGTCTGTAAAGCTAGCCGATAGGCCGGTTTACCATCTGCACTGATAGACTCACCCACCAAACGTCCGGGTAGGCTTCGTTTATGCTTATCGGTGGTAGCCATAAACGCTGCGTGTGGCCCGCCAAAGCCCATTGGGACACCAAAGCGCTGTGCACTACCTACTACAATGTCGGCGCCCCAATCTCCTGGTGCGTCCAAAACGGTCAAGCTTAGTAAGTCCGCCGCAACGATAGTCATGGCGCCAGCTTGCTTAATGGATGATGCTAGTTCAGCAAAATCATGAACCTCACCGTAGGTACCCGGGTACTGTAAAAGTACTGAGAATACGGAATCAGTTTCAGACGCTAAGGCGGAATTCAGCTGAGCGACGGCCACGACCTTCACCTCAATTCCCAAAGGTGCTGCTCTTGTATTCAATACGTCAATCGTTTGTTGATGACAATCATCTGCCACCAACAGGGTATTGCGTTTACCCCGCAAGGCTCTATGAGCCATTGCCATAGCCTCTGCTGCAGCCGTGGCTTCATCTAAAAGGGACGCATTGGCAATAGACAACCCAGTAAGCTCGCAAATCATAGTTTGGAAGTTAAACAATACTTCTAAACGCCCCTGAGCAATTTCGGGTTGATACGGTGTGTAAGCGGTGTACCAGGCAGGGTTTTCAAACACATTGCGTTGAATAACGCTCGGCAGATGACAGTCGTAGTACCCCTGTCCTAACGCTGAGCGCTTAACGATATTTTTATTTGCCATTGCCCGAATTTCTGCCAAGGCGGCAGCTTCTGATGCACCATCGCCAATGGCCGATAGGCGTTCGCTATCACGTATACCCTCCGGCACAACCTGAGTTATCAGCTCTTCCACCGAACTTAAGCCCAGAGTGTTCAGCATGATCTGTACGTCTTTTTCACGAGGGCCGATATGTCGCCCAACGAAATCGCTGACAAACTGACTCATGATTTTTCTCCGGATAAAAAGGGAACGGGGATAATTCGTGCCGCGTGCGACTTATCTCGAATGCGCACTTCGCAAGCACCGACCATCGGCGTATTGACTCTGGCCAAGGCGATGGTTTTTTCAAGCGTTGGACTAAACGTGCCCGATGTAATTTCACCCACAGCGACGCCCTCAAGTTCAACCGTCTGCCCTTGTCGCAACACGCCCTTACCTTCCAGTGTTAATCCAACTTGTCGGTGTTCCGTCCCGGATGTTTTCTGCGCTTCCAGTACCGGGCGACCTATAAATTGCCGATCCGCATCGCTTAGGTCGACGGTCCAGGCAATACCCGATTCCACCGGGCTGTGTTGCTCATCAAGGTCATTGCCGTACAAACTCATTCCGGCCTCTAAACGCAAGGTATCTCTTGCACCTAAACCCGCCGGATTAGCACCTTTTTGCAACAGGGATTCCCAGAATTCTTCGGCCCTTTCTGCTGGCAGCGCTATCTCAAGACCATCCTCTCCGGTATAGCCGGTGCGGGCAATAAACCATTGATCGGACCGCCAGGCACTAAACCGTTTTAAGGCTTGAGTCTTTGCACCGCCTAAGCCGAACTCATCAAGGACTTGGCTTGCTGTGGCAACCGCGTCTGGCCCCTGTATAGCCACTAGCGCTAAGTCATCTTGAACCGTGAAGGACACACCGTCTTGCGCATTTTTTTCAAACCACGCAAGGTCTTTTTCGCGGGTTGATGCATTAACGATGACACGGTAGTTATCGTCATCTAAAAAGTAGACGATAAGATCATCAACGACACCACCGTCCTCAAGACACATACAGCTGTACAACGCCTGACCGTGTTTTAGTTTGGCTACGTCATTGGTGAAAAGATGTCGCAGCCAGTCTTTCGAATTTGTGCCAGACACGTCTACGATGGTCATATGAGACACATCAAACATGCCCGACGACTGTCGAACGCTGTGATGTTCTTTGATGACCGACCCATAGTGAATTGGCAGGCTGTAGCCAGCAAAATCAACCATTTTGCCGCCAGCGGCAACGTGCGAGTGGTATAGCGGGGTTTTTATACTCATAACACTTTCAGGTTCCGTCGGTGGCACTGATGCAAATCGCATCTGTGCCCCTCTGTCCGGGAACCTGAGAGATTGGAACGCCGTACAACTGCGTTCTTTCCCCTTGGGCGGGCAACCTAAATTGCCACTCTCCAGAGTTGACTGACGTTGATGGTCCTTTATGCCTGAGCGTTTACGGGCTGTTGCGCCTTCGGCGCCAGTCTTCACAAGGAGACTGGACTCTCCCACCAAGTCTTCGTCAAGCTTTAAGGCTATTTGACTAGGGCGGAAATGTAAAGTCCTGAATCATATATTTTAAGCACGTTCCGCTCATTCACCGAATGCGGTAGCTATTTGGGTGGTTCCACATCGGTGAAATGCACGCTCATACTTGCAGTTTTTCTCAGAGCGCTTTTCGAACCTGGCTCTGTGGTCGCCGCACCAGTACTACGCAATAGATAATCAATGCGCTCCAGATACAGGCATAGCCGATCCAGCCAGATAGAGCGATAGGTTCTTGATAGACCAGCCATCCGATCAAGAACTGAATGGTTGGTGTAATAAAGACTAAAAGGCCACTTAAATTTAACGGCAATGCACGTGCTCCTTGAGCGTATAGCACAAGTGGCACGGCAGTGATAACACCACCAAAGGCTAACAGCAGCTCCACTTGCTCAAAAGGCTTTTCGTAAATCAGATATCCCTGACTAGATAACCAACCCAAGGCAATAAGCGTTGGCGGAAGCAACAGGAATGTTTCGACAAACAATCCGTTTATGGGGCCTGTAGTCGCTTTCTTACGCGCCATGCCATAGATGCCGAACGTAGCTGCAAGCGTTAAACCTATCCATGGGAAAACACCACTGGCAACAGTCATGATAAGTACACCAACAGCTGCCAGAGCCGCCGCTAACCACTGGACCGCGCTCAGCCTTTCGGCAAACACCACAAAGCCGAGCACCACACTGACTAACGGCGATAGAAAATACCCGAGGCTGGCGTCGACAACATGATTATTGTTAACCGCCCAGATATAGACCAACCAATTAATCGCAATGAGACTGGCGGAAAAAACATGCCAAAGCAGCTCTGCCTTTATTTTGAAGACTTGCCAGACGATATCCCGCCGACTCTTAACGGCAAGCACAAGCAAACCAAGAAAAACTGCGCACCAAATATTGCGCTGACTGAGCACTTCAAGTGAATGAACGCCCGCTAAAAACTTCCAATAAATGGGAAAAAGTCCCCACAAAACCTGCGCGGCAAAGGCACTGACAATTCCTTTTAAGTAGGTATTCATGGGGAACGAGTTAATTTTGCGGTAATAATACCGCTAGGCCGGAAATATTACCCTTCTCGCACTGACATTCTTGGTTGTCGCTGTATTCTTGCTTAAAGAGCCTGTTGTTCAACGCAGCCGCGGAGGGATGCACAGAGCATGGACTTAAAGACAAGGGTCAGGGGCCCCGGTCGAACGACCAAGGAAGATTGGATCAATACAGCGTTACACACCCTTATTAATGAAGGGGTTGAGCAAGTCAAGGTACTCACCTTGGCCAACAAACTCAACTGCGCCCGCTCCAGTTTTTATTGGTACTTTAGAGATCGCTCAGATTTGTTGCGTGCTTTGCTCCAACATTGGTCAAGTCACAACACGCAAATTCTTATTGAAGCGACGGAAAAGCCTGCAGACACAATCACGCTCGCTTTAGCGCAGCTCTACGATGTCTGGCTTAGGGAAGGAAACTTCAATACGGCGCTGGATTTTGCCATTCGAGATTGGGCTCGTCGCGACGCGAAAATCAAAAAGGATGTTCAGCAAAACGACATTATGCTGATAGATTCTATTACCCAAATTTTCCTCAATCATAGCTTTGCACCCGATGAGGCTGGCGTACGCGCGCGGATGGTTTACTACACTCCGATTGGCTATGACACCTTAGATCACGGTGAGAGCTGGGAGACTCGCGCCTCCAGAATCCGTCTCTACTTGCATTGCATGACGGGCATTGAACCTAGCGACACCGAAGTCAACTACCTGATATCTGTGCGAGACATCCCTAAACAGGAGCTGGAATCTGCCTAACTGTCAAGGCGTTATACCCTCAAACATTGTCCACCTCTCACTCGCAAGCATTCTTGAGGCGCATCTATCGTACGACGTCGGTAATTGTACGTAGAATTCGTAAGACGTTGTCTGTCAAACTTTGACCCGAATACCAAATCCCTCCCTAAGCATTTTGGTTCGGTCAATTCAATATGAAATATTTTCAGTCTCTTTTTCTAATTGCCACACTCGCTGCGATAAACACGAGCACCGCCGCCGAACTCGGTATGAGATCTGGACAAATTGAAAATCAACAGACCAATAACTATGATTTAGCCAATCCTAACGTACAGCTAAAGCTTGCATTCGTTAATACGCTGTTACTGCATACACGCGCCAATCACAGCCATCAATTAAACGGTGAGATAGGTAATCAATATTTTTTAAGAAAAGATGATGGCGCTGAAGTGGTCTTTGACTCGCGCGGAGAAATAGTCACGAACTGCGCAAACCGAAGTACGCCTAATCTGGCTAATCCTGCTTTTCAACCGCTGGCACATTTTTCATTGGACGTGTGGCCATGGATACAACATGGAAACTGCAACAACAGTGCGACAACACAACAGCAGCGTGTGGATGGGTACCTTGCAGACCTACGCGATGCACTGATATTCATTGGGTCCACCGGCACAGGCTTTTACATGCCCAAAAGTCCCAGCGTCACGGAGGATAGATTTTTAGCCTACTACCTTCTGGCCGTACAAATTGAACGTTCCGGTGTCGATATCTACACGTTCATGCACTTCGACTTCGTGGTCGATGAACACCGCGAGGCCTTTTTAGAAAAACTTCGCGGTGTGTTTTTATCCGAACTAGTCAATCCAACTTCTTAGGGCCATAAGCTCCTCAGCTGCGCATTCGCTCAGCGCTAGGATCAAAAAGCGGTTCGATGGCAATCTGTGCCGGATATCGCACACCCAAAATTTCAACTTCAAACAACCCTGCTTCCGCTTTTTCCGACAACTCGACCGGTAAATAAACCTGCGCCAGCGACTTTTCAACAAAATGCCCATAGCCACCGGAGGTTACCCATCCGACCACACGCCAATCACCCTCCCTTTGGGGATCTGGTTTAGGAGTTTGAGCGCCTATGTCATCAAATCTCGGGGCACCATGGCCATGCGGCGGCGTCACAGAGGCGTAATCTGTATCGCCGATTTTCGCCCACACAGGCTCATCTGCCATAACGTCAGCTGTTTGCGCCTCGATGACTAATGAGACGCGTCGTAGTTTCGGCCCTTGTTCATATTCAGCGGCGGCCGCTTCACGTCCTACAAAATCGTTTTTATCAAATTTGATAAAGCGCTCCATTGCGCCTTCAAACGGACCATAGATAGGACGAAGTTCAGCAAACCAAGTTGGAAAGTTTTTCTCTAAACGCATAGATAACAATGCCCGCATGCCGAAGTCCACTAGGTTGTACTGCTCACCAGCGGCTTGGATACCCTCATAGACTTTGCGCTGGTAAGCCGGAGCCATCCAGATTTCGTAGCCTAAGTCTCCGGTGTAAGAAATGCGATTCACAATGCACGGTGCACCGTTAACATCAATTTCACGTGCATCCATAAAACGGAAACCCGCATTACTCACGTCAGTGTCACACAGCTCCTGAAGTACATTACGCGCGTTCGGCCCAGCAATGGATAAGCCCACCAAATCCATATCGAATCGTCTGATACGTACGCCGGGGTATTCTATTAAGAACTTTTGAAACCAGCGCATATGATATTTCTGCGCGGCAATTGAGCCCCACATCATGAACCGTTCTTCGGCCAACTTGGCAATAGTGAAATCACCAATGAGCTTGCCGTTCTCATTCAACATCGGCGTCAACACCATGCGTCCTAATTTGGGCATGGTGTTTGTCGTCAGATAAGACAAAAAGAGTTCGGCCCCTTCACCGGATATCTCATACTTGGCAAAGTTTGAAATTTCGGTAACACCGACTGACTCGCGGGTTTTCTTTACTTCATTGGAAATAGCCGCAAAATCGTTAGAGTGATGGAACGAAGGGATGTCGTGCGCGTTCTCAGCACTGTCTGCAAACCACATGGGCGTCTCTAAGCCCCAACTATCGCCCATGACCGCAAACTTCTCGTTCTTGAGGACATCATAAAGCGGTGTAGTTTGCTGAGGTCTTGCTGCGGGTAGTTCTTCGTTAGGAAAACGAATGGAGAAACGACGGGAATAGTTTTCGCGCACTTTCGCGTTGGTGTATCGAAGCGTTGCCCAGTCGCCGTATCGTGTGACGTCCATACCGTACACGTCAAAGCCCGGATCACCCTCGGTCATCCAATTGGCCAGCGCCAACCCCACACCGCCTCCTTGTGAGAAACCCGCCATAACGGCACATGCACACCAGAAGTTAGTCAACCCTTCGACCGGCCCTACAAGCGGATTGCCATCGGGGGCGAATGTGAAAGGACCATTGATGGTTTGTTTAATCCCGGCATTTTCAAACGCCGGAAAATGTCTAAAACCGATTTCCAGCGATGGAGAAATACGTTCTAAATCGGGTTGCAAAAGCTCATGGCCAAAATCCCAAGGGGTATTGTTGGGCGACCAAGGCTTGCACGCTTTTTCATAGGTACCTAGTAACAGCCCATTGCCTTCCTGCCGGGTATAGATCTCACCTTTAAAATCGATAACACCCACCAACTCGCGACCGGTGCTTTGGTTAAACTCCATCACCTCCGGCATATTGTCGGTGAGCAAATACATATGCTCCATTGCCAACACGGGAAGTTCCAGTCCAACCATGCGGCCCACTTCACGCGCCCATAAGCCACCAGCGTTAACGACATGCTCGGTGGTGATTGTGCCGTTCTCAGTGATGACCTGCCAGGTGCCATCGGGTGACTGCGTAATGTCCATTACACGATTACGTAACTCGATTTTGGCACCGAGCTTTTGCGCTGCCTTGGCATAAGCGTGCGTTGTGCCCGACGGGTCAAGGTGGCCTTCAACCGGGTCCCACAATGCACCGACAAAATGGCTTTCGTCCATCAACGGAAACATGGCTTTGGCTTCAGACGGCGTGATGATTTCTGTTTCCATGCCCAGACACCGGCTGCGGGCGTGCGTCATTCGCAAGAAATCCATACGCTCATTCGTATCGGCCATCATGACGCCACCCGTGAGATGGAGCCCACAGGACTGACCCGAGATTTCTTCCAGTTCATCGTAAAGAGAAACCGTGTACGCCTGCAGCTTGGCAACGTTAGGGTCGCCATTGAGGGTATGAAAACCACCAGCGGCATGCCAAGAAGAGCCTGATGTGAGTTCGGAACGCTCTATAAGTAAAACGTCCGTCCAACCGGCCTTTGCCAGATGGAAAAGCACAGAGCAACCAACCACTCCGCCACCAATGACAATTGCTCTAGCCTGACTCTGCATTGCGCCTCCCAATTGGAAAAAATTCGAACACCTAACGCTCTGAATATCGCCCCGTTTTTCCTATGAGACGAGCCATCCGAGTAGCTCGGATTGTAACGGATGGGGAGCCAACTGCATCGTTTCTAGTCGCTTTCCGAACAGATTTCTAACATCACAGAACAACGGTGGTCCCGGTCGGCCGAATTGCCATTTCCAGCCTCAATATCTATGAGCAATCACAATAAATTGGCCAACCAATGATTTACCGATTGCGACGGCGTATGATTCTGGCACTGTTATGTTAATAACGCGTTTTTCTTGCCATGGACCATCAACAGTTTCTGGAACAACTGCCCGCGGATACACGTAAATCGTTGCAGCAGAAAAACAATTCTTCGGGGCTGTTACACCTAACTGCTCATTGCGGAATGTTGGCGTTGTTTGCCTTTCTCATTGCGCTAAAAGTACCAGGCTGGGCATTGTTGTTACTGCCCTATGGCATCGGCTTGGTTTTCTTGTTCAACCTACAGCATGAATGCACTCACAAAACCCCGTTTAAACATTCGGCCCTGAATGAGGTCATAGGCTTTGCCTGTGGAGCGGTGCTTGTACAACCGTTTCTGTGGTTTCGTTATTTCCATTTGGATCATCATCGCTATACCAACGACCCTGAACGCGACCCGGAAATTAAAGGGCACTCAAAGCCTGACAATTGGGGAAGTTACTTACTGTTCGTATCCACACTGCCCTATTGGAAAAGTAAAATCACGTTGTTGTGGCAACAGTGTTTCTATCATATTGACGATTGCTACGTGCCGGAAAAGGCTAGACGTGCTATCAAAACCGAAGCTCGTCTACTGGCCTTACTCTATTTGGCCATCGCTCTTTATACGCTTTTTATCTCACCGATATTTCTTTGGTTATGGCTTGTTCCCATTGCACTGGGCTTCCCCTTTCTTAAGCTGTACCACCTGGCAGAGCACGGGCTGTGCCCGCATATCGATAACAAGTTTTTAAACACCCGTACTGTTATTACCAATACGTTTGGCCGGATCATGACCTGGAATATGCCCTATCACGCGGAGCATCATTTATTACCCAGTGTACCGTTCCATCAGTTGCCTCGATTGCATGAGCAGCTGAATCAGCACTTAGGATTCACCTCGCAAGGCTACCGGGCGTTCAGTAAGGAGTACTTAAGCTTTGTATCTGGCAAACGCTCTGGGAACTCTATAGCCAATTAATCATGCTGTTCACTATTACCGCACTTTATAGCTAGCGAAATACCCTCTGTTTTTGCTTTGGCGTTCGTTAATTGACTGCCAGCATCAGCACTACAGCGTAATCGGAAAACCCATTTTCTCAACCATGCGCACCCATAACTTACGCCATCCGCCTTTCTCGTCCAGAGTATCAAGCGCATACATGGTGATCTTTGCGCCTATCCATCGGAACGGCTCCGGTGGAATATAAGCAGGCACCGTGCGGGCAAACGATAACCGAGTGGCTTCTGTGTCTTTTACGTCCAGAATATCCAAGCCCGTCGCGGCACCAAAGCGCGAGGCCGTGACACCAAAGCCCGAGTACCCACCTGCAAAGATCATGTTGCCCTCATGAAACCGCTGATAGTGCACAGCCATTCTCGTGGTTAACCCAATGGGGCCGCTCCAAGCATGGGAGAACCGTACGCTCTCTTTCAGCTGTGGAAACGTACGATAGAATGCATTGACCAAGCGTAAAAAAGGCGCTGCTGTTTTGTCGGTAGCCGGGTCGGTATTGTTGTTGAAGAAGTAATCCAATCGACCACCAAACAAAATTCGATTGTCTTTGGTCAAACGCATATAGTTAAGCTGCGTTCTGGTGTCGTATACGCCTTGGCGGTGTTGCCAACCGACCATCTGCATTTGCTCATCGCTCAACGGTTCTGAGACCACTATACGATCGCGAACAGCAGCAACACGTCGCTTAATATGTTTATGGCCGGCAGCCCATGCGTTGGTTGCTAATAAGACTTTGTTAGCGTCAATCGTGGCAGAAGGTGTTTTAACACTAATAACACCGTTAATAAAACTGTTGCTAAGGTGCGGTGTGTTTTCATACACCTTAACGCCGAGTTCTATCGCCACACGTTTTAAGCCCCGTGCAAGCTTGCCGGGATGCACCGTGCCACTACGCTTTTTGGACCACACACCGGCGTGAAACAGCGGTGAGTTGATTTCTGCCTGCACCTCTTGCTTGTTCAGCACAACGGCGTCATGGCCGTACTTTTTGTACAACTCGAAGTCTTCAGCAACAGCGTCTAATCCTTCATCACGAATGGAGACTTTGAGTTCACCGCCCCACTCTAAATCGCATTCAACGTTGTATTTTTCCAATGACGCCTTAAAGGCATCCAGATTTTTTTTACCCAGCTCTTCAAGCGTGGCAACCTCTGTCGGGAACATGCGCTCGGTATTGTCAATGCCATGCATTACGGAGGTAGACAAAATAGCGCCCGGGCGACCGCTAGCACCGTTAGCAATGGACTTGGCCTCAATAAGGACTATCTCTCTTGAGGGGTTTGCTTCTTTCGCCAAAATAGCCGACCACAATCCGCAAAATCCTCCACCCACGATGAGTAAATCGGTTTTTACATCATGTGTAAGAGCCGGTTGGTCTGCCACCGAGTCAAGGCTGTCTAACCAATAAGGTGCAAAGCGTGTGTTTGCCAAGGCATGCAACGCAGCCGGGTTGTCATCTTCCATGGCGCTTATTTGATAAAACGACTGGCATGCGAGCACAACATTTCATACAAGATGTTTGCCCCTAAGGTGGCCGTGTTTCCGGACTGATCGTAAGGTGGAGAGACTTCCACTAAATCGCACCCAACCAGATTGATGCCGTATGTGCCACGGACAATTTCCAAGCCTTGGTGAGAGGTTAAACCGCCGGGCTCAGCGGTTCCGGTACCTGGCGCAAAGGCAGGGTCGAAAGAGTCGATATCAAAAGAGAAATACACAGGGTGATCGCCCATCATTTCTCTGACTTCTGCCATTAACGGGTTGAGCGACTTGTACCAGATATCTTCAGCCTGCACCACACGGAAGCCTTGGTTGCGTGACCAATCAAAATCATCATCCGCATAGCCGGTAGCTCTTAAACCTATTTGGATAACCTTAAAGGGCTCAACTAAACCTTCTTCTACCATTCGTCTAAACGGTGTGCCGTGCGCGATCTTTTCGCCGAACATATGATCGTTAATGTCAGCGTGTGCATCGACATGGATGATGCCGACAGGACCATGTTTTTTTGCCATAGCTCGCACAATGGGTAATACCAGAGTGTGATCACCACCGAGCGTAAACGGCACAGCATCATGCTTTAAAACATCATCGTAAAACGACTCGATGATGTCGACACTTTTCGTTAAGTTGAAGGTATTGATGGGCACATCGCCAATGTCCGCTACTTGCAAATGATCAAACGGCGAGATGCGAGTTTTCATGTTGTACGGGCGGATCATGGCCGACTCAGAACGGATCTGCCGCGGCCCGAAACGCGTACCCGGGCGATGCGATGTACCGATATCAAGCCCAATACCAATGAAGCACGCATCAAGCCCTTCAGCCGTTGCCTGCGACGGCAAACGCATCATGGTGCTAGGACCTGAAAAGCGTGGCATATCATTGCCGCCCAAGGGCTGATTGAATTCCATAGCGCAACCTGTTTTTTAAAGCGGTTTAGTCGGACACTATGTGCAGTTTACAACCACAGCACGACAACAACACGAAAAACTATCGCATCGTAAACGGGTCTGCCATGGGTTGCTCTGAGGTATTGATCCAGGTGGTGCGCGTTCGCGTGTAATCGAGGATGGAATCCATACCCGCCTCGCGACCATAGCCCGATTGGTTAAACCCGCCGAACGGCGCAATGGGTGATACCGCGCGGTAGGTGTTAATCCAGCAGATACCGGATCGAAGCTGCGATGAGACCCGATGCGCTCTGGCCAAATTCTCGGTAAATACACCAGAACCCAGTCCAAAATCACTGGTATTGGCCAACTCAATGGCTTCCTCTTCCGTATCGAAAGGGAGCAATGACATGACAGGGCCAAACATCTCAACCTTTAAGGTTTCTGTATCGTGCGACAGACATTCAACCAGTGTGGGGTTGAAGTAATGGCCGGTGGTGTTCTCGGTTCGCTGACCACCAAATCGTATGCTGGCGCCTTGATCAATAGACTTGGATAAGGTGGCTTCGATATTTTCTATCTGAGCCACGGTACACAACGGGCCGACGTGCGTATCTGCCGTTTGCGGGTCCCCGACAACAATGCGCTCTGCCCGCTCCTGAATAGTTTGCACCAGCTGATCGTAAATACCGCGCTGCACCAATCCTCTTGAGGCCGCTACACACGATTGACCCGACGCACCGAAGTTACCGGCAATGAGTCCATTTACAGCCGATTCAACGTTAGCATCATCAAAGACAATGATGGGCGATTTGCCGCCAAGTTCCAGCGTGGTTACAGCAAAGTTCTCAGCCGAATTTCTTATCACGTGCCGCGCTGTCTCGGGACCGCCAGTGAACGCAATGCGATCGACATCCGGATGACGGGTTAACGGAATAGCGCAGTTGGGCGCATCGCCACTGATAACAGACACAACACCCGGTGGGAAACCTGCCTTCTCTATTAGCTTGGCAAATTCAAACATCGGTGCCGGTGCAATTTCCGACGCTTTTAATACGACCGTACAACCTGCGGCCAATGCCGGGCCGATCTTGGTTGCGGTTAAAAACATCTGCGCATTCCACGGCACAATCGCCGCCACCACACCAATAGGCACACGCGTGGTAAACACGTGCATATCCGGTTTATCGATGGGTAAAACCGCGCCTTCAATCTTATCGGCTAAACCCGCAAAGTAGCGATAGTAGTCACCCACGTAGCGAGACTGCGCAACCGTTTCGGACGCAAGCTTACCGCTGTCTTTCGTTTCAACACGCCCAATATGTTCAGCGTGTTCTTCAATAAGGTCGGCCAGCCGAAAAAGCATTTTGCCGCGCGCCGTTTGCGTGATGTTGCGCCAGGCAGGATCGTTCAAGGCGCGCCTGGCGGCACTGACGGCTCTATTAACATCGCCTTCAGCGGCGCACGCAAAATTGGCCCAGACATCGCCTGTTGACGGGTCAATACTGTCCAGCGTCTGACCTTTCGCACCGTCACACCACTGGCCATCGATAAAGAGTTGGTACTGTTCTAATACTGACATGATGAATTCCTAGGTGAAGGCGGGCATAACATCGTTAATGAAACGATCCAAAGACTCGCATTTGCGCTCAATTGATATCCCGCTGTCTATCCAGTAGGAATATTCGTCGTAGCCCAAATCTTCATAGCGTTTGATTTGGTCGATTACCTCAGATGCGGTACCGATAGTTAGGTCTCGCTTCATATTCTCAGGTGCCATCATCTTATTAGCTGCTAGCTCCTCGTCAGACAGTGGATCGATGTGACCTTGTGTGACCGTTCGCTTGTTCTGAAACCACGCACCAAAATAATTGTAGAACCGACTGAGCTCTCTCGAGGCAACATCGACATCGTTAGCGTCACTGCCGACATACGTATGATGCAACAACATGATCTCCGGCCGCGGGCCTGAGTAGGTGTCACACGCTGCGTTGAACTTTCCCATTAACGATTCAATCTCTTCATAACCCTGCCATAAAGGCGTGACTTGCACGTTGAACCCATTGTGTACGGCATACTCATGACTGGATGGATCTCGCGCAGCAATCCAAATAGGCGGCCCACCTTCTTGCACAGGCTTTGGCGCTGAACTGGTTGACGGGAACTCATAAAACTCCCCTTTGTGTGCACAGTCACCGGCCCAAAGTTCACGCAGCAACACGGTTGTCTCACGCATGCGCTGGCCCGCTTCCCAGGCATCCAAGCCAGGCATCATACGTTCGTACTCGTACATATAAGCACCACGGGCAATACCCAGTTCTAATCTGCCGCCGGTCACCAGGTCTGTCATCGCAGCCTCGCCAGCCAGTCGTATGGGATGCCAAAAAGGTGCGATGACCGTGCCGGTACCCAGCTTTACATTCTTTGTGTGATTGGCAATATCCGCTATGGTGATAAAAGGATTAGGCGCAATGGTAAATTCCATTCCATGATGCTCGCCCGTCCAAATGGCCCGCATCCCCCCTTCATCCGCCATACGACACAGACTTAAAAAATCTTCGTATAACTGAGTGTGCTCCTGCTCCGGTGCAAGGCGCTCCATATGTGCAAAGAGAGAAAATTTCATAATGATAATCCGCGTGTTTTGCTATTCACCATGATGCACTTCACCCTCAATGACATCACCTACGTACAAACCAAATTCCTGTGTTTGATACTCGGCACAGTAACGCTTCACCATATCGGCCTGCGCGCAATCGATAAACGTTGATTCTGGCAGAGTATCTATCGGGCAATAACTGCCCATGTTTGCAGAAGCGTTAGTTGAGGCTTTTGCTGTGAAGAAGGTATATCGATGACCGTTAGTGTGATCATCGTATATCGAATAAACCGGGCCTAAGGTTATGTTGAGTCCTTGTAAACGCAGGTGATTATTTAAGGCACTGCGAGCACCCTCACCTTTCTCAACCGCGATGTGCGGAACCGACTTAACACCGTTATTATCGTTGAGTAACAACTGCCCTTGATGTTCAACGATGACGCCAGTAAAGCCGGTTAAACCGGTTGTTGCGACGGCATTGGCTTCACGCTCACGCCCCAAAGTGAAGTAGCCACTACTGCAATACCCCAGCCCCGGCTTGCCACTGTGTTCAAAGCCAAGCACTTCACCGATAAGCACAAGGTGATCACCCATGGTATGTCGTGAATGGACACGGCAGGAAAAAGCGGCGCTGGTGCCTGCAATAATAGGACAGCCGTTATCATCAGCTTGCCAGTCCACGGCTGAAAAGCGATCGTCGTTAGAGCGAGCGAACTCGTTCGATACCGATTCCTGAGCATCCGAGAGAATGTTCACCGCAAAATGCGAGCAATGTTCAAACACCAAATAAGAGTTGAGATGATTACCCGGACAAACCAACAATAACGGCGGGTCTAAGGATACCGATGTAAACGAGTTAGCGGTAAACCCAACCAGTGAACCATCCTCAGAACAGGCTGTAACCACAGTCACCCCGGTCATGTAGCTACTGAATGCTCCACGCAAGGCTTTAGAATCAAATGTCATGAGCAGCTTCCATCAACACTTTGGAAAAATTTGACCATACGATCACACACCTCATCGCCGTGCGTCATGGACATCATATGCGCAGCACCACCCACGATATAAGAACTCCCCTGCGGAGCAAGCCGTGCCATTGCCTCAGACATAGCAGCCGTTGAATTCGGCTCAAGCTCACCTGTTGTAAAGAGCGCCCGGCAGTGCAATTTTTCAAGAGTACTTTGCAGCGGCCCGTCATCATAGGCAAAGGCTGTATAGGCCTGCTGATACCCACGCGGGTTCATGTATAGAAGCCAACGCTTGCACCACAGGGCAGCGTCAGCATCAACGCCTGATGGAGTTGCTCCAAACCAACGTTCAAGCGTGAGTGTCGGATCGGCTGTGCTCACACCATCGAGTTTATCGGCGCGAGCTCGCACGGCTGCATCAGCCTCAGGTGCCCGTTGAAATACACCGTTAAGTACCGCTATGGCTTTTACGTGTGCAGCGTATCGATGAGCTAGATCGACGCTAATTAGCGCGCCCATCGAGTGACCAGCCACCAACATCTTCTCAGTTGATTCACACAGCACCTCGGCTATGCAATCTGAATAGTATTGGATACTCGGTTTTTCTAACGTTAATACAGGACTGTCACCATGACCCGGCATATCAATGACCGTCAGCGCAAAGTGTTCCGACAGCGCTGGCACAAGGTTCGACCAATAGTCGGCACGCATTCCTACGCCGTGAATCAACAGTAAAGGCGTACCTTGCCCACCGGTCCACCCATAAAGGTGCTCGGTCAGTTTAGATCGCTGCAGGGTTGTCCAGGTCATGTCCCAGATCCTTTAAATCCTGATAACGATCACCAATGCGATGATGCGGTCGCCCGCCGTTAGCGCCACCCAACACAATTACCAATTCATCATCGCGCGGTGCATCGGCAATAGAGAACTGAATAGTTAAATAGTGCGATCGTTTACCGGCATCATGCTTATCCATTAAGGGAATGCTGATGGGTGCATTCGCACCACCGCGCGTATTTGAAAACGACAAGTAGCTGGAGGCACCCACGGCCTCGCGGTAAAAGTTGCCGAAGCGTAGCGTATGTATCAGCGCTGAGGCGTGCTCAATTTCACCGTTAAGCCCGACCACGGCTGCTTTGCCATAGGCCTCAATGGCATCGCCACTACCTGCCAAGGCAATCATGCGCTTGGTCATGATTTCGCCCAACTCAGGGCCAATGCTCATGATCTCGGGCTTTAAGTCCTCCACATAGCGACCCGCCCACGGGTTCGTGATGACAGCGGCCACCGCAAATAGCCGCCACGGTGTTTTCACCGGCTTAAAGCCCTCCACGAGTATTTCCTCATCGAAGGTGACGAACTTTCGTATTTCAACGCTCATATAAAGGGGGTCCATAACGGCTTTTTTGCAGGTGGGTACTATCCGATGACACGCGTCGATTGACAAACAATCGTTTACGGGTCAAATTCATTAGCATTACTAATACCTTAATAATGTCATGAAAAATCGTGCCCTGCCGCCTCTGGGTTGGTTTCGCGTTTTTGAAAGCGCTGCAAGGCTCCTAAGCTTTACCGCGGCGGCCGATGAGCTGGGACTGACGCAATCGGCTGTCAGCCAGCAAATCAGGGCTCTGGAAGAACGATTCGGCTGTGCCTTATTCATCCGTAAGCCGCGCGGCATTGCCCTGACCGATGACGGCCGTCGCCTTCTACCGGGCGTCACCGACGGAATTGCCAATCTACGAGCTGCAGCCGATGCCTTTGAACCAGCCACCGATCCGGAACTCCTTACCGTCGCCACCAGCGTCAGTATTGCCCAATGGTTTTTAGCACCGAGGCTTAAAGACTTCCTTAAAGAAAATAGCCAGGTGCGGGTCCGGATCATCACAGCGGTGTGGCCGGATGAATTTATTGCCTCCACAGCCGACGTCAGAATCCGCTTCTGCCCGGCGGAGGCTGCGGGTAAAAATGCAAAGGCATTGGGTAGTAACCGAATCGCGTTATTCGGCTCGCTCGGCACGCTGTCAAAATCGTCTAAACAGCAAAATGCCGCCGAACTGATGAACGAGCTGCTAATACAACCCGTGGGGACAGCGGATACCTGGACAAAATTTGCACAGGGTGCGGACCTTCCCGTTGAAAAGCAGATAGATACCTATGTGGACTCACACGGATTAGCCGTGGACTTTGCGCAATCGGGTTCGGGTATGGCCTTGACGAGTATGCTTATCGCCGCACCCAGTGTGCTCGCAAAGAAACTTGAGCTGTTGCACCAACACACCATGCCCGCCAAAGACGGGTATTTTATTGACACCGGCAGTCAACGGGAAAATGATGTCGCTAGGCTGTTTGTTCAGTGGTTGCAAGAACAAGCCGATCAAGCAGAATCTGACGCCTATGAACGCGTATAATCCAGCCAACCCTTTTTAGCGCAATCCAGCATTGAGATGTTTTTCTTATGAGCAACGAGACTGTCGCAACTACCCGCCCACCCACGCGTAAAAAACGGGAGAAATTATCTAAAGCGTTGCTTTTTAAAAAAATGCCCATTCTAAACTTGCCCCGCTACCTTAGCCAAAAAAAGGAATGGTTGGCGAAAGGCGGCAAGATCACCAAGGGCTATCGGATACTCAGCGACTACGCAGACACCGCCGGAGCGGCGCGTGGTCACTACTATCATCAGGATTTGCTGGTCGCAAGTTTCATTGCAAAAGCCAAGCCTGAGCGTCACGTTGATATCGGCTCACGCATTGATGGCTTTGTTGCTCATGTTGCCTCGTTCCGAGAAATTGAAGTATTCGATATTCGTGCATTGAATGAAAGCCGACACACCAATATCAAATTTGTCCAGAAAGACCTGATGGATCATACCGATGACAAAATCACGGATTCTATCTCTTGCTTACATGCCATTGAGCACTTCGGTCTGGGCCGTTACGGCGACCCGATTGACCCACAAGGGCACTTTAAAGGTGTTAAGAACATTGTGCGCATGCTTAAGCCAGGTGGCACTTTGTATATCAGCTTCCCCATTGGGTTTGCCGATGCCGTGCATTTCAATGCTCATCGCGTCTTCCACCCGGAAAGCATCTTTGAGTGGGAAGGCATCAAAGGTGATTTTGAGTTACAGCGTTTCGATTGGGTCGATGCCACCGGTGAAATCAACATGAATGCCAAAGTCAGTGACGCAGTCGACGGTGTGAAGTACGGTTGTGGTATTTATACCTTTAAGAAAAACGCTTAGCCCTGTAGCCTAAGTTCATCTTCTCCTGATCGGTTCGGGACTTTATCGGTGACCCGTCAGGAACATCAATGAACGGAATTTTTTGGGGTTTATGCGGTGCCGTACTTATTGGCGGTTCTGACTGCATAGCCAGAGTGACGAGCCAGCGCGTTTCAATGAGCGTGTTGTTTTTAATCATCATGGGCCTGTCACTGACGGTATTGTCCATCTGGTTAGGCGTTACCGCAAACTGGCCACCGTGGAACCTTCGCGCATGGTCCGCATCAGCGGTATCCGGCTTATTAAATCTGGCGGCCCTGTACTTTTTATATTGCGCTTTAGCGCGTGGGCCTGTGGCAGTCGCGTCACCTGCAGCCTCTACATTTACTGTACTGTTGGTGGGCCTGAATGTTGTCTTCGGTGAATCATGGTCGTGGTTACAAATCGTTGCCATGCTGGTCGTGTTTGCAGGAGTTGCGGCCTTAGCTGTTCCCAGCAATGCCGATAAGCGTAATAGCGAACACTACGACGCATCCTGGTTAAGGACCACCGTGTTATTCGGGTTGGCAGCCGCTGCAACCGTTGCCTTTCGGATGTTCTTAGCGCAAGAGGCCGGCGCCGAAATCGGGGCTATGCATGCGTTGTATCTCAACCGAGTGTTTGCGGTTTTGGGGGCTGTTGTGCTCGTCGCTGTATGTCTGTTTCGCAGTCAACAGCTATCTTGGCCAACAGGTTCGTTGAAGCATCTGGTTATAGTGCAAGCTTTACTGGAAACCGGAGCTTTAGGTGTTTTTTTGATCGGCTCTGCCAATGGTGGCAGAGTGGGAGCCGCTATCGGCTTCTCTGCGTTTGCCGCAGCCACCACTTTTTTTGCATGGGTGTGGCTAGGCGAGCGAATAGGATGGCAGCGAGGTATTTGTATCGCTGTCATAACCTTTGGTGTTTTACTCGCAATCGCAGGCAATCCTATGGAGGGACGCTAGCATGAAATATGGAAGACGTATAAAACCACTTTTAGCCGCAACGTTTATCAGTGGCATTTTGACGATGAATTCCGCGAGTGCTTCACCGCTCGGGACGGTCAGCCCGGACCCACAAGTAGTGGGCAATACCATTACTGTCGCCAACGATGGCTGGTATCAGTTTCAAGAGGCCCATACGTTCAATGAGCTTTGCGCAGGTACGTTCAAGTGTACCGTGCCCAACGGGCGCTACATTGTCGTTAATCATAGCAATGGGCAACGCTGGGAAAGCGTAGATGTTAATTCAGCCAGCTCAAGTTTTCTCACTATCAACGGATCAACGCTAAGCTTTCCTGACGATGGTTGGTATCAGGTACAGGACAGCACTACTTACACGTCCGTATGCAATGGCTTAAACCGCTGCAGTGTTGCAGACGGTACCTATAACGTCATTAATCACACCTCAGGAGAACGATGGAATGCTGTGGTTATCTCAACCACCAGCGGCACTGCTAACGAATTGCTGTTTGCTAACGATGGTTGGTATCAGGTTCAAACAGCGAGTACGTTTGAATCAGTCTGTGAGGGTGTATTGCGATGCGAGGTACAAGATGGTACGTATATCGTCATCAACCACACAACGGGGCAACGGTATGAAGATGTACGGTTAAGCTCTGGTGAGACTGAGACACCAACAACACCTGCACTCACTTTTACGTCCGCTAATGCCACCCGCTTTGTTCAACACATCGTGTCGGTTATCAATGAAGACGAGATAGATCGCTTTTTTGAGAATGCGCAAAACGACCTTAACTTCCGGGGGCGATTGTTCTTTCTATCAAACACAGTCGATGACATTCAGTTTTCTCAAGGCATCACCTTAGATAGCCCCTATCAATTAGAAACGGTTTTTGACTCGGGGGAATTTACTGACGTACCCGTGCGCTCGGAATACACCTGCGCATCAGGCGGCAGCATTTACAGATACTCAAGCGATAGAGTGTTCAACGATTGCACGGCTGGCAACAACACCTATAACGGCTTAACCGGAAGGCGCTTAGATGGGTTTCGAGGCACTCTGAGAAACTATCCGTTCCGGAATTTTTCAGCCACTGACAGTTCAGGATCCGTATCTGAATTGACGGGGGGCTACATCACCGGGAATACTTCGTTTGTCATTCTCAAGCAAACCCAGAAATTGACAAACGCCAAATTTTCCACATCACTCAGTGATGGCCCTTTAAACATCACCAATCTCAACATCGAGCGCTTGGACTACAGCAACTTAGGATTTACTAGCGGCAACATCACCGTATCCACAGTCACAGGCTCACCCGTTGAGATAATCAACAACTCCCAACGTTCATCCATCAACGGTACCTTCACCGTGACGGCAGGTTGGACGCAGCAAGAGGCCGTGGATGTGACGGTATCACTGAGCTTCGAGGACACCATTCGCCAACTGGTTGATGACACGATAGTAGACTTCCCAGGCTCACTCGACCCGCGAGACCCGTTCGAATGGCAAGCCGGCTCTATTGTTGTCAGCACACAAGGTGGGGACTCTATGACCATTGTGCCTACCACCCCCGCCAATCAGACGTTTTCGATATTACTGAGCAATGGTGAGACGGTTGGCCCACTGTCATGGTCTGACGGCTACACTATCGATTGTGGTTCGCCGGAGATTTGCGGTGACTAAGCCTTAATTTAAACGGTGTGTTCATGAGTGAAAAAACTCACAGCTGGCCCGAGGGCCATTGGTACTGGAATGTTAAAACAGACGCACACCCAACGGCCGAACTGTCTCACTATCATGGTGTGAATCGTGGCGGCCTGATCTACACAGGAGGTCAGGCCGATTTGGATACACACGGTGCCGTCGTAAACCCCGATAATCTGGACATTCAAACACGCAATGTGCTTCAGTTTGCCGTTGATATCCTCGAGGACTTCAACGCCTCTCTTAAGCAGGTCATTAAGTTTGTCATCTACTTCACCGGTGACAGTGACGATGAAGCTGCCATTCTCAATCTGATTGCAGAGCGCCTGCCCGATTCTGTCAAGCCTGCCGTATCGACAATCTGCCTGCCCGAGCTGTGCTATCCGGGTATGCGTATCGAATTGGAAGCGGTAGCCGCCAGCGACGAACACGCTCAGGTTGATTACTACCGGGGCGAGGAACTACCCGCCTTACACACGCATTTTTCGCACGCAGTCAGTTGTCAGCAATTGATCATGACCAGCGATATGACGTCGCTAAGCCCAAACGGTGACGTCCGCGCACCTGGCGATGTCATTGAACAAACCCGCATCATGATGACGCAGCTTGACAACGTGCTGAAACTTGCCGGCGCCAGCGCCTCCGACGTGGTTAAGCTGAATGTGTTCTACCAAGGCGATGGTACCGCTGAAAACTGGGAGGAACCGGCACGCATTCGAGCCGACTTTTTTCCCGAACCCGGGCCTGCTGCAACCGGCATTGCGGTCACGGGATTTGCGGACCCCGCAATGCGAACGCAAATCGCAGTCACGGCCGCTGTCAAGAATGAGAGTGCACCTGCCATACAATATGCCTGGCCTGAAGGCCATTGGGACTGGACGACTCACCTGCCCTACAAACATGGCAACCGCATTGGCAATGTAATTCATCTAGGTGGGCAGGTTGCGCTGGATGCTAAGGCCCAGGTGCTGGAACCGGACGACATTGTTTCTCAGACACGCATCGCACTTAGCAATATTGCTGCGGTTCTGGCTGAGTTTGATGCTACGATGGACGACATAGTCAAGGTGACCACCTTTTATCAGGGTGCGGCGTCTGCCGAAGAGCTGCATAAAAACCTGATTATCCGCTCAAACGCATTTACCAAACCGGGTCCTGCCACCTCTGGCATTCCCGTACCCCATCTCGTGTACGAACGTATGATGATAGAGATTGAAGTCATCGCTATTGCACGTTCGAATTAAACCAGACGACCATGAACACTGAAGCACACACACAGTTTAGCTCGCTACCCATTCGCGCAGAACTACAACAAGCCCTGGCAGCGGTTAACTACGTGGACTTAACGCCCATACAGGCCGGGTCTGCGGCAGCCATTCTCGATGGCCGGGATTTACTGGCCCAAGCCGAAACCGGTAGCGGAAAAACCGCGGCATTCGCGGTGGGCCTTCTAAACAAGCTAGATGCGACCGTGTTCGAAACACAAGCACTGGTCATTTGTCCAACACGCGAACTTAGCGACCAGGTTGCAGCAGAGATTCGTCGCTTGGCCAGTGGGCTTGCCAACACGCGCGTACTGACCTTGTGTGGCGGTAAGCCCATGCACGATCAACTAACGTCATTAAAGCGCGAGCCGCACATAGTGGTGGGCACACCCGGTCGATTAAAAAAGCACCTGGAAAAAGGCACACTCAATATCAGCACCATTCAAACACTGGTACTGGATGAAGCCGATCGAATGCTCGACATGGGCTTCTTCGATGACATCATGAGTATCCTTAGCCACACCGGTCCGTATCGCCAGACCTTGCTGTTTTCTGCGACCTACCCGAATGAAATTCTAAGCATTAGCCGGGAGATTCAGAACGAGCCCGTGCAAGTGCGCGTTAAGCCCACCGAAACCGCCGACAACATTGAACAAGTGTTCGTGTTTGCCAACGATGAACAAAAACCTGAAATGCTATTACGGGCACTAGGTAAATACCAACCCGAGAATGCCATCATTTTTTGTAACCGAAAGATTCACGTTCAGGCTCTGTGCGAGACCTTACAAAACCAAGGATTTCATGCACGCCCGCTTCACGGCGACTTAGAACAACGTGAACGCGATGAAGCCATCATTCTATTTGCTAACAAAAGCATTTCGTTTTTGGTGGCAACCGATGTGGCTGCACGAGGTTTGGATATCAGCGCCTTGTCAGCCGTTATTAACTACGACCTGGCTCAAGACCCGGAGACCCATGTGCATCGCATAGGCCGCACCGGACGCGCAGGATTGGACGGCAAGGCCATTACGTTTGTGCACCCTGACGATATCTATCGTGTGCGCGCTATAGAACAGCTTCAAAAAGCGGAATACACGTTTAGTGAATTGCATGCCTACGATAGAAATGATGCTTATGCGTCGTCTCCCAGTACCAGTACGCTACAACTAAGTGCCGGGAAGAAAGATAAGATTCGCCCCGGCGATATTGTGGGCGCATTAACGGCAGGCTCAGAACTTAGCAATGACGACATCGGCAAGATAACCGTTCAAGCAAAAATCTCTTTTGTGGCTGTTGACTACAGCAAGGCAAAAACAGCCTTAAAAATTCTGGCTGAAGGGCGCATCAAAAAACAACGGGTACGTGCCAGGATAATTGGTTAGGTAGAGTTGAGCAGGCTTTGGTAAAGCTGCGCTATGCAATCGGCCATAGGCCGAGCGTTTGACGAAGGGTGCTACAAGTTGATGCTACTCACCGGCCGTGGCGATGGTGTTCAAGCCTTTTATAAACGATGCGGTATGGATGCGGGCAGTAAACAGGCGTTTATTGCCAGACGCAGCTGAGCCTCGTTGTTGCGAATAGTGAAACACTAAGTAATCGGGATTTCCCGCCGCCGCCCTGCCTAGCTGGCCGCCTGTCCGATAGCGACGCTCACTTGGCCCTAATGCCAAGACCCACAGCTAAGCGCATTTTTAAAACGTTTTTGTTGGTACATTTGCCGCCTCTGCACGTACTGATCAGTACCTGATTTAACAAGCACGCGAAGATTAAACGCATGGCGAATACAAAAGACTTTGGCTTTGGCACTCAGATACGAAAGTCCCCATATTTCGACGCAACGGTACGTTGGGGTACGCAAGGTTTTTCGGTGTACAACCACATGTACATACCGAGGGATTTTGGCGACCCGGAACAGAACTTCTGGAACCTGGTTAACGATGCCATTTTGTGTGACGTGGCCGTTGAGCGACAAGTAGAAATTACCGGACCCGATGCGGCCGAATTTGTTCAGCTTTTAACACCACGTGATTTATCCAAATTAGCGGTGGGTCAATGCAAATATATTTTGATTACTAATGCAGCTGGCGGAATTCTTAACGACCCTATCTTATTGCGATTGGAAGAAAACCGGTTTTGGATATCACTGGCCGATAGCGATATTTTACTGTGGGCACAAGGAGTCGCTGTTAACTCAGGAATGGACGTAAACATTCACGAGCCTGATGTATCGCCACTACAACTTCAGGGCCCACAATCGGGTGAGATAATGCGTGCATTGTTTGGCGATGACATTATGGACCTACGCTATTACTGGCTGCGTGAAGTTGAATTGAATGGCATCCCCTTAATCGTTTCACGTACAGGTTGGTCGAGCGAGCTTGGGTACGAGCTGTACCTACAAGACGGCACTCGCGGCGATGAGCTTTGGGAAGCCATCATGAGTGCCGGTGAAGCCTTTAACCTAAAGCCTGGCCACACGTCTTCCATACGCCGCATAGAAGGAGGCATGCTCTCCTATCATGCCGATGCAGACATCAATACAAACCCGTTTGAATTGGGTATGGATCGCCTGCTGAATATTGATATGGAAGCTAACTTTATTGGTAAAGCAGCACTGCAACAGATAGCCGAAATTGGAGTTAGCCGAAAGCAAGTGGGCATCGTACTGGACTGCGAACCGTTGAAAGGGCCGAATACGAGGTTTTGGGAAATTTCTAAAGATGGTGAGGCTGTGGGCAAAGTCACCTCTGCTGTTTATTCACCACGATTGAAAAAGAATATTGCCTTAGCCATGGTAGCTGTGGAATGCAGTGACATTGGGACTTCGCTAACGGTAGATACATTGCAAGGTGATGTTGCGGCTACAGTGGTGGAGAAGCCTTTTTATGATCCTAATAAGAAGTTGGCGGCTGGTTGATGTGCGGGGGATGCAGTTTATTCATCTTCGCTGATACCCAAGATCTCAGATAGCGGACTACGCACGGCACGTCCGCCCCTTTGTAACACGTGGGTGTAAATTTGAGTGGTGCGAACATCGGTGTGACCCAGCTGCTCTTGCACGGTTCTAATATCTGCGCCGCGCTCCAGTAAGTGTGTTGCAAAGGAATGGCGCAGGGTGTGACAAGTGGCGTGTTTGGGAATTTTGGCTGCGGACACCGCTTGCTTAAATCGCCTCTGCATAGATTGCTCATGCACGTGATGCCTACCAATCTGCTGCGTACGCGGATTAATACTTCTCATCAATGATGGTGTGACGTATTGCCATTGAAAATCAACATTGGCATTGGGCCATTTTTTCGCCAAAGCGAAAGGCATCTCAACACGACCGTAACCATCAGCCTTATCTTTTAAATGCAATATGCGCGTTTGATCAACCTGGATTTTTAATGGCTGAATAAGCTCGTCAGGCAGCGTCACTACTCTGTCTTTCCCACCTTTACCATCGTGCACCCTGATCGCTCTATAACTAAAGTCTAGGTCCTTAACACGAAGCCTTAGAGCCTCCATTAGTCTTAAACCTGAGCCGTACATTAGACCGGCGAGCAACCAATAGGGTGTCTGTAGCTCCCTAAATACTGATCTGATTTCCCCTTGAGTCATCACTATTGGTAACTTCTGTTTCTTTTTCGCTCGAACCACACCTTGAACATCATCCAGCGGATTGAGTAAAACATTGGAATATAAAAACTTAAGTGCGTTGAGCGCCTGGTTTTGAGTGTTTGGCGCTACATTTCTGTCTACAGCAAGATGGTTTAAAAAGGCGCTGACCTCTTGCTCTCCCATTTCTTGCGGGTGAGTGAGCTTATGAAAGCGGATATACTGCTTAACCCACATGGCATACGCCTGTTCTGTCCTTAGACTGTAGTTTCTGACGCGAACAGCGTCGGCAAGTTGATCCAGCAATTTAGGTGGATTGTTGTTCATGATCATTCCTTTGATCAGGTCGTGGATAGGTTTTAGAGTAAGGTAATTTATCCGCATGGATATATGATAGGGAATTGGGAAACTACTGGGTATTCAAACAGTTGGTCGTGAACGGTTTGGGGGATATGTTTTAAAGTGAGGTGTTATTGCGTGTGGGGGATTGTTTCAAAGTGATGTCTAATTAATGTTAGCCGTACCAATCAACTACCTTATTGGGGATATGGTACGAGCAACAGCATTAGACGCGATTATTCAGGAACTGTTGTTATAGCGGGCCTACAAATAACGTCTTTTAAAATACAATTCGAGTAACACAGTGAGTTGTGTATATTTTTTTGATATTTGAATTACTTACTCAATCGACGTAAGAGTTAATTATCCTAGCCAGGTAAAGCAATGGAAGATACAGCCAAATTTAGTGCACTGAATGACGAGCTATACAATTGGGTTAATAACCAACTCTTATTATTAATTGAGTACGCGCGTAGTCTAGGGATTTCTCTCAATGAACCTCTCGACCCAAAGCGTATGGATGAACTATGGCTTGTCTGGAGAAATGCACAGGCAAACGATTCAGACGCAGTTGATAGCTTCTTGAACTGCTTCGGTATTGGGTTTGGACAAATTCTGGTAAATCGCTTAGGGTTTGAATGGACTTATATGGAAGATGAGTATGGGGCTGATATTGCCGTCAGAGCGCTACCAGAGATAGCTGATGTTCGCATAGCACCACTACACTTTGTCTTAAAACGATGGGAATCTAATGAAGGGGTTTTTATAGAGTTTTCGCTAAACGAGATAAACAGAGTCGTTGATGAAAGTGCCAGAGAACATGGAGTCGAGAGGTAACATTTAACCCGACATTGAATACGTCATTTCTATGTGACGATCGATTACGTTACAATGCAAGATTCTGATATGCCTATCACTAGCAAGAGTCACAATAGAAGCCAATGCAAGTCTAGCGATATGCTGACCGACTGACTCGCAATAAGATACTCCTAGTGTTCTCAAACAAAGATTGACGGCTAACGGAGCCGTGAACTCGACAGTTGCGCCGCGACCTGAACCGATGAGTGCCTCAGAACCAGGCCGCGCCGCAACTGCAAGTTACGGCTAATGTTAGACCTACAGCTTACATTCGCGTAACGGTGAGATTTTTTTGACCTCTAGTCTAGCCAATAATGTCTAAGCGGCCGCCTTCATTGGATCTATTCCAACTCGACCCGCCATAACTACCAAGGCATCTATACTAAATCGGCTAATTTGACCGCGCATAAGATCCCCTACTCTTGATCTTTGTACGCCCATACGATCAGCTGCCTCTTGCTGTGTCAGCTTATGCTCTTCTATATAAGCAATCAGCACATCAAAAAGAGCTGCCTTTATTTTTAGCTT
>JBGCGD010000035.1:0-36510 GCA_045110515.1 Granulosicoccus sp. | reverse complement strand
TGAGTGGGCAAAAACTTGCCAGACTCGCTGATTGGAATGCGGCAAAACACACCGCCCTCCTCAGAGCCGGTAAGTTTATGCATTTCGAACCGGTTTGGCAACGCACAATACCGGCCAAATCGAAGTTTTTTTTATCTAACGTCTAAAACACCCCAGCTAGGGCGTATCACGGCATTAAAAATCAGCTGATTTAGGTAAAAATCTACTGATCTGACTCCGAAACCACAATCTCTGAGGGTGGCTCAGGCTCTGCGGGCGAGTAATTAGAATCTCCCACACTACTCAATTCGACCTCACGGTCCAGCTGAGTGAACAGTGCCTCGGTATTTTCTATGTGTGCGGCCAGAGAAGTGGGCTGTCTGAAAAGCAGCGCAGGCGGCTGATTGACTCGAGCCACATAGGCCAGCTCGGTCCAATTCTCGTGGTCTTCAGCCAGCATGGGGACGCCGGAGCCGACAACCGCTGGAAAGACAGCCATGAGAGTCGAGGCGATGATCTTCTTGTTCACCCTAAGCCGCGTGCTCAATGAAAGCGTGCCATAGATAAGCAACCAGATGGCTAAACCGACAGAGGCATACCCCAAAACCAAATGCCAGAATGAAGAATCTAAATTGAAGCTCAACACATCAGCGAACAAACTAAACACGGCACTAACGCCGAACACAACACAAGACAAGCTCCAATGCAGCTTGAGATAGCTCTTGTGTCTAAATAGCTTCCCTATCACACCGGCAAACAAGCACCAACACAATACGGCCACACCCACCATGAGGAAACTATCCACTAGCAGCTGTTTGTTCACTTCATCGAATTCAACCAGTGTCACCGACAAAACTATGCCTGCACTCGCAATTAAAGTCGCAATGAGGGTCCAGAAAAACGAACCAAATTTCCTCTCTATGGCATGCACAGTCTCTCGCTTTAGAGCGGGTGCGACCTCGGCATCCAATTTGTGTAACGTTATCGTTGACTCGCCACTAAAAATTTCAGACTGAAAATCATAGACTCGAGCTTCGCCAATGTTTTTCTTCGCTATGAGTGTGCCGTTTTGAGTATCAAGATCGCGTACTAAAACCCTACCCTCTTCGTCGAGAGCAAACTCTACATGGCGTGCATCCAAAGCTTTAAAGCTTTGCAGTAACGGTTAAGTTGACTAGCGACTCAGCAATATCGTTCTGAATTCCCTTAACAACAAATCCTTGTTGACTCACAAATCAAATGAATAGACCCCGTCAATCTGTTATTGGATGTAGTCTCGCCCAGCGCCGCTCAATCTGAAGCAGCACAATGTAACGCTCGACTACGTCCCATACGCTTGTACAGAAAGCCTGAAGCTTAGCGAACCTAGGGCGCCGGTGTAGTTACAGTCACAGAGTTACTTTGTCGTTGCAACAAAGGGCCTTGGCGCATTTGAGACGCATCGAATGAATCGTCATAAAGATAATCAGGTGTTATGTAATAAGTGTAGGTTCTGCCCAACTCAACATCACTATCAATAAAATTATCCGCGCCGTTAATAGAGCGCCCGATAGGCACACCATTACGCCAAATCAAATAATGCGAATAGTACGTAATTAAGGTATTCGCATTTAACGTTAGCTCAACCAATCTTGGTGCGAGCAACTCGGCCGTGACACGCTCTTGCGTAAAAAATTCAGGAACGACCCGGCGCAGTGTTGTTAACGTTTCATCGTCCGAGGAAAACACAACAACATCAAACACAGCTTCCGAAGTACCGATAAAATTATCTAATGTGATATCAACGGTACCAACGTCAAACTCACCAGCCGATACATTATTAATACTGATGGACAGTCGTTCTCCCCCAGCGGTCAGTGAATTAGCCACGTTAATAACAAAAGAGCTTGGCGATCGACGAACAACCGGCCCATCAACGGAACTTATGTTCCTCGCATACCCAAGGTAACTAATGTCACTATCAAACACGATGTCATCGAACCCGTCACTATTGATATCGAATACTTCAATGTCATCGATCCTCGAAATGTTAAGCCCTAGCTGCCCGTCCAAATCAGCTGTGGAAAGAAATTCCCGTCGACGGTCATTCGTACCAAACACTAAATGACCCACATCACCCTCTAAACGTGAGCCCAGAAATAGATCGGTTGCACCGTCCCCATCAATGTCATTGCCGGAAAGCCGATCCATGATGGAGCCTGAAAAACAATCAGCTCCAGGCTCATCCACAATGCGAGTCACAGCTTCAGGCGCGTATTCATAAATAGCATTAGCTTGCTCAATACCTCCAGCTTGGCCATAAAGCACCACTGCAAATCCCGCGAATCCACACCCTCTAGCGCCGAACCTGCGGCCGTAAATATCGGCCATACCATCGCCGTCAAAATCGCCTATGGCAGCCATACTACAAAAGTTGTCTGCACACCCAGGGAAAACCGATACGTCTTGAAGCGCTTGACGAGTGCTGTACGTGATATCGAGATTATTCGCGCCGTAGATAACTGCACCGCGCACATCATTGGGCGCTGTGACAAAAAGATCCTCAATGCCATCGCCGCTAATATCGCCTGCATTAACCAAGGCGGCATTGACGGGCAGATTCACTAACACCTGCAAACTCGCGATATCGCTAGTACCAATACGAGCAGAAAAGTCTGCAGCGCCTGCCAAAACGAATCTTGTTGGTACTGCAAAGTAGCCGCTAGACAGCAACGACAAATCATCGAATCCATCGCTATTAATATCACCTACACCTCCAATGTCTGTACCGACATCATTGATGATGAAACCATGCGTTAACACCTCACTCGTATCGGTAATTAGATTCTCATTCAGTGGCAGATCAGGGTAGCTATTTAGTGCATTGGCAAATAAGACAGCGGCGCTTCGCTGATAGGTTTGCTCCCCCTCTAGTATGATCATTAGATCGATCAATCCATCCCCGTTTACATCGCCAACCGGTTGAGCATTCTCTGGAATAGATGCATCAGCGGGCATCTCAGGCACAAGTACGTTGGCATCTGAAATAGAGAGAATAGAAGGATAAAATTCACCCGACGTTGGTACAGGCATAGGCTCTGCTCGGGGCTCTGAAGGATCGGGCTCCACGCTACCGACTATGATGTTCTCATAACGCATGCCTGAACTTAGATTGATCACATGATAGGTGCCGGCAGGCACCTCACACTCACGACCACCTTCACACAGCGTTGTGTAGTCAGTACTATTTTGAACTTGATACCAACCATCATCAGCCCAGGTAATGATGTTACCGTCTACTACCGGCTGCGTGCGACCAACCGGTGTACTCGGCTCAGTAGACATTCCAACCAGGACATTGTTATAGCGTTGTCCGGACGTATGATTTATGACTACGTACTGCCCCGATTCAACGTCACAGCTACTTGCCCCGTTACACACTGATGTGTAGGTAGAGGTCTCCTGCACCTGAAACCAGTTACCTTCCGGGAATGTAAACGTATTACCTACTAACTGATAATCCGAATCGCTTCCACTCGACGCACCGTTTACGACTACGTTTTCAAACCGCTGTCCGGTTGTGTGGTTAATAACAATGTATTCGCCTGCTTCAACCACACACAGCGGAGTTCCCTCACACTCGGTGACAAAATCATTTGCACGTTGAACTTGGTAGTATCCATCGTCTGGCCAAGAGATGGTGGATCCGTCAACGATTGGAGAGGCATTTGCCGATAGGGAGAAAGCTCCTCCCCCTATCGCTGCCATCGTCAAACCTGTTAGCAATAATCGGTTACGACTAATCATAGAAACTCCTTTCTCAAACAGGCGTCATGTGCCAACACCAGTTTAACGAAAGCAGTCACCAAAGCTATTTAGTCTTGACGGTAATATGCCCTGTTTTCTAGAGCGGCGACTCTAAAACTTGCAAACTAGAATCACATCACCACTCGACCCAGCACATGGCACGAGTAGGAATTGCTTGATTGTGACCAAGCTCTAGCCAACCGAACCAGCACTCTTAAAAGTGTGTTTTAGCGTTTCTTGACAGCACGAGGCTTTGGTAATTTCATCGGCCGTTAAACGACCCGCCATCACTGAAACCCCTTTTAATACAAGTACAGGGTCTCTGATGACATTGGCGCGCATCATCGATTTAAGGATTTCAGATTCGCCGCCGGTTACCACCGTTGTTAACGGGCTGACAATCTTTTCGGCCTCGTACACAAGACGATCAATAGCCCCTACTGACGCATAGCCGGTACCACCAGCAATGCCACCGGCCGTATTGTCGGAGAACGGGCTTATTTCACCATCGGCCGCAAACAACGCCGACGTATACTTCCCAAGAGAACGCCTCATGGTGTAGATGCCAGGCAAAATCGCGCCGCCCAGGTGCTGACCTGACGCATCAATCAGATCGACCGTTGTAGCTGTCCCGGAATCAACCACACAAATAGCGCCTTCATACTCGGCATGGGCCCCTATCATGGCAGCCCAACGATCTATGCCGAATGTGGTCGGTTCTTGATAGCCGTTTTTCAGGCCTTCAAACGAAGCTGTTGATGCAACCGCCACAGGCTGAAGGCCGAATTCACCACAACACCACGCGTTCAAATTGGGTAACAACCTATCGCCGGCCACATTTGAGACGTGAACGCTAGTGGGAACACGACCAGCGAGCGGTTTCAACCACACTCGCTCTAGAATGTCGTGCAGAAAAACATCTTTCCAGGCAAACGTTTCTAAAGGATGTATCCCCGTTTCGTCTTCAATTGCAGACTTGAAACGCGAGTTACCGATGTCTACCAAAATTCTCATGCAGTTGGCCTTATGGATACATTGCCACCGTAAACCGGGTAGGTGGTACCTGAGCGCTCAATGAGTAACGCTCCATGCTCATTGACACCGCGAGCTATGCCTTGTTCCGAAGATTGTTGAGAATGAATCATCACTTCTTTGTTAAACAACCAGTCTAATGATGCCCAGCGCTCAGAAAACGCGCCCCAACCCAACTCGAAAAACTGTTGATGAGCCCCGATAACACTGGCGGCGATTTTACCAACAAGATCATCCCTTTGCTGGGTATCTGGCGTCACTCCTTCGCTCTCAAGAGATGTGGCACCAATTCCCAAATTCAAAACCTCTGAATCGTGTAAAAAATTGATGCCGATTCCTGTTAGTACCTGGTTGACACTAGATTGAGTGTCACGATTCATCTGGCTATTTACCTCAGTCAGCAGCCCGCCTAACTTGGTGTTGTTTACCAACACGTCATTAGGCCATTTCAACTGAACGTTTATCGCAGCGTTACGCTTTAGACAATCTGCCACGCCAATACCTGTCACCAAACTCAGCCCTAACATATCTTTTGCAGCCGTTTCCGTGGAAGACAATATTGAAAAAGTCACATTGCCAGGTTTGGTTTGCCAGGTCCGTCCACGGCGCGCTATCCCCGCCGTTTGCCAGTCGGTCACGCACAAGTGTTTCGCAAAAGAATCCGGTGTGGTATCCCCGCTCATGTATTGTTCGCGTAGCCAAACACTGGTGGATTCTAGCTGCGAGAAACTGTGTACCTGAACATCAGGAAAGCCACCTGCCGCCAGCTCGTGCTCAATACGCTCTTTGTCGGGTTGCTGGTTCATGAATGCTTACTGGTAAAGGACTTAAAAGCTTGATCATTGTCGGCAAGACGAACATCACCAAGCCAGTGCGCAACTTTGTTTTTATCGTTAATACTGAGTACGGCTGTATCTGGGGGTGGTGATTGAATTGGCAACTGTGCAGTCCTCAAACGACCCAAACGAAAATAATGCAGCGACAATGAATCTAAAGATGCATAGCGAGCTAAATGATTGTCAACATCTGCCTTACTAACGGACAAATTTTGTATTGCAATTATTAGATCCCCAGCGGACAAACCCGCTAGGGAGGCAGGCCCGCCGTGCATGACATGTGTAATTCGTACGCCGCCGGCAGCATCCACAATGTTGGCTCCCAGCCACGGAGCCGGGTCCGATTTGGATTTACCTGCGCGCGTTCCACCCACGTCTGAGCTGGAGAGACGTTCGCTCCAATCTAATGTGACACCCTGCCAGGCAAGTGCTTTAGCGGTTGGAAGCTCATCAGTAGAATACAGAACGCTATCGAAAAACTCGTTCAAATCCTCATCTAACAGCTGCGACGCTAACTGCTGCGGCTCATCCTCTGCCAAGCCATTGCCCGAACCCAACCATCGATTCCACAACACCCGCATTAGAGAATCTAAAGTGACATCGCCTGAGGATTTTTCCCGCAAAAGTGCATCGAGACATAATGCAATCAAGGCACCTTTTGCGTAATAACTAACAATCGCATTCGGTGCATTCTCATCTTGTTTGTAAAATTTGTTCCAGGCATCAAAACTTGAGTCTGTCACCGTTTGAGATAACCGGCCCGAACCGCGCTGCACCCGAGTCAGCGTTTTGGACAATACCCCCAGATAGCGCTCCGTATCGATAAGCCCTGTACGTGCCAGCACAAGATCATCGTAGTAGGACGTCATCCCTTCAAAAAACCAGAGCAACTCGGTATACGATTCTGAACGCAGATCAAACGGAACAAACTGCGCAGGCTTTATTCGTTTGACATTCCAGGTATGAAAATACTCGTGACTACACAGACCCAGAAAATCGAGATACTTGTCGCTGACCTCTTTTTGACCAATCAGGGGGAGATTCTCCCGGGTAATCATCAACGCGGTTGAGGCGCGATGCTCTAACCCACCGTATCCGGCATCAACAACCATCACCAGAAAAACATAGTGGCTGACAGGTGCAGGCTGGCCGAAAAAATTTATTTGATACTCACAAATTTTCGACAGATCATCGCAAACGCGCTTCTCATCAAAAAAGCAGTCACCGGTTAAAACCACTTCATGCTTAACACCACAGGCTAAAAACTCAAGGCGTTTAAAGGTGCCCAGTTCTACCGGGTGATCAATCAACTCATCGTAGTCAGCCGCTGTGTATTCTCCAAATCCGGAATCATCAACGTGACTGGGGGTCAGGGTCGTTGACAGCTCAAAACACGAATCGGCATCGCAATCGGGCCTGTCTATAAGCACTGCATGCGTCTCGTCGAGCCGACCGTCTGCCGAAAGATAAATACTGGTGCCATTGAAGAACGCATGGGTCTGATCGACATGGGCTGCCCGAACAGACAAATCCCACGCATAGACACGATAATGAAGGAGCAGCACCGATTCGCAGGGAGCGCAGCGCCAAGTCGATTTATCGACTTTCTCCACATTGATATCCTGCCCGGCACTTTCCGCACGCAGGCTAACGATGTTGCGTGAAAAATCCCGAATCATGTAGCTACCGGGAATCCAATTAGGCAATCTGAAAACCTGCCCGGCAGGATCGGGACAGGTCACTGTCAGCGTCACATCAATAAGATGTGCCGCTGCATCGCTGAAGCTGACGTGGTAATGCATGCTCATTGGTTGAGGTTTGGCCCCTGTTGAATCATCTTATATGTAGTACCGAAACGCCAATGCGTCAGCGATACAGTTCAATAACGGTTGACGCTCGGTATACTGCAGGGAAAGTCCCAAAAGAAACGCTTTATGAACACTCTGCTAGAAACACTGCACTCTCGCCAGTCCGTGCCAGCCAATCAGCTAACTGACCCGGCCCCAAATGAGGAGCAACTGAATCAAATACTCCAATGCGCAGCGACCGCACCGGATCACGGCAGGCTGCGCCCGTGGCGGTTCATCGTTATTCGTGATGAGGCCAGACACGCGCTCGCCGATGTATTCGTTAAGGCTGCAAAAATTCGCGAACCAGATATTAGCGAACAAAAACTGGAAAGGCTCAAAGAGAAACCACTCCGCTCCCCTCTTATTGTAGTCATTGTAACAACGCTGACTCCCGACCACCCGAAGGCACCTGAGATAGAACAAACTTTATCAGCCGGCGCCGCGACGCAGCTCATGCAACTGGGGGCAACCGCTCTAGGGTTTGGCTCTGTCTGGTTATCCGGCGCTAATGCCTATGATGAGACGGTCAAACAGGCACTGGGCATCGAACCGAAAGATCAAATAACCGGGTTTCTCTACTTAGGCACTCCGCCTGCCGCACCCGGCCCCAGGAGACGCCCAGAATTATCAGATCACGTCAGTCATTGGAACGCCCCTGTACGCTAGCTAACAGGTATACATAAGTGAGAACTAGCTCTCACTCAGACTGCCCGGGTTTTATTTATTTCGCGAACCCGTCGATATTTTACCCATGGCAGCTCTTAGTCAAAAAACGGGTCTGGTTTTACGCGCAGCATCCTCGGTGTTTCTCGCTTCTGCCTTGCTGTGGGTCACCGCGCTGCCTGCCTTAAGCGACGGATTATTCAAACACCGCGATAAGAACGGTGTTGTAACCTTCAGCGATGCACCGGTTGTAAATGGCCAGGTTCTTCGCACCAGCTATTTGAGCTTCACTCGCCAACCTGAAACCAGTAACCCTTGCCTGGGCATGACCAAGAAGCAGCTTGAAGCGAAAGGTCACGCCCTGAATTTCGAATTTTTACGAGCAGCTGAAAAATATTCGGTTGATCCTGCCCTGCTCAAAGCGGTGGCAAGAGCCGAGTCCTGCTTCAACCCGAAGGCCGTATCCAGAGCCGGCGCAAAGGGCCTGATGCAATTGATGCCTGGCACCGCGAAAGCCATGGGCGTGACAAATATTCTGGATAAAAAGCAAAACCTCATTGGCGGTGCACAATATCTGGCAACGATGCTGGCGCGCTACTCGTTTGATAAGAAATTAGCCTTGGCCGCCTACAATGCGGGGCCTGGTAATGTCGACAAATACAACGGTATCCCTCCATTTGACGAGACACATCGCTACATTGATGCAGTCAATGATTTCTATGAGGACTATGCGCCCCAGTTCCAACCCTAGATAATTCGCTCGGCGCTGGCCAAAGATCAAGGTATCTTCACGCCCCCCACAATCAGCTCCTTGCTGAGTCTATACTTGCAGCCAACTTCTACTTTTAATGATCGGCAGCACCAATAATCATGTCCAAATCAGAGCCTGTTGAGGCTAGCAACTTCATTCGAAACATCATTGACGAAGATGTCGCTGCGGGCAAAAACGGTGGCCAGGTCGTCACCCGTTTTCCCCCCGAACCCAACGGCTATTTGCATATTGGTCACGCAAAATCTATTTGCCTGAATTTCGGCACAGCCACTCGGTACAACGGCCGATGCAACCTGCGTTTCGATGACACTAACCCTGCAAAGGAGAGTGAAGAATACGCTCTGGCTATAAAAGACGATGTTACGTGGCTGGGATTCGAATGGGACGAGCTTCGCCACGCATCAGACTATTTCGATGAGTTGTACAAATATGCCTGCGAACTCATTCGCCAAGGCAAAGCCTACGTTGATAGCAGCAGTGCAGAAGAGATGCGCGAAATGCGCGGTACGCTAACGAAACCTGGTATCGAGAGCCCCTATAGAGATCGCACCGTCGAGCAGAACCTGGATTTATTCGGTCGTATGAAAGCGGGTGAATTCAACGACGGTGAGCATGTACTGCGCGCCAAGATTGACATGGCTTCGGGCAACATCAACATGCGCGACCCAACCCTGTATCGCATACGCAAGGTAAACCATGTACGCACGGGCGATAAATGGTCCATCTACCCGATGTACGACTACACACACTGTGTGTCTGACGCCATTGAAAACATCACACACTCTCTGTGCACGCTTGAATTTGAAGATCATCGACCGCTCTACGACTGGGTACTGGACAACTTAAAAACGCCGACTCACCCTCAGCAGATCGAGTTTGCTCGACTGTCGCTTGAGTACACCATGCTGAGCAAACGCCTGCTGATTAAGTTGGTAGAAGAGAATATCGTGAACGGATGGGATGACCCACGCATGCCAACCATCATAGGCATGCGCCGCCGCGGATATACGCCAGAGGCACTGCGTGAGTTTTGCGAGCGTATTGGAATTACCAAAAACGATGCTTGGATTGAAATGATGGTGCTAGAGGGCTGTATCCGGGATCAGCTTAATCGCGAAGCCCCACGCCGTATGGCTGTACTCGACCCCATAAAAGTCGTCATAACCGACCTGCCTAGCGATCACGAACAGCGCTTTACTCTGGCGAATCATCCACAAGACGATACAGCTGGCACGCGAGAGGTTCCTTTCACCCGAGAAATCTACATTGATCGGGACGATTTCGCTGAAGTCCCTCCCCCAAAATATCAGCGCCTGATTCCTGGTGGAGAAGTTCGCTTGCGCAGCTCATACGTCATTAAATGCGAAGAAATCATCAAGGACGACGCCGGAAAAGTTGTCAAACTACGCTGTACTCACGACCCCGATACACTAGGCAAGAAACCCGAAGGGCGAAAAGTTAAGGGCGTCATACATTGGGTATCGGCCACCTATGGTGAGTCAGCTGAAGTCCGACTCTACAATCCTTTGTTTAATACTCCGGACCCTGCGAAGGCTGATTCAATAGAAGATGCTATCGACTCGGAGTCTGAAATTATTCTCAGTAATTGTATGGTTGAACCTGCATTAAACGGTGCCGTTGCTGAACAACACTTTCAGTTCGAGCGAATTGGTTATTTTGTCGCCGACCGACATGATCATTCACCGGATAAGTTGGTGTTTAATCGCGTCGTGACTCTACGCGACACCTGGGCGAAATAATCCGCTAGCACAATATAAAAATTATGCTCAAGGAAGAGCGCAATTTGTGCGTTATTTATCGATTTTTCTTATCTCTCAAGCTTGTCAGTAAGACCAAACAACGCGTTCAGATTTAGCGCCTTCACATCCGTGTTCAAAAAAGTTTGGCTTCGAACCTCAGATAGGTTTGACGGACACCGATTCAGCGACTATTAAATTTAGTGTCACATTCGTCGAAGTGGTGACGCCTAAGTGCAATTTTCATTGCATCATCAGCGTCCTTACCACCTATCGATCGTCTGCCCCTATTCAAATCTGATGGTGAGAGAACACATGCCCAACCCCAATCCCAAGATTTTCAAAAAAAGCCTGTTGGCAGCTACCGTCCTGTCTATCAGCGGCTGTGCCTCAGCACCAAAAATGGATGGCGTTGATTTAAGCCCTATTGGCGCTGGCATCATTACAGCCGGTGAAGCCACCGCAAAGGTTGGCAAACACGCCTGGGACGTCAGCATGTACATGCTCGGCTTCACTGACAGCATCGACGGTGATGAGGATGCAAAGGTTATCGCCGATGGTGAGGTGTCCGATGACTTCCTGATGGATGAGATCGACCAAGCCATGCTCGAAGATGATGCATTGCTGCCAGAGGACACGCTGAGCCCGGTAGCCATAGAAAACGCAACCGCAAACTTTGAAGATGTCTTCGAAACGCCGACTATCGAAGAGCTGGCCCTCCTCGAAGATGAAGCCGAAGAGCTTCTACTAAGCGACCCCAAGATGGAAGATGGTGATGCAGCGGAGCTGGCCGAAGCAGATCCATTCCTGCTGGACGAGACTGGAGGTGCCGTTGAACTAGCGACCGCAAACCCTGATGAGCCTGAATTCATCCACACCGTTTCTCAGAACGAAACCCTTTGGGAAATTGCGAAGAAGACCACCGGCGACGCCACAAATTGGCATGTACTGGCAGACGTTAATAATCTGAATCAAAACGCAGGTGTTCGCGCTGGCCAGAAACTGGTTATTCCAACCAAAATGCTCAAGCCTGAGCTAGCTGCCACGATAATCGAAACGCAAAGCGTTGAAGTTGCTGCTAACCCCATCAAAATCAACACGCAGGATATCGCCGCAGCACCTTCAAAACGGTTGGAAATTCCCACTGCTGAGATTTCTGGCAAAGCCATCAAGCTAAACCCAAGCGAAACTTTGTGGGACTTCGCCAAGCGTACAACGGGCGATGCAACCAACTGGAAGACTATTGCCGGTCACAATAACTTTTCAGAAAAGCAGGCTGTTCAGGTTCGCGCCGGACAAGTCATTATGGTTCCAGACAGTATTGTTAAGTCTGATGCAATGCTAGCCAGCAACACCCCGGCGAAGGTTATCGAAAAACCAGCAACTTCTGCGGAAGTTGTCGCAGCAGTTGACAGCAAAGCAATTACAGCCAGCAGTGAGATGCTTAGTGAAGCGTCATCTTTGAGCAACACTCAACGATTAGCAGATGAAACTCAGCCAATCACGATCGTAGAAGCAAACTACTCAGATCCAGAAAATAAGCCAATCTCCATCGCGGCTGACGCTCAGGATGTGCAAAGCCTTGCGTCCATTGAACCTGACTTGAACAACATTATGGTCAGCGGCACCTACTACCCTAAAGCGATTTACAACAGTGCTGATTTCTCATCAAGCTTGTTGATGAGGGTGTCCCCCGGGACATCACTCAAGGTTTCAAAAGCCATGGGTAACTGGTTTGAAGTTGAAACCGAAAAAGGTACAGGTTACGTCCATAAGCGGGATATCAAGTAATTCATCAGTTCCCCAATCAAAATTGATGAGTGAAAAAACCACGATGATGTAATCGGAAAATTACTACTTCAAAATGGCAAGGGCCCGATCTGGCAACAGATCGGGCTTTTTTTTGGCCGAAAATTCGAGGGGATTTCGCACTCATCTCCAACGTTGAAATACGTCACAGGGATGCGCCAAATGCTTTTGAAAACAAGCCTTATGAGACTCAACACACGTTCATGGGAACAGGAGTCAGAGCCAGCTCACACTCAAAATTCACCACAGGAGAGACAATTCGCCCCCTAGTTAATGGCATATCTTGCAGGCTGTTACTGGGGACTTCCTTCCTCTTGTAGCCGCAAGCCTGCGAGTGAGGCCAGATGCCGAGAACAATAATAATGAAAAACAAAAACTCGATACTGACGCTTGGATTATTACTCACCACGATCACAACCATTCAAGGATGCTCTACAACCCGAGCTACATCTCAGACAAAGGTGCCAGCAGACGTCACTGTATTGCAGCTGAGAAAATCACAGGAAGTGGCGCATACCGTAGGACCTCGCGAGCGACTTAGCGATATAGCCCTTCGGTACACAGGCAATGCGAGTCATTGGCAGGAGATTGCGAAATACAATCGCATTTCCGATCCTCATACAATAAGCATCGGCGCGATAATCAAGATTCCACCGACACTGCTACCCCAGAACAATCCAGCGCTTGCCACGAGAGCTACTCAAGCAGGCAATGGGATTACAACCACATCTCTAGCGATTCAAAGGCAGGTAACAGCACCGAACGCCCAACACCCAGACATTCCGAAAATTCGTACTCAAGGTTCAGTCGTTATTCAAACGGTGCCCACCAATCGCTCTTTTCACCTAACGCCAACAGAGAAAGATGCTAGCCAAACCCGAACAACGCAAAACCGGGAAACAGCTAAAGTTAAAATTGTCGGTACGTACTACCCGAAAGGAATTTACCAACATCCGGCGAACTACTCGAAGCTGATCATGCGCGCCGCTCCTGGGTCCTTGTTTGAATTGGAGCATCTGGCTAATGACTGGTACAAGGTCGTGACTAACGAGGGTATAGGGTATTTACGCGAAGATGACGGCATCGTGGTCATGGGCGATAGGAAACTATAGGAATGGACAGTCAATGGCAACGTTAGCCATCGCGGTTTACGTTTATTATCGTCTCTATGCAGAATCGATTACTCACACTCGTCCGTCACGCAAAGTCCAGTTGGAAAACACAAGGCCAACTGGATCATGACCGCCCGTTAAGTGATCGAGGTAACCATGATGCACCCATCATGGCCAAGCGTCTGCTTCAACGCGACTGTATTCCAGATTTGATTTTATGCAGTTCCGCTAAGAGAACTCAGGAAACAGCAGCCTATTTCACACAGGCTTTCGGACTCAGTGATGACAAGCTCTGGGTGTCTAAGAACTTGTACTTATGTACGCCCGAAACGATGCTGGAACAACTTGCTATTGCAGAATCAGGGCTCAAGCACATTATGATCATTGCCCACAATCCGGGGCTTGAACAACTCAGTTATCGACTATCAGCGCGCTGTAATCCTTCCATGCCTACGCTAGGGATTCGACATTTCGCCTGTTCGTCTTTAAATCCGCTACCAATGGCGAACCGCTCTCACGGCGACACGTTAAAATCTGATGCCACCATCGAGCTGGTGTTTGAAGATTTTCCGAAAAACGTTGTTTAGACCCAAATTCGGCCTTAGTTGCGCCTCTAGCTAGGATCCACCTTACTTAGCTGTATGGAGGGGCGATCACCCTTACGGTAGTTTCCTGGGTTGTGCAACATACCATCGTAGGCTCGGTCACGCTCCTCTGCAGTTTCGAACCATCGCTCCCCTGCCCAATCATCACCGAGTAAATGCGGAGCTGTCATCGGGTCGTTTTCAGGCATTTTTACAATAATACCGAACTGCTTCTGTACTGACATATGCTTGTTACCTTGCAAACGAGCCCTATATTATCGCTTGTTATTGCCGGACTTTCGCAGATCTTTGTAATGTAAGTGTGATAATTGCTCGGCACAGTCCGAATTTAAACTACTCATAAGGATACCAACCCAATGCGCGACCCCATCAAATTACTGGGCATAACGGCAGGAGCTTTACTACTTACCTCTTGTACTCAGGAATCTCAGAACAATATTGGACGCTCAATTCAAAATTGGACCGGCACCGACGGCATCATCGAAATATACGCTGGCGAAAAGCTCGTGAAGCGCTTTATGAAAGTAGACAAGCTAACCACCGCCTCCGGCACCAACAGTGGAGCTGACCGACCCTATCGATTCGGCTACGGTGTTTTGGACGCAAATTTAAACGGCAGCGTCGATAGCGGCGAGAAAAAAGTCTATTTCGAATTCAGTGATTACTCCACGTCATATATCTTTTATGAGAACCCGCAGTAATTACCACATTATGCGCCATTGTTGCCACTATTTAGTCTTTTAATTCAATAATTTATTTGACTTATCTATAGCAACAACTAAAGTCTTTACACGTGCCCCAATCGATAGTTGGTGTCACGTTCTCACCCCCAAATTGGGCCTGCTAGTCAGGCCCATTTTTTTAAGAAACTCAAAAGAGTTATACTCCTGACCGCAACCGAGGTGAACGACATGCGGATGGATTATTTCAGCGATTTAGTGGAAAGTGCTATTGACGGCGCGCAAGCTGAAATCACAGGGGATGGCAGTAAATTCGAGGCACGCGTCGTCAGCGATGCATTCGAAGGACTATCGACCTTAAACAGACACAAAATGGTCTATGCGGTTCTGGACGAGCATATTAAATCCGGTGCCATCCACGCATTAACAATCAAAGCTTTGACGAATAGCGAGTCTGCTGAGAGCTAACGCTGCGCGCATTCCCCGTTAATTTGATGACAACGACTACACCCTCCTTGAAGAGCGCGGATAACCGTTAGCTCACTTTGCCAATTGTGGCGCGCTTCTCGCTTTATGTGAATTAGACGACGCAACCGCCTTCAAAGCGGCTGCCGTTTAATCACAGGTTTTAAGGTGTAGCAAGCAATGAACAATTCAGCGACAAATTCAGAAGACGCAGATAAGCGCAAGCGTTCTTGGGTTTACTCAGCGGCAATGGGCAGCATGCAGCGCTCGGATACGGCAGAGTCACGGGTAAAGACGGTTTTAACGTGTAAACCCCTTGAAAATAAAAACGCCCTGTTTGTTCCCTCCGATATGGCTGAGTTGCAACCACGCAGCCTTAACTACCTGCAGAAATTTGCACAAAACAACTCTCTGACACTGATAGAAGATCGTCGGAAAGTTCAGGTACAGCCCCTGCTTGAAAAGCGCATTGTGCACTCACCTAAGTTAGTTTTAGGTATGAGCATGCTTTTAAAGCAAGCGGGCATGCCTGGAGCTGCGCGCTCACTATCAGAGCCACATCGTCTGAATCCAAACAGCCCCTATTTCAGCATTTCCACGCTGTTTGATATGGCGGCGTTTTCTATGCCTAGAGCCAAACGTGTCAAGCTTGAGCCAAATCGCATGACGGTTAAAGCGCTGCAAGGCAACACTCAGCCAATTACCGCTTATGCCTGCAATATCAAAACGGAAAACACAACCACAGTGCTGAGCCACTTTGAGTGCGACAACCTAAAGGCCGTCGGGTACTCAGCTGGTAGTCAGTATGTTTTTCATTTGGTTCTGGCCGGCGGGTCAGTCAACGACCCTCAGCTATGGGCTGACCTAGAAACCTTGCAAATGACTGATTTCAGGTTTCAGTTATGTGCAGGTTCCAAACCTGCCGATGACTACGGCCTATTTTATTCAACGCTTTTTCTGGATTTGGCTAAAGCTCCTTACCCTTGGTGGTTGGATGCCGCTCAAGGCGGCGGTTCTACTGCCCAGAACGATGCTGTTAATCAAAGCAGCGAAGTGGCGTAAACCGAAAGCGTCACGCTCATTCCCACAACGGCCCAATCCCGGCACAATTTACGATCCAACGCGTTAATGCGTTGCTGCGGGTGCGTATAATGCGGGCGTAGCGCACTTTTCGTGATCTGCTAATCGGCCGACATCATCCTGCTGCCTAGATTTTTCATACAACGGCAGCATAATTGATCAATGCCTGACTCCCCGTGTATTCAAGGTTACGCATACTAACGCCATGTCATTAATTCGAGTGCAGCAGGTCTCCATTGCCTTTGGACCAACTACCATACTGGACAATGTGTCATTGACCGTTGAGCCTGGCGCTCGCATGGCATTGGTAGGTCGAAACGGTGAAGGCAAATCAACATTACTCAAGATTATTGCCGGTCAACTCATCCCAGATACTGGCGAAGTTATCACGCGTAACGGGGTGAACGCCGCATACCTTCCTCAAGCCGTACCTACGGACTTTCAGGGTTCAATCTATGAGGTTGTTGCATCCGGCTTGGATTCCATCGGTACAGTGCTTGCCGAATTTCATCGCGAGTCTGAGCGACTGGGCGCGGGACATGAGAAAAGTGAATCTGGCAAGCCGTTGATCGATCACTTAGCCAACTTGCAAGACAAAATTGATGCAAACGACGGATGGTCGCTTATCCAGGTCGTAGAGCAAACACTCTCAAAAATGCAGTTGGATGCAAATACAGATGTACAAAGCTTGTCAGGTGGTATGAAACGACGAGTCGTGCTTGCGCGTGCGCTAGTGACCAACCCCGGTGTATTACTCTTAGACGAACCTACCAACCATTTAGACATAGGTGCCGTCGCCTGGTTGGAAAAGCACTTAGCGACATTGAAGTGCGCTTTAATATTTGTAACGCACGATAGAAAGTTTCTAGACTCTGTTGCCAATCATATTTGTGAGATTGACCGTGGCAACTTGACCGAGTGGCCTAGCGGATTTGCAGCATATCGAATCAACAAGGCTCAAGCCCTGGAAGTAGAGGCCCAACAAAATGCTTTGTTTGATAAAAAGCTTGCGCAAGAGGAGGCATGGATTCGGCAAGGTATCAAAGCACGCCGCACCAGAAACGAAGGACGTGTAAGGGCTTTAAAAAAACTACGCGAGCAGCATGCTGCACGACGAAAAGTTGTTGGCAAGGCCAGCATGTCTGTCAACCAAGCAGAGAACTCCGGGAAGATCGTTTTTGAAACCAAAGACGTTAGCGTCTCATTTGGTGATAAAAAAATTATTGCGCCTTTATCCACCGTGATCATGCGCGATGATCGAATTGGCATCATCGGACCCAACGGATGCGGTAAGTCTACGTTGGTGAAGCTTCTGGTAAACGAGCTTGAGCCCACTAGTGGTAGCGTTCATACAGGTACACAACTAGAGGTGGCGTACTACGACCAACTGCGCGCTGCATTAGATACAAAGCTTTCTGCAGCCGATAATGTCAGTGGTGGGCGCGATACGGTAGAGGTCAATGGCGTAGCTCGTCATATCATGAGCTATATGCAAGACTTCTTGTTTGAACCATCGCGTGCACGCGCCCCTATAACTGCCCTCTCTGGTGGTGAAATGGGTAGGCTGATGCTGGCAAAGCTCTTCCTGAAGCCTTCAAATCTGATTGTGCTTGATGAACCTAGCAATGATTTGGATATTGAAACGCTGGAATTATTGGAGGCGCTTCTTGGTGAATACAAAGGTACCGTTATTCTCATCAGTCACGACAGGGAACTATTAGAAAACGTCGTCACCCGTAGCTTTGTGTATCAAGGCAATGGACGCTTCATTGATGTCGCAGGCGGTTACGAAGATTTTGAGCGCGAACGCGCCAACTCTAAAACACTAAAACCCGTGTTCGAAGCATCGCCTGTACTGCAGCCTGCCGGGGGAAGCTCTAAGGAGGTTAGCAAGCCTGCTGACTCTGAGAAAAATCAAAGCAAAGCTGAAAATAAGAAAAAGCTAACTTACACAGAAACGCTGGAACTAGAAAAACTGCCGGCTGAAATCAACACCGCGGAAGCTGATATTGCTGCTATCCATGAAAAAATGAATGAGCCAGACTTCTACACGGACAAAGTCGCAGCTGACAGAAAAATAAAAGAGGCCGGAGAGCTTCAGGTAAAACTAGATTCCATGTACGAGCGATGGGAACTCTTAGAAGCACGACAATAAACCGATCTTATCGCAGCCTTAGTTTGAAAATACGTAGAGGCACTCAACATGTGTTTCGTGAATCGCGCACCTTGAATACGGCATTCACCTCAGCCCTAGTATAGGGCTTTGGTAACAGCTCTACGCCTCCTTTTAAGTCTTCAGGTGGGTTTTTTAACTCTTGACTTCTGCCTGATGTAACAAGGCGAATTCAAATCGTAAGTGCAACTCAGCAGTCAGAGCATGTTGTCATGGTCTGATGTATTTGTTGTGAAGTTACCGAGCAGCTTAACTATAGGGCCTTAGCAATAGCGACCGCCCCGACATGGATTCTGGACGTTCAAGCCCCATTAGCTCTAATATTGTTGGCGCGATAGCAGGCAACCCATTACCATTGCCAAGCTCCCACACAGTTTCATCATGTATTGTGCAAGCAACAGGGAATGTTGTGTGCTGCGTGTGTGGACTACCAGTGACAGGATCAATCAGCAAATCGGCATTGCCATGATCAGCTGTCAATAGAATCGAATAACCATTGTCCACAGCGGCTTGCCACATCAAGCCCACCATTTCATCAACGGCTTCGACCGACTTGATAACAGCGGCTGGAACACCTGTATGCCCAACCATATCTCCGTTGGCTAGATTGACAACGATTAGACCGGCATCGGCTTCTTTTAAGGCGCCGACAATACCCGCGGTCACTTCGGGAGCACTCATTTCAGGTTGGAGATCGTAGGTTGCAACGTTTGGAGACTTGACTAGCAACCTGATTTCACCCGGCAATGGTTCATCACGTCCGCCATTAAAAAAGAACGTCACGTGGGGATACTTTTCAGTTTCCGCAGAACGAATTTGTTTTATACCGGCATCGGAAACTACCTGGCCGAGAGTTTTACCCGGCTCGTCACGAGTGAATGCACACGCAAAGGGGTAGCTGGATTCGTAACGCGTCATCGTACTTAACGTTGCAGGCTTATAATCTCCCCGCTCAAAACCTTCAAACGTGTCAAAACCTATCGCCTCGCTTAACTCTCTTGGACGATCATTTCGAAAGTTGTAAAAAAAGACTTCAGAATTTACGGTTATCGGCTCGTGTGAGTCGAGCACGGTAGGTACGATGAACTCATCTGTTTCATCTTGCGAATAGGCGAAATCTATAGCCTCTGTGGCCGATACGGCTTTACGCCCCTCACCCTCAACGATAGCTTTCCAGGCTAGCTCAACTCGCTCCCATCGGGTATCTCTATCTAAAGCGAAGTAGCGACCAACGACTGTGGCCACGACACCATTTGCAGCGTCTATGGCAGGCAATACTTGTTTCAAAAACGCCTTCGCACTTTTTGGTGCCGTGTCGCGGCCATCTGCAATAAAATGAACGATCGGCTTGACGCTATATTCCCTGCATAATGCCAATAGCGCTATGAGGTGACTCGTATGACTGTGAACACCACCATCAGATACCAATCCCAACAAATGCAATGGTTCGCCTTTGTCTTTAGCTCTTTGAATAGAACCTGCTATGGCCTCGTTGGTCGCAAAACTGCCATCGTCAATGGCATCGCCAATTTTCACCAGATCCTGTCGTAAGAGCGTACCGGCGCCAATCGACAAATGCCCAACTTCCGAGTTTCCCATCTGCCCCTCGGGCAATCCTACTGCTCGACCTGAGGCTTCTAATAAGCAAACTGGGTTACTGGAATAAATACGATCCAGGTTAGGTGTTTCAGCTAAAGCTACACCGTTGTTAACCTTCGATGGATTAACACCGATGCCATCCATAATGATCAACAGCACGGGACGGCGTGGAGGCATTATGGAATTACTCATGGTGTTTATTTATTCTTGATCTTTGGTCGGAGGTTGTTTCTCGCTAGGCAGATCATCTTTGTGATCTGTCAAACTATTTCGATAGGTTCCATCAGCGCCCGGCTTCTGCATTAATGCAGGATCGAACACGTCTTGCACACTCGACGTATTAGCTGCAGTAGCCGCGTTGTTTTCATCTGCCGCGGATTTAACAGGCGCTTTGCCGGATGTTTTTTCAGAAACTACCGTGCTTTTATCGCTGGAAGAGGCAGCCGGTTTATCGGATGTATCCGCAGTAGAGTCGTCATCAAAACGGGCTTCTCGCGCGACACCTGCATCGGCAATACGTTGTTTATAGATACGGGAAAATACAATTCCCACCTCGTACAACAACCACATCGGAATAGCCAGCAGCGTTTGTGAAATCATGTCCGGCGGTGTGAGAAACATACCGATGATAAAGGCCGCAACGAATACGTAGGGTCGGATCTTGACGAGATTCTCTGGCGTGGTGATTCCAACAGCCACGACGAGAACAGTGGCAACCGGGACCTCAAACGCAATACCAAACGCAAAGAACAAGGTAATAACAAAATCCAAGTAGCGCCCGATATCGGTACTGACTGTTACTCCTTCAGGTGCAACACTTGTAAAAAAACCGAACACCAACGGGAAAACAACAAAGTAGGCGAAGGCCACACCTAGATAAAACAAGCCAGTGCTCGATACCAACATGGGCACAACCAGTCTCTTCTCGTGTGTGTACAAACCAGGCGCAATGAACGACCAGATTTGATAGAGCAGGTAGGGAACAGCCAGAAAAACGCATAACATCAGCGTTAATTTGAAGGGAATAAAGAAAGGCGCTGCCACATCAATGGCAATCATCTGACTACCGGGTAGATGCTTTAACAACGGCGCAGCCAAGGCTGTGTAAATCTCTTGAGAAAACCAAAACAAGCAGCAGAACAGCAAACCGACTGCCAGCACCATCTTCAGCAATCTATCCCGTAGCTCTATCAGGTGGGAGAGAAATCCTTGTTCTTGATGAACTGCAGAGTCGTCTGGGATGGCCATTAATCTAATTACACAAAGCGATGAGCGGACTAGCTGCCCGTTCTACCGATGTCAGTGGAATTGCCGGAGTCATTGGTGGACACCGTTTTACCATCTAAGGTTTCAATCTGAGTCTCGGCAGCAGAGCTATTGCCGCTTTGGTTTGAGATTGCTTCCTGCGATGAGTTGCTAGCTGATTCGTCGGGAGAGTTCACCGGCGTTTGCGAATCAGCAACTTTCGTTTCCAATTCATTCAAGGTGCTCTTCGCATCTTGTACCGCATCATTGGTCGATTTTTCAAAATCGTTTTTTGCAGTAGTAACCATTTTGCGAAGCTCATCGATCTGCTCACGCTGATCGCCAATCAGTTTTTTAAGATCGCCGGTTTCTAACTCGGAAGCAAGATCGGTTTTGACTCCGCGAACAAACCTTTGCAACTTCGCTATCCATTGCCCTGCTGTTTTAGCAACAGCGGGCAAGCGCTCGGGACCTATGACGACCAGCGCCACAATCCCGATAAGCATGAGTTCGGTGAAACCGATATCAAACACGGTGATTCAACTTCCGCAATTCTGGTGAACTTATTTAAGTCAGAAAAAACTAGACTGACTTTTTGTCTTCAGCTTCGCGCATTACCGCGTCGGCCTGTTCTGTCGCATCTTGAAGCTCTGCAGGCTTTTCGTCTTCTTCTTTAACCGCTTGCTTAAAGCCTTTGACAGCTGAACCCAAATCACCGCCTAGGTTTTTTAGACGCTTTGCCCCAAAGATCAACACAACTATCACCAGAATGATTAGTAGCTGCGGAACACTTGGCATACCCATAATTTTTCTCTCTCAGTCTTCTTTTTGTCGCGACGCTTTCTCGGCATGACCTGAGACGCCTTCGCGGCGTTGTAATTCATTCAATACGTCTGCTGGCCCCAGACCTTTGGCACTCAACATAACCAGCATGTGAAACCACACATCTGCGGCTTCTGACACCAGATGACGGTTATCGTCACCCTTAGCCGCCAGTATAAACTCGACGGCCTCTTCACCCACTTTTTTCAATATGGCGTCATCACCCCGCCCAAACAAGCTCGCGGTGTAAGATTCAGACGCATCGCTGTGACGCCGAGCATCGATCTCAGCACTCAAACGCGTCAACACGTCGCTCATATACTAGCCCCTTTGCTGCTAGAACTTCACGAACAAAAGGTCCGAACAGCCCCAGCGTGTGATCCAGCCTAATTATTCGCCCAATTACGTGACCTATTTGTTGCAGACTGCGTCTCGTAGCTGGCCGTTAAGGGTACCTGAACACCATTGCCGCTGCCATCTGAAACCTATGTTCTTCCCCAATTTTATCGCTGATAAATTTCCTCAGGGGCCTTCAGAACGGGCTCTACCTCTTCCCACTTACCTTCCTCGGTGAGTTTTCGGTAAAAACAGTGTGCTCTGCCGGTATGACAGGCAATGCCTCCGACTTGCTCCACAAATAAAAGAACCACGTCCGCATCACAATCGAGCCTGATTTCCTTGACGTGCTGAACGTGACCAGACTCTTCGCCTTTGCGCCATAGGCGCTGGCGGGAGCGCGAGTAATAAGTGGCTCTTTTAGTCGCAGCCGTTTCCTCAAACGCTTCCGCATTCATCCAGGCCACCATTAGGACTTGGCCCGTTTCAGCATCCTGCGCGATTACCGGAATGAGCCCGGAATCATCAAAATTCAAGGAATTAATCATAATTATCAAATACTTGCATTAAAGCACTGGCGATTATAAACGGACTTCTATACCTTGTGACGCCATGTGCGCCTTCGCTTGCGCAACGGTGTATTCTCCGAAATGAAAAATACTGGCCGCCAATACCGCATCCGCTCCCCCTTTCAGCACACCGTCGCTCAGATGTTGAAGGTTGCCGACACCACCAGAGGCAATGACGGGTATCTCTACGGCATCAGTAATGGATTTGGTCAACTCCAAATCAAAGCCTATTTTTGTTCCATCCCGATCCATGCTCGTCAGAAGCAACTCACCAGCACCATACTCAGCCATCTTGACCGCCCATTCGATAGCGTCGATGCCGGTAGCTTTACGCCCACCGTGGGTAAAAATCTCCCACCGGGGCGCATCGCCCGGTGCCGAAACCGATTTGGCATCTACAGCCACAACAATACATTGAGACCCAACCTTATCGGTCGCCTCTTTGACCAACTCGGGCCGATTTACCGCCGCTGTGTTGATTCCAACCTTGTCTGCTCCGGCATTCAGGAGCCTACGCACATCACTCACCTCACGGATTCCACCGCCCACCGTTAAGGGGATGAAAACCTGCGAGGCGACTTCTTCAACCACATGCAGAATGGTGTCACGATTATCTGAGCTAGCGGTGATATCCAGAAACGTGATTTCATCGGCACCCGCCTCATCGTAACCGCGGGCAACGCTCACAGGGTCGCCAGCATCCCGGATTTCTAAAAACTTAACGCCTTTAACGACACGACCGGCATCGACGTCCAGACACGGGATAATGCGCTTTGCTAATCCCATGGTTAGCGACCTTCCTGCCTGGCTTGACTGTATGAATCGGCTAGAGCCTGCGCCTCGGCTAACTCCAGAGTGCCTTCATACAAAGCACGACCCACTATGGCGCCAGAGATACCGCGGTGCATCTGCTTACCCAACGAGTCTATGTCAGCAATAGTGCTCACACCACCCGACGCTATGATCGGGATATTGACCGAGTCTGCCAACGCAGCAGTCGCCTCAGTGTTAACACCTTGCATCATTCCATCGCGGCTTATATCGGTATAAACAATGGCAGTGACGCCAACATCTTGAAAACGCTGCGCGAGCGACACTGCTGTCACGGTTGAAGCTTCTGCCCAACCTTCGGTCGCAACATAGCCGTCGTTTGCGTCCAATCCGACAATGACGTGATCTGGAAAACGCTGGCACAGATCGTCGACAAAATCAGGGGCTTTCACGGCCAGAGTCCCAATGATGAGATAGCGGACACCTGCATCGATATAGGCTTGAGCAGTTTCTACTGAGCGTATGCCGCCGCCAATCTGAACAGGCACATCGCCACTAATTTCGCACACTTCACGCACCACTTGAGCGTTGCGCGGCTCACCGGCAAAAGCACCATCTAAGTCGACAAGGTGGATTCGTCTGGCTCCCTGATCGAGCCAGCGCTGAGCAACGTCTACAGGTTTGTCGTCAAAAACCGTGTCGTCTTCCATACGTCCTTGTCTAAGCCGTACACACTTTCCGTCTTTTAAATCGATGGCCGGAATGATTAACACTGAGCAAACTCCTGTGTGTTCAAGGTCAATGATGCATGAACAACACATGCAGATAATGACATTAGCTTTCCCCCGACCATTGAGTAAAATTCTCCAACAGCTTCAAGCCATTGGCGGCACTTTTTTCCGGATGGAACTGACAAGCAAACAAATTCCCATAAGACATGGCAGTTGCGATGTTATGCCCATAACTGGTCGTGCCAGTAACAACTTCCAAGTCTTCCGGCACACAATAGAAACTGTGGGCAAAATAGAAACGCGTGTTGTCTGATATACCATTCCACATGGCATGTTCGCGGGTTTGAGAGACTTCACTCCAACCCATGTGCGGTACTTTCAAGCGGCTACCAGAATCATCTTTTAAAGGGTCTGCAAAACGCTCTACCTTGCCTGGAATGACGTTGAGACAATCCACACCACCGTTTTCATCACTACGACTCAGCAATACTTGCAAGCCCATACATATGCCTAAAAACGGACGGGTATGCACCGTATCCGAAACTGATTGAGCTAATCCACTCTCATGAAGCGCTCTCATACAGTCCGCTGCGGCACCTTGACCGGGACACACAATACGCTCTGCCGACTGGATCACTGCTGGATCACTGCTGACCAGTACTTCGTCGTCAGGCGCGACCTTTTCCAATGCTTTAGACACGGACTGCAAATTGCCCATGCCATAGTCAATAATGGCTATTCGTTGCATGCTTAACTTTTAAATAATTGGAGTGGCCACAACCAGCCCTGTAAGGTCAGGGTAGCTATACGCGGCTCACAGAGTCCCTTTGGTTGATGGCATGGAGTCAGCGGCGCGATCATCAATCGTACACGCTGTACGCAAAGCCCTACCGAATGCCTTAAACAAGGTTTCGATTTTATGGTGATCGTTGGTGCCTCGGAGCACATCCATATGGAGCGTTGCTTTTGCATGATTGGCAAAGCCTTGAAAAAACTCCTGAGCCAAATCAACATCGAAAGTTCCGACCTTAGGACGCTTGTATTCTGCTGTGAAAAACAGACCGGGCCGACCGGAAAAGTCGATAACGACACGCGATAAAGATTCATCTAACGGCACATAGGCGTGACCGTAACGTTGAATACCTTTTCGATCCCCTAAGGCGTCCGCAAAGGCACTACCAATAGCAATTCCTATATCTTCTACCGTGTGGTGGTCGTCTATATGAGTGTCGCCTTTGCAGTTCACGCTCAGGTCAAGCAATCCGTGCTTGGATACCTGGTCGAGCATGTGCTCTAAAAAAGGCACGCCCGTTGAGTACGCCCCCTTACCGCTACCATCGATAGCAAGATCGACTGAGATGGCTGTCTCTAGGGTTTTCCTGGATACACTGGCTTTGCGGATGGACACTCACAAACCTCCGTAAAACGCCAGAGGATACACGCTCGTGCGGCTTCAGAACACCTACCTCCGCGCACAAGCGTGATGATAGAGGCCATTTTTTTACTAAGGACCGACTTGCAGCCAGAAAGTCACCGGACCGTCGTTCACTAAAGACACCTGCATATCCGCACCGAAGGTACCGGTTTCAACCGTCACATCCGGCACCGAGGCGTAACTCACCAGACAATCGAACAGTTCGCGCCCTTGCGCAGGAGTTGCACCTGCGGAAAAACCCGGTCGCCGGCCTTTTCGGGTGTCCGCAACCAGCGTAAATTGAGGCACCAGCAGTAACTGCCCGGCAGCCTGCCGAAGATCAAAGTTCATCTTCCCCGAATCATCCGAGAAGACTCGGTAGTGAAGAATTTTTTCAGCAAGCTCTGCGGCTAATTCTGGGGTATCAGTTTTCTCAACTCCGATCAGCGCAAGTAAGCCGCGATCGATGCTGGCCGTTTTCTGTCCGTCAATACTGACCGACGCTTCGGTGACTCTTTGGATTAGGGCAATCATGGAATTGGGGGATTTATCGACTGAATTGGCAGCTTAGGGGTAGGAAAACTCTGACGCAAATTTAAGCAATCTCCGACAACTATTTCCGTATGTTCCGATAGATATGCGAACCCGATAGTTTAATAATAATCTCGTGGTCAGGAACAGCCACAGACAAGGATGTATCAAGGACGATGTCAATCAACAAGGAAGTTCGACTCAACGGACGAGTCGGGTGTTTGATAACCGCATCAACCTGAAGAACCAGGATGGTTCAGCCCGGCCAGGATGGCCGGGCTTTTTACTTACAAGACCTGCTAAACAGCGCTTAACACTGCTCCCACGGCAAACCTTCAAATCGCCAACCAGCCACGGTATTACGGTGATGGTGCTCATTGAGCGGCCCCTCAAATCCACCTTCAATGATGGCTATATCCGTTAAACCTTCTGCCAGTAAGAGCTCTGCAGATTGCAAAGAGCGATTTCCACTCCTGCAAATAAGCAAGACCTGATTAATCTGGCGGTTCTTCGCAGAGACTCTCCCCAGAAGCGCCTTTCTAACATTCGCAACGAATGCTTCATTGACCGTCCAGTCAGGTGCGTCAATTAACGGAACATTCACAGCCCCCTTAGGATGACCGATCATCAGAAATTCCATATCGGATCGAACGTCGATAAGAGTCACACTCGGATCAGATTGCAGCAACTCCCATGCATCTGTCGGTGAAATCATCTGATCTGCGAATGTGGGCTCAGCCATTGCTGGAGGGGTTCCATGATAGGTGCGGTAAGACACAATAATAGCGGCATCCTTAGCAAACACGCACTCGAGCTACTATACCTTTTGCAAGCTTCTCGGATTTTACATGTCGCCTAAACTCATCAATGGTGTAAGCATAGCGCTAAGTTGGTTGCCACTTCGAGCCAATCAGGCTGTGGGCGCCTGCCTAGGCAACATTTCGTGGTTGTTTAAAACAATGTCTAGGCGAGTTACAGATGTCAATTTAAGAATCTGCTACCCCGGGATGCCCGAGGATGAACTCAAAATTTTATCTCGTCAAAGCTTGATTGAAACCGGCAAGCAAATGACCGAGTCTGCCTGGATTTGGAATCGGCCCGTTGCAGACACTTTGCAAAAACGCATTGATGTGGTTGGAGGAGAACTACTCGACCAGGCTATACAATCTGGCAAGGGCGTCATCATGATTTCTCCTCATCTGGGCAACTGGGAGTTATGCACTTTGCTACTTTCCCAGCAACATCCCTTCACCTACTTCTACCGCAGCCCCAGACAGAAAGGCTTAGGCGAGCTGTTAGTCAAATGGCGATCACACCTAGGCGGCAAACCTGCTGCACTGGATGCCGCAGGCATACGACAAGGCTTACGTGTTTTGAAAAAAGGAGAAATATTGGGTTTTCTCCCCGATCAGGAACCGGATTCTGACAACGGCGTTTTTGCCCCCTTTTTCAATGAGCCTGCGCTTACCATGACGCTGTTATCAAAAGTTGCCAGTAAGAGCGACCACCCCCTGTTGTTTTGCGCGGCAGAACGCTTGCCCAGAGGCACAGGCTGGAAACTTCATATCAAGGAAGCCGACCCTCAAATAGCCAGCAAGGATATGCAAGTCGCCACTCAAGCCTTAAACCAGGGTGTGGAAGAGTGCATCGGATTGTGCCCGGAGCAGTATCTATGGGATTACAAACGTTTTAACACATGTGATGACGGCTCACGCCGAGTCTATTGAATCAACGTCACTTGCATAAGTTTTCGTTTAACCGCAAACTGTCTAAAGCGGCAGTGAAAACTGCGAGCAATTGATGACTCAACGGGGTGCCACCAAGGCTGAGAGTCCGAAAATAAATTTTTCGGCACAACCCGCAGAACCTGAACCGGTTAGCACCGGCGTAGGAATTGAGTAAAAAACACCTTCCGTAGGGTCATCATCTTTAGGCTTAACAAGCAAAGGATGATCATGAATCTCTCTACACAAATTAATCGACACGCAAAATCAGCACAACAGCTTATAGCTGCTCTTGCCGTTGGTGCTGTGTTCTCATTGGGCGCAAGCTCGGGCATCGCAGCAGATCGAACACTCACGGTCTACACGTATGAATCTTTCACGGCAGAATGGGGCCCGGGCCCGATCATAAAGGCCGGCTTCGAAGAACAATGCGGCGATTGTTCTGTCGAGTTTGTTGCGCTCGATAGTTCAGCAGGCATTTTAAATCGCGTCCAACTTGAAGGTGACAACACTCGAGCTGATGTCGTCCTTGGCTTGGATACAAACCTCATGGCGATTGCAGAAGACAGCGGCTTACTCGCCGAGTCTGGTGTAGATACCAGCGAGCTATCATTACCGGTTGAATGGACATCTAAAACATTTGTCCCCTTCGACTATGGCTACTTTGCGTTTGTCTATAACACTGAAGCCCTCCCCACGCCGCCAACAAGCTTTGAGGAATTAATTAATGCGCCTGACGATGTCAAAATCATCATCCAGGACCCTAGAACGAGCACACCTGGTTTGGGTTTAATGTTGTGGTTAAAATCTGTTTACGGCGATGACGCAGCAGCAAAATGGAAAGCTCTTCAGCCTCGCATACTGACCGTAACAAAAGGCTGGAGCGAAGCTTACTTCTCGTTATTTCTGAATGGAGAAGCGCCCATGGTGTTGAGTTACAGCACCTCACCCGGCTACCACATGGAAATTGATGAGACTGAACAATATCAAGCAGCTGCCTTCGATGAAGGCCATTACTTGCAAGTTGAAGTAGCGGCAACACTGAAACGATCTCCTAACCAGGAACTGGCTCAGGAATTTTTGACCTATCTAGTGAGTAAAGAGGCGCAGTCGGCCATCCCGCTATCAAATGTTATGTATCCGGTTGTCGATTTAGGGGACCAACTACCAGAGTCTTTTAATCGCCTTATTACGCCGGCCAGCACTCACTTGTTCGATCCGGAAGTCGTACGTGATAATCGCAAACAATGGGTTGACGAATGGCTAGACGCTTCAACTCAGTAATGCATTACACAGGCCGGCATTGAATTCTTCACGCACCTGGCCTTGGTGGACGAGCGGCGCGTTTGCGCTGCTCGTCATTCTGACCTGTACGCTGTTGCCCGCTCTGGCAATTACATTTGAAGCCGGCAATATCGATTGGCAGCAACTTTTTAACAACAGCTATACGCAAAGAGTCATCTGGTTCAGCTTAAAACAGGCAACCTTATCGACAATACTCTCGTTAGCAATTGCACTGCCCGTCGCCTTAGCGCTATCACACAAGCCGAATATCCCCGGGCGATCTTTTATCGTCAACGTATTCAGCCTCTCTCTGGTGATACCCACCATCGTTGCTATTTTTGGCATTGTTGCCGTATTTGGCCGCACGGGCTGGTTTAATAACTTACTAGGCACGCTCTCCATTCCCTCCGTGCCTTTATATGGTTTAACCGGCATTCTCGTTGCCCACGTATTTTTTAATATGCCACTGGCTGCACGGGTATTGCTAGTTAATCTTGAAGGTATACCGGCAGAGAACTGGCGCTTAACAAAACAACTCGGACTAAAGCCTGTTTCAGTATTCCGATTTATTGAATGGCCAGCGGTTCGCGGTCAACTACCCAGCCTCGCGTTGTTGATATTTACTTTATGCTTTACAAGCTTTGCCATTGTCATGACCTTAGGCGGAGGCCCTCGGGCGACCACCATAGAAGTCGCAATTTATCAGGCCTTACGCTTCGATTTTGACATTAAGCTTGCCGTGGCTCTGGGCGCCGTTCAGCTGTCTATTTGCATTTTCTTAATGCTACTGAGCACCCTGGTTAAACACAATGACGCGCTTCAATTTAACCCTTATTCAGTGGTTGCCGGAACTGAGCGTAACCGGCATGACCAACACCTTCTAAACAGCATTTGGTCCGGGCTGTTTTGGCAAGCAGCTCATTACACAATCATCGTTGCCACCGCAATTTTTATCATTTCTCCATTGCTCGCCTTGGTCATATCTGCCATCAACTCAAAGCTTATTGCTGTAGTCATGCAGACTTCCACTCTCGATGCATTATTCAATACAGTGATAGTCGCACTAGCTTCAGCTTCTCTGTCTTTACTCTTGGGTATTGGCTTACTTAACAGTGTTAGACATCTTCGCATCCGGTTACAGTATGAAACTGCAGGGCAATGGCTGCAACTGTCGGGCAACGTCATCTTAGTGCTTCCACCGCTAGTATTGGGAACCGGACTTTTCCTGTTACTCAGACCCTATGCAGATGTTTTTTCAATAGCGCTGGTTTTGGTTGTCATCATTAACAGCCTGATGGCTCTGCCCTTTGTTTTACGAATTTTAGACGGCCCTGTCATGCAATCGGCAAATCACAATGACAAACTCATACAGTCGTTGGGCATTCAGGGATTAAGCCGATGGATAATCATCGACTGGCCTCAGTTACGAAAACCCATAGGTCTAGCTATGGCGGTATCAACCACGCTTTCAGCAGGTGATTTAAGTGCTATCGCACTCTTTGGTTCTGAGAGAGTTCGCACACTCCCCCTGCTGCTTTACCAACGCATGGGCAGCTACCGCTTAGAAGAAGCTGCCGTTACGGCAGGTTTACTACTCATACTCTGTTTGGTTCTGTTTATCAGCATCCAAAAAATAATTGGACGGAGCGTACACAGTGCTCACAGTTGAAGGTGTAGAACTGCAGTTAGGCGAGCGTCGTTGGAATTACTCCATCGAACTTGAAACACAAGGGGTTTATGCCTTGCTCGGTAGAAGCGGCTCGGGCAAAAGCACCTTGTTAAATCTTATAGCGGGCTTTTTACAGCCCGACGCAGGAGCCATCAAATGGCAAGGTAATGCAATACAATCCTTAGAGCCTGCACAACGCCCTATAACCACGCTATTCCAAGACCATAATTTGTTTTCTCACCTAAGCATATTCAAAAACATCGGCTTAGGTGTTAGCCCAAAACTGAAATTAAGCACTACGCAGAGAAGCCAGATTAGCAAAGTGCTCGATAGTGTTGGATTATCCGGCTATGAGAACAAACTACCGGGCTCACTATCCGGTGGCGAGAGACAACGAGTGGCACTCGCACGGTGCATTTTAAGGAGGCAACCAATACTACTTCTTGACGAGCCCTTCAGCGCACTTGACGCAACCACCCGCAAAGAAATGATCACACTGCTTAATTCTCTGATACAAGAATTCAAACCATGCGTTGTTATGATTACACACGACCCAGACGACGCAGTAGCCATGAACGCGACTCAGCTAGCGATGAAATCAGATCGGGTGGAGTTCGCATAAAGGCGCTTGAACTAACCGAAAAATGAACCCAACGCAGATACCAATTTATCAACATCATCCTTATCTACGTTCTGGTGTAGAACCACTCGACAAGACTTACCGTAAGCAGATAGCAGAACGCCAGATTCGCGCAAAGCGGAACTCAGTGCCTCTCCACAAGGCTCCTTAAATTCTAACCAGACCATATTGGTTTGAGTCCAACCCTTACGGACATTGACACCGGCTATACCGTCTAATTGCCGGGCTAAATATTGCGCATTGTCGTGATCTTCCTGCATTCGATTGAATCCATCGGTCAGAGCGACTTTACCTGCCGCTGCCAACATACCAATCTGACGCATACCGCCCCCTGTCACTTTTCTCCAGCGACATGCTTCTTGGATGAATGGCTTAGAACCGAATAGCAAAGACCCAATAGGTGCGCCAAGGCCTTTTGACAAACACAACGACACTGAATCGAAACATTGAGCAATGTCTCTAAGTGACACGCCCAGGGCAGTCGCGGCATTCGCCATCCGAGCACCATCAAGGTGTATCTGCAGATTATGATCATGCGCAAAGTCTCTGGCTGTTTGCATATATTCAACACTCTGCACCCTGCCATGTTGTGTGTTTTCCAAACACAGCAGACGAGTTCTAGCAAAATGAAAGTCATCTTCCTTTATGACACTTTTGACGACATCCAAATCGAGGCATCCGTTTTCACGAAACGCTATTGTTTGCGGTTGAATACCGCCCAATGCAGCCGCACCGCCTCCTTCATACTTGTAGGTATGAGCATCAGCACCGACGATATATTCGTCGCCACGCTGACAATGGGTCAACAGTGCGACTAGATTCGACTGCGTACCTGAGGGTAAGAACAAACTGCATTCATGGCCTAACAAATCGGCAGCAAACTCCTGCAAATCATTTGCGGCAGGATCATCGCCGTAAACATCATCGCCTAATGGCGCAGATATCATTGCGTCGCGCATAGCAGCGCTGGGAAGCGTAACTGTGTCGCTACGAAAGTCGACTAATTTTGTCATCTTGAACTCTTAACTCTAACCTAACGCTGCACCATCATTAACAAGGTACCGCTACTGATATCGACAGACACGCTTCCCGTCTCAACGACATTGCTCAACCCCAGTGTGTCTCCCGGGTGTATGGAGGCCTTGCTTAGCGGGTATTGTAAGCCGGAAGTTGTCACACCCTCACAGGAACGCATTGCCAGCAAGCTCAAAGTTCTGCCCGGGAATGAGTGAACCTCAACACGTTGCTCCCCTTCAAGCACATAGGTATGCATGGTTTCATCAATCAGTTGAATTTTGAAGGGCCATAAGCGTAATAACACAAGGTGCCAATTGAAGAGCATGTGATCCGTTCGCCCACCGGAGACGCCCAGCAACACAACCTCGCCAACGGAGCGAGTAGATAACACCTCCAAAGCTAGCTGCAAATCACTGGAGGCTTTTTTACTGGGGTACACATGCCGCTCAACATTGGCTATCCGTTTATCTTGTAATAGTGCTGGCGGCACGCTATCCATATCACCGACCAGAAGATCAGGTTGCATATCTAGTGACAGGCAATGCTTTAAACCTGCGTCTACACAAACAACAATATCTTCATCGAGCAACACATCATCTGGGAAGTGTTGGCTGGAGAATTCACCGCCAGCAAATACCCAGGCACGTTTAAACTGACTCATACCAATACGTCGCTTTCGTTAGTCAGAATACTAGCCACCGTCAAGTACGAAGCCATCTGAAAAGGCGAGAGCTTTGGTCAAGCCGTTCAGCGTTCCGTGAAATTCTTCACCGGTAGCATCGTCAACGTTCTGCAAAACCTCAACGGAAAGTTCAACACCCTCAATCATCAACGGCAATAAGTCAGTTCTCAAGAAACGATCGTCAGGAACAATTTGACGTGCAGCCACTTCATCGACCAATATGCTCGAACCGACAATGTCGCCGAAGGTAAACGCGTCAACCCGCCAACGAATCAGTGTCGGTGAATCAATCTCCCGATCTGGAAACCTTAGCTCTAGGCTGGTTTTACGTTGCTTACCACGAAAAATAATCAAGCTTCCACTCGGATCGTTTTTGTCAGCTCCAATTTTGTCTAGGGAAACGCTAAGCGCGCACTCTTTGCGATTTTTATCTTCAGTGCATTCGACCAACCAATCGCCAAAATAGGCAATGAGTTGCTGCTGAGGCTCGTCCTGCTCAAGATCCAGATCATCATCGGTTACCGTGTTCAGGGCACTTTCGTCTATATCAGCACTTGAAGCCAAATCAAACGCGGATAAGTTTCCGGGTATACGGCAACCTGATTCGCTCGGTACGCTCATGTCAATTACCGTATTGACGTTAAACAAACCGCGATGCGCCTCGGGTGCGTTGGATGCATTGTCAATTGTTCCCGCAAAAACCACATACAGCTTCTGAAGCTCGCTGGTTGCTAACGACAAATACCGTTGCTGCGCTTCATTGACGACGCTTGGATCGCCTGACAGCCAGTAGCTAGCCTCTGAACCGCACTGTTGAAAAGAGTTTTTACCAGCCCCGTAAACGTAAAACCCTGAAACAGTCTCAGCCGATGCACTTTCTTCGCTGAGCAGACCTTGCAACTCCTGCCACCGCTGGCGCGACATGGTGGCGAGACAATTCTTTGCGATTAACTCTGCCTCGCTCCTCGGTGATGAAAATTCTAGGTACCACAAGCAATTTTGGCGTCTGTATTCAGCAAAGGCGGACTGCGAACGAGCAAGCCCGGCCAAGGCGTTTCCCGACAGCGTGCCTGACAAAAAGTCAGTCATGCCGGCTATGTTATTGTCCATAAGATTCAAATAGTTATCCATGCAGGCATGGGTATCGTTCGTATCTTGGGATACCGCCACGCACTCTTTCAGGACATTAGTGCTTTGCGCATGGGTATCCGGTGCAGCGAGACAAATGATTGTTGCTAGCACCACACCACCCAGAATTCCTTTGCCGAACATTGGACACTCTAGAATCGTCGAAAACCATGATCGTACAGAATTCTTCGAAAATTACCTGATTAAAAGTCGGCGAAGCGCCAAAAAACCAGCGCTGTAGAAGCCGTAACAGTCTGTATAATCAGGACTTCCAGCTATTGGCAGCACCATACTGAGCACGTTTTTGAAAACCGTCAATAAACAGACAAACCATCAACGAGGAAGGGGCTCCGCATTAGTTTGGATCCTCGTCTGGTTGTTGGGTGTCGCAGGTATAGCCTGGGCGGGTTTGAATTACGCAGTACCTAAATTCGAAAGAAAACTGCAAATCGCCGTTGAGAATTCAATTACCACTTTCAACGCTGATTCTCTGAGTGTCTCCGCGGTAGGTAGAGATATCACTCTGGTGGGTGAAGTTGCCAGCGAAGACGAGAAATCTATATTACTGGCTGCCGCAAATAGCACCCCTGGCGTCGGCGAGATTCGATCTGAACTGACCATCGTCCCAACAATTAGTACCGATTCTGTTGAGCTGGTAGATATCCCTGCAAAACCCGCCCTTCAGGTTGCAACCGCAGAAATTTTACCTATCGACAACGCGCCTAAGGTTGTCGTCGTAGAGTCAACCGAAAAGCCAGTAGCCGATGCACCTGCACCTGCACCTGAAGAAACCTTATCCGAGGTGGCGATCGAACAAACCGCGCCTGGCAACTCAACACTATTAGCTCTGAACGATTCCGCAAGCGCAAGCAACATCGCGACACGGAAACCCAATATCTCCATAAGGGTGTTTGGCAACATACTGTCAATTGAAGGTAACGTTGCCAAAGCGGACGACACGACCGGCTTAGTTCAAAATGCCTTGAATAGTTTTAACCGCGATATTGTGAGTAACGATTTAAAGCAAAAAGACGACGTGCAAAACGCCCGTTGGATTACAGCTTTAACGCAAATCATGCCGCTGATGGAGTCAATGAGTGATGCCCAAATTGGCATTACCGATCAACAAATGACACTTTCAGGCATTGCCCCAAACCGCACAGTTCATGATGCCGTGGTCAAAAAAGCACTGACATCAATGGGCTATTTATCTCTCGTTGAAAAAATCAAAATAGCCAATGAGCCGGCTGATTCTAAAAACAACGCCGAAACGGTGATAGCACAGAGTGAACCTTCTGATGCAGAAATCGCGGCCCAAGAGCGAGAAGCCGCCAGGTTACGGGCAGTCGCTGCAGCTGAAGCTGCTGAAAACGCCAAAAAAGCGGCGGCTAAAGCCCGCGCCGAAGAGCAATCTAGGCTAGCTGCACAAGCTGCTGAAAAGGCCCGCGCAGAAGAACAAGCCAGACTCGCCGCTGCCGCTAAAGCGAAGGCCGACGAGGAAGCTCGATTAGCCACTGAAGCTGCTGAGAAAGCCCGCGCTGCCGAACAAGCCAGACTCGCTGCCGCTGCCGCCGCTAAAACGAAGGCCGACAAGGAGGCTCGATTAGCCTCTGAAGCTTATGAGAAAGCCCGCGCTGCCGAACAAGCCAGACTCGCCGCAGCCGCTAAAGCGAAGGCCGACAAGGAGGCTCGATTAGCCTCTGAAGCTACTGAGAAAGCCCGCGCTGCCGAACAAGCCAGACTCGCCGC
>JBGCGD010000034.1:0-7934 GCA_045110515.1 Granulosicoccus sp. | reverse complement strand
CTCAACCAACGGTTTGTCATACCGGCAACTGCATTTTGCTCATGCAGCACAAGAGGCTTTCTTAGCAGCAAAGCCGCAATACCAACAGGTCCCGATACAAAGCCGCCCATACCCAACACCGCACGAGGCTTCAGCGAGTACACAAGCCGGAGACTTTGAAAGCACGAGCGCAACAATTTAAACGGACCCACAAGCGTTTGCAGAATGTTTTTTCCACGCAAGCCGGCAACGGAGATCCATCGAATATCGATACCGGCGGCAGGCACAAGACGCGCCTCCAAACCGGATGTTGTACCCAACCAGACAACCGGGATATCCCGCTCGCGAAGCTCATCAACAACGGCAAGCGCCGGAATAACGTGCCCGCCAGTACCGCCAGCTGCTATCACGACAGGTTGCATCATGCAGCACCTCCCGTAGATTTACTTTCGCGTGCATGCAATGCCAGATGAGCGTTCTGTCGAAGCTCCCATTCAACCCGTAGTAATAAACTGAAAGTGATGGCAAACACGACCGCACTACTACCGCCATAACTCATCAACGGCAACGTGATTCCCTTAGTAGGAAGAATGCCCAGATTCACGCCCATGTTGATAAAGGATTGCAGACCAATCCAAGAGCCAATTCCCAGCGCTATGAATCCGGCGAATCGATTACCTTGCTCATCAGCAATTTTTGCTAAACGAAAGCAGCGCCAAACGATAAAGCAATACAAAAATATTAAGAACAATGCCCCGAGCATGCCTAATTCTTCGCACAGCACGGCAAACAGAAAATCGGTGTGTGCCTCAGGCAAATAGAACAGCTTTTGTACACTGTTGCCAAACCCTGTACCGGTTAAGCCACCGCTTCCAATCGCAATCAACGACTGAGTTAACTGAAAGCCTGCACCAAACGGGTCTTCAAACGGGTCAAGAAAACTGGAGAAGCGTCGTAGACGATAACTAGATGTCACTACGAGTGCCGTACCGACCGTACCGAGCACTGCAACCATAGCGAGGAACTGACTGAATCGAACCCCCGCCACCAGTAACATGATGATAGACGTTGCGACAATAACAACCGCGGCCCCAAAATCAGGCTCTAGCAGCAACAAGCCGCCAGCCACGCATATTAAAACCAACGGCCTGATGAATCCGCCAAACGTGGTTTGAACCAAGTACCCGCGACGCACCAAGTAGCCAGCGAGGTACACGATGACGAAAAGCTTCACGGTCTCTGAAACCTGTATGGTGAATGCACCGACATCTATCCAACGACGACTACCGTTCACTTCCTTACCAATACCAGGAATAAGTACCAACGTCAGAAACACCAGTGAGATGATGATCAGATGCGGTCCATACTTTTCCCAGACGGCTAACGGCAGACGAAAAATCAGGACACCGAAAACACAACCAATGCTTAGGAAAATTAGCTGCCGCGTTAAGAAATGGAATGGGTTGTTGTAGTTCTCTGCAGAAAAAGCCATCGATGCTGAGCCGATCATAGCAGCACCGAATAAACCAAGCGTTAAAATTGCGACTAGCAATGCATGATCAGAAAATCGCTGACCAGACAACGGATTGACCACTTGTACCGGCACTGGTGTGCTACTGGAAGCCACTCTGGAAACCACGGCACTCATGCAGCCAGTACCTCCTCAACCGTTGCAGCAAACTGCTCACCGCGATCTTCAAAATTGCGAAACATATCGAAGCTTGAACACGCTGGTGACAACAACACGGCGTCGCCATCTTTCGCATGTTTGTGAGCCGCTTCTACTGCGCTTTTGAGCTCGTCGGCCAAAATGATTGTTGTAGAACCTTCGAGCTGATTGCGGATTTGCGCGCGATCCCGACCAATGAGTATGAGTAACTTGACGCGCTGTTCGACAAGTTGTCGTAGCGCGCTGAAATCAGCCCCTTTTGAAATACCACCTGCAATTAAAATGACCGACCCAGGCATAGCCTGAATGGCCTTACTGCACGCATCAATATTTGTTCCTTTTGAATCGTTGTACCAACGTACACCCTTAGACTCTCCAAGGTATTCACTTCTGTGAGGTAAGCCTGCGAAACTAACAAGGCCTTTTTTCAATGCCGTAAAAGGCACTTGCAGCGGCTCTATCAACGCAAGAACAGCTAAGGCATTAGCAGCATTGTGTTCACCCGGCACAGATAGCTCGCTTTGATCAAGAAACGCAAAATTCTCATCACACAACCACGTCTGGTCGTCTTTAACCACACGGTGCCAACGACTGTTTTGATCTGGTGTGGTTGATAAGGTAAATTTTTCGCAGATACCGTCTAAGAATTCATTCTCTTGAGGCCAGGTTCGCGGATCGTCCTGATTAACAACACAGTAGCCAGCATCTTTCAACAGCGATCGCTTTACGGCTGCATAATGTTCAATGTCATTATAGCGATCCAGATGATCATCACTGATGTTCAGCACTGCAGCTGCCAGAGGTTTCAACGAACGCGTTGATTCAAGCTGATAGCTTGAAAGCTCTAACACATAAACATCAGGTGATTCGCCAAGACTATCTAAAGCTGGCAAACCAATATTCCCGCAAGCTATCGCGTTAATTCCGGCACCTTGTAACGTGTGCGCAATCCAGGAAACCACCGTGCTTTTGCCATTGGAACCGGTGACGGCAATAACCGGCGCTTCAACAACGCCTGCAAAGAGTTCTATATCGCCAATGACATCAACGCCGGCAGCGATCGCCTCTGCTATGCAGGCCAACGATCGGGGTATGCCCGGACTAAGTACCAATACATCGAAAGTCTTAAACAGATCAGCGTTGAACTGTGTGTGAAATTCAAACGACAAACGAGCAGTATGAGCCTCAGCAGTCTGCTCATCACATTCATCCGCCACTTCAAAAGCGACACCGTGCAATTGAAGAAAACGCGCAACAGAGGCACCTGTTGAGCCAAAGCCAACAATAAGCACACGCTTTGCTGTCAATGTACGAGGATGCATTAGCGGATCTTCAGGGTCGACAGACCCACCAAAACAAGGATGACGGTGATAATCCAAAACCGCACGATTATGCGTGGCTCGGGCCAACCTTTGAGCTCGAAGTGATGATGGATGGGCGCCATTCGAAAAATTCGCTTACCCGTCATCTTGTATGAGCCGACCTGCAATATGACTGAGACAGCTTCTAAAACGAAGATGCCGCCCATAATGAACAGCACGAATTCCTGACGCACCATAATGGCGACAACGCCCAAGGATGCACCAATACTCAAAGCACCGACATCACCCATAAACACTTGTGCCGGATAGGTGTTGAACCATAAAAAGCCCAAACCAGCTCCGACAAGCGCGCTACAAAATACGGTGAGTTCACCCGCACCTTTAATATTGGGAATGCCCAAATAGCCAGCAAAAATAGCGTGCCCAGCTAAATAGGCAATTAGCCCTAACCCTGCAGCCACCATAACCGAAGGCAATATAGCCAGACCATCAAGACCGTCGGTTAAGTTCACGGCATTGCTACTACCGACGATAACCAAAAACGCAAAAGGAATGAACACCCAACCTAGGTAAATACCCGCTTCCTTAAAAAAAGGAATTAGAAGTTCAAACTCTGCTCTTTCGGTGGCGGTGCTATACAAAATGGCGACAGCCGCCAATGCGATTAGCGTTTGCCAAAGCAGCTTTTCACGAGCTGTTAAGCCGACAGAATTTGAAAGTACCACCTTGCGGTAGTCGTCGACCCAACCGATGGCACCAAACCCCACGCACACAAACAGCACGATCCAAACCTGACGTACAGCAAGATCAGACCAAATCAGTGTACTCAGTGCGACAGCCACAATGATCATCGCCCCACCCATAGTCGGAGTACCCGCTTTTACCAAGTGAGACTGCGGACCATCACTGCGCACAGACTGCCCGATCTTTGCCTCAGTTAGCCACTTGATAAGCAAGGGGCCAAACATGAGACAAATTAACAGTGCCGTGAGTGCCGAGAAAATTGCACGTACCGTGATGTACCGTACAACATCAAAGCCCGGATCAACCAACGATAGCCATTCACCGATCAGAAGCATCATAATTTTTGCTCCTGGGTTGCAGCGCTTCGTGCTTTAGGCACAGGCATTAACGCCTTTACCACTCTTTCCATCCTGGAACTTCTTGATCCCTTTATAAGAACAGTGACACCTTCGCTTAGAAGCGGCTTAAGCTCAGCAACCAGCGATTCTTGATCGACAAAGTGACCACCCTCAATAGAGTTTGTTTTTCCCGATTCGGCATCAGACTTTTTACTCAATGCGACGCCTGCCTGGTTAACGGCTGCAGACACTGATTTAGTTTTACTCTCAGCTTTCTTAAGCTTGGATACCTGCACACTCTTAAAAGACTTGAACGCATGCGAGGCGAGCGGCCCGGTCGTCCAAATACCATCGATACCATTTTGCTTAGCATATGCACCAACACTTGCATGCAAGGTTTCAGCATCTGAGCCCAGCTCACCCATATCCCCAAGTACCAGATAGCGAACACCATCAAATCGTGACAACACGTTGATAGCTTGCTTTGCTGAATCAGGATTGGCGTTGTAACTATCATCGATCAGCGTGGCCCCTTGAACACCAGGCTTCTTCTCTAAACGCCCTGGTATTGAGCGAACGCTTTCAAGCCCTCGAATAATATTGACGGCCTGAACATCTAAACACTGCACTACAGCCACAGCTGCCAAGGCGTTCATTCCATTGTGATCACCACTGAGCTGAAAGCGTGGTGAAAGCGTGGTGCCCAGAGTCTCAATATTCAAACCGACGCCCGGTATCCCTTGTACATCGCAGCCTGACTTCACTCCAAATTCACGCTTGTTGCAATGTGAGGCGGCATCGCGCATGAAATCCGCAAACGCGTCATCGGCATTAATCACGGCGTAGCCATCCTTGCTCAAGCCTGCATATATTTCAGATTTAGCACGCGCAATACCTTGTGTGCTACCAAAACCTTCAAGGTGCGCTGACCCTACGTTGTTAACGAGAGCAACGTCGGGCTTTGCTATTTGTACAAGCCGGGCAATTTCGCCGGCGTGATTCGCACCCATTTCCACCACAGCGTACAAGTGCTCTGAACGCATACCTAGCAATGTCAAAGGCACACCAATTTCGTTATTCAAATTCCCTTTTGTAGACAACACAGGGCCCAACTGACGAAGAATGGCAGTGACGATCTCCTTAACGCTGGTTTTTCCATTACTGCCCGTTATGGCAACAGTCGATATATCAAAGCGCTGAGCCCACCATGTCGCTAGCCGACCCAATGCAACCACTGTGTCGTCTACGACCAATTGGGGCAGATCTGAAACTACCTTTTCATGCACGAGGAGAGCGGCAGCACCCGCCTGCTCTGCAGCAGATACAAACTCATGACCGTTAAACGTTTCGCCATGAATGGCAACGTACAATTCACCCGGTACAAGCGAACGCGTATCGATGCTGACACCGTTTACCTGCGCGTCATTTCCACGTAAGTCGGCTTGTAGCGCAGATGCACAGTCCGCGATCGAAAAGCCCATGCTCATGACGCCACCTCAAGTGCCGCCAAAACTTCCTCTCGATCGCTAAACGGGTAGCGCGTGTTACCAATAATTTGGTAGTCCTCGTGACCTTTTCCGGCGACAAGCACTAAATCGTCAGGTTTAGCTTGGGATACTGCATGTCGAATTGCTTTAGAGCGGTCAGCCAGCACAATGACATCCTCTGGCCTTTCAAAACCTTTCATTGCGGCTGCAATAATATCTTCAGATGCTTCTGTACGCGGGTTATCGTCTGTTAACACAATGTAGTCAGCCTGTTCAGCGACTCGCGCCATTGGCGCACGCTTACCCGGATCACGATCTCCACCGCATCCGAAAACCACCCAGAGGTTGCCACGGCAATGGACTCGAACCGACTCAATAGCAACACTTAACGCCTGAGGCGTGTGAGAGAAATCTACGACAATAGTGGGAGAACCTTGACCACCGAATCGCTCCATTCGCCCCTCTACCGGCTTAACAGCTGAGAGACCATGACGTGCTTCATTGGCAGCAATACCACAAGCACGAAGACTGGCATAGCAAGCCAGTAAATTATCGACGTTAAACTGACCTAGCAGTGAGGTACTAACATGCGCAGAATGCCCACCCTCAGACAAGGTAAAAGACAAACCAGTGTCATCCGCTGTGACATCACAGGCATACAAACTAAGCACGTCGTCACGCCCAAGAGAACTTGATTCGACATTCGCACCAAGGCACTCGGTTTTGTAGGCAATTTGCCGAGTAGAAGACGGCTTATCCGCCAGAAGCTCTCTGCCAAATGAGTCACCTTCATTAAGCACCATCGTCGTCAATCCAGGCCATGAAAACAAGGAGGCTTTAGACGCTTTGTAGTGCTCAACCGTCTTATGATAATCCAGGTGATCGCGACCTAAGTTTGTCAGTACCGCAACATCTATTGAGAGCTCTTTCAAGCGCTGTTCGGCTAGCCCATGAGACGAGGCCTCCAATGCGACAAGCTCTGCTCCGTCACGCTGAAGACTGGCAAGCATACGCCGCAAGCTGACGACATCGGGGGTTGTCAGCTCAGTGCTATTCAAGGCATCGCCCAGACCCCAACCCAGCGTGCCGATATAGCCGCAACGCTTTCCAGCCGCACTGAACGCTTGTGCAATAAAGCGACAGACAGAGGTCTTTCCATCCGTACCAGTGACCGCTATGAGCGTCATAGAGCGATCGGGATAACCGTAAAAACGCGCTGCAATGTCAGCACATTGTGATGCGAGATCGTCTACCGCAACGACCGGTACACCACTGTTGCGAATCGTTTCGATGAGCTCACCAAATGTATCTACATCGTCGCTTGCGATAAGAACCGCCGCAGCACCAGCGTCCACAGCTGCTTGAGCGTAACGCATTCCATGTGTCACCGATCCATCAACGGCCAAGTAGAGATCTCCACGCTCAATCAATCGACTATCGACACTGACACCGCCAACAGGGGTATCAGGCAAAGAATCGCTTACCCAATCGGTTAGCAATGCGTTCAGCGTCCAGCTTGTTGATTCAACGCAGCTCACGAGTTGTCACCCTCGCCGTGCATCATTGGTATCGTGACTGCAGCACGCCTGTCATCGACAGCATCCGGTTCGATTCCACCCAACCGCAATGCTTGTGACATAACCTCGGCAAAAACAGGAGCTGCAACAACACCACCGAAGTGCTGTCCGGCTTTGGGGTCTTTAACGACAACCGCTATGGCTAGTCGTGGATCCGATGCAGGAGCGAAGCCTGCAAACACTGCTATGTAACGATCTTCTGCATAACCACCTTCTTGCGATCGATGCGATGTACCGGTTTTACCCGCTATGCGATAACCTGGAACCTGCGCACGCTTACCAGTACCTTTGCTCACGACCGATTCAAGCATGGCTTGAACCTCACGCGCAACGTCTTTATCTATAACCCGCCGCCCTGCAGGCGCCTCATCCAACGCTAGGTATGAAATGGGTTGCATCACGCCATCATTGGCAACTGTTGCATAAGCACGCACCAACTGCACAGCAGAGACGGATATGCCATATCCGTAGGAGATGGTCGCCTGTTCTGTGTGATTCCATACGGTAGGATGATTGAAAAAACCCGCGACTTCGCCGGGGAATTCTGTACCTGGCGGCGTGCCGAAACCGAAAGAGTCGAATACAGACCACATCTGTTCTTCCTCTAACTGGCTGGCAATTTTACTAATACCGACGTTGCTTGACTTGGTCACAATACCGCGCAAATCCAACCAGCCGTGATCTTTCCCATCGTCGGTTATTTCATAACGACCAATGGTGTAACGACCCGGTGATGTAAAGACGATGTCTTCCGGTGTGAAGTTACCTGACTCCAACGCAGCTGCAATCGTGAACGGTTTCATTGTCGAACCGGGCTC
>JBGCGD010000033.1:0-6618 GCA_045110515.1 Granulosicoccus sp. | reverse complement strand
ACTGATTCCACGTTATAACAAACGATAGCCGGAGCTTGTTGTCGGGACTTTGCGTCTTCAGGAGGCACTGTTGTCATGATATGAGTTCTAGTTCCAAAGTGATCACACTTTCAAAATTTTGAGCGCTCTAGCGCTAATCGGGTCGGACCACGATAACCCACTGATATTTCATCATAAACGCCAGAAAATCAGGAGCATTTGACTACTAAATTAACGCTTTTTGCACCCTATTCAGGCTTTTAAGAGAGTTAGGCAGCCAAAAAACACTACGGAAACATAATTTGAGACCTAATTACAGCAGCATTCTAGTAATCCGCTAAAAGCTGTAAATTTGGGGATAAAATATTGGAATAGGCGCGTATTTGGCGCTAACTAGAGCTGTTTATAATGATTAATCAATTACCTAGCGTGGTCCGACCCGGTTATGAGTGATTTGGAGCGAGTGTTGGAGGCTGTGGATGGCGGGATGCCGGAGGCTTTGGAGCGGTTGTTTGAACTGTTGAAAATCGACAGCATTTCGACTGACCCTGCATATAAGGATTCGTGTTTAAAAGCCGCGAATTGGTTAGTTGATGATCTGAAGGACATTGGTTTCGAAGCCGCCAGACACGACACTCCCGGCCACCCAATGGTAGTCGGCCATCAAATGGGCGAAAGCAAAGATGCCCCACATCTTCTCTTCTACGGGCACTATGACGTCCAACCTGTTGACCCGTTGGAGCTTTGGAACACACCTCCGTTTGAACCTGCAATAGAAGAAACACCTGCGGGAAAAGTCATCCGCGCCCGCGGAGCCGCCGATGATAAAGGGCAGCTAATGACCTTTGTTGAAGCGTGTCGTTACTGGAAACAAGTGACGGGCTCGTTGCCTGCCAACGTGAGTCTATTTTTTGAAGGTGAAGAAGAAAGCGGCTCTCCTTCACTGATCCCGTTCCTTGAAGAGAATAAACAGCAACTGAAGGCCGACCTTGCGTTGGTTTGCGATACTGGTATGTGGGACAGCAACACCCCCACTATATCCACCATGCTCCGAGGTATGGTTGGGGAAGAAGTCACCATCACAGGACCCAGCCTAGACTTGCACTCAGGCATGTACGGTGGCCCGGCCATCAACCCTATCCGTGTGCTCAATCGAATACTAGCTGACCTGCACGATGACAATGGTCAGATCACGCTTCCAGGGTTCTATGACGGTGTCCCAGAATTGTCAGACGCTATCAAAAATCAGTGGTCCTCACTCAATCACGACGGGCAAGCATTTTTAGAGTCTGTCGGTTTGTCAGAGCCTGCTGGAGAAGAAGGTTACAGCGTGCTGGAACAAATCTGGGCAAGACCGACCTGCGACGTGAATGGTATCACCGGCGGTTACACAGGCGAAGGATTTAAAACCGTTCTGCCCTCAACGGCAACAGCCAAGGTAAGTTTTAGATTGGTTGGAGACCAAGACCCAGATGCCATTCAAAAAGCCTTTTATCAACATGTTCGAGATCGCTTGCCCCCTGATTGCAGCGTCAGTTTTAAAACCAAGGACGGATCCAAAGCCACCGTCATGCAAGTTGACTCTGTACCGTTCAGACAAGCCCAACAAGCGTTAAGTGATGAATGGGAAAACGACGCAGTTTACGCAGGCTGCGGCGGGTCAATTCCAGTAGTCGGGCATATAAAGACTATTCTCGAAATGGATAGCCTGTTAGTAGGCTTTGGCCTTGACGACGACGCTATCCACTCACCCAATGAGAAATATTCACTTAAAAGTTTTCACAAAGGTATTCGAAGCTGGGTTCGTATATTGGACGCACTGTCCAAGAACCAATCAACCCTTTAATTGGTTGCTTAAGCGAATTGACTTTGATTGGCTCCTATCCGATCAAAGTCAACTGGCTGTATCAGGTAAATTCCTGTAAGAGCAAAAAATCTGACTACTCCTTATTAACGCCCTCGGCCCGGAACAATATTTTCCCGCGCTGAGCCACTAACAATTTCTCGCCGCTAGCCGGATGAAAATAGGCCTCAACCCGATCCCCCTCAGGTGTAGTCCCATAGACTTCCCAACATCCGCCATCAACTTTCATACGGCGAACCTTCCACCCCTCGGACACCAATTTATCCTCAAGAGCTACGTCGCTGATCCACTCTGTACTTTCTATGGGCTCACATGTCATCCGACCTGTGGCACCCACATGCAAAGGCAACACAATCATTGTGGCAAGGGCAAAAGCTGATTTAAATCGTACGTATTTCATAACAGGCGGGCTCCAACTAATAAAATTCGAAAAAGTCATCCAGAAACTTCATTCAATAACTGAGGCTTTCTCGTTTTCCAAATTCGATAAACTTCTAAACCTGCCAAAGGTACAAAATGCACCAGTGCAGGCCCAACATTGTTATGCACGAATATCCAATGTAATAAGGTAGCGACAGCAGCGACATAGACACCTTGCTGCAAGCGTTTCCAGTTCCGTCCCATTCGCTTGACCGACCAATCGTTAGAGGTTATCGCTAAGGGTAAAAATATGAACATGGCCACCCAGCCCGTCCAGATACCCAACAACAAAGCCTCGCCAAGTACATTGCTAAGACTCCCCATATCTATGATGTACAAAACGGTGTGGGCTAACGCATAGCAAAAAGCGGCAACACCCAGATATCGTCTGTTTCTCATCATCCACATCCAAAAACGACTCTTTGGAAACATCAGACGGAACGGGCTGATTATCATCGCGATAATCATAAATCGGGCGGCAAATTCACCCGTCGGGTGAAGTAAGAACTCAGCATCTGCCCCGCCTATGAATGCCATAGTCATGGGTATTGATGGGAGAGCCATGAGCAACCAGAATGGAGAGGGCGATCGGAAAAACGACTTCATGAGCAGTGCGCGTATTGTGTTTCAGACTATGATCTGAATTCAGCGCGTGATAACCATCTCGTTGACGTGACAGATTGTAACAAGTTGTAACCTGCTATTGGCTGCAACTGCAGCCAGCTGATTAATCGGTAAACCTACTCTTAAAACCTTTCAGCACGCAGTACGTCGCAATCAGTGACAGACACAACGCCAATATGCTTTTCAACAATCGCGAATGCAGTATCCAATACGGTAGCTAATTTTTCTTGTCGCACGATGCACAATACCATCGTCATACCACCTGCTCTGGATACCTCACCCTCTCGAGTCCATGGACCAGATCTGCCCTGGCCGCCTAATACCGGCAACAGCGTATATCCGGTAACACCCGCTTTGACCAATGCATCGGTCAATCGCGATTGCATGGGTGTCTCGATGATAATCTCTACGCGTTTTGCTTTATATGCTTTCATATCGGCTTAACTGAACAGAAAGTTGGCGGCTGCGACATATAGGGGTATGCCAAGCGTTAAATTGAACGGAAACGTGACACCCAGCGACAAGGTGAGGTACACACCCGGATCGGCTTCTGGCAGAGCAACGCGCATGGCTGCCGGAACGGCGATATAAGACGCTGACGCTGACAAAACCATAAGAAGTACAGTACCACCACTTGATAGACCCAAGGCAAAACCGAGCGGTAATGCTATCGATGCACCGATTAGCGGCATCAGAACACCAAACGCCAGCAATCCAATAGAAATAGACTTGCGACTCTTGGCCAGAGACCTTCCTGCCAACAAGCCCATGTCCAGCATGAACAGGCAAAGCACGCCTTTAAATGGGGAAACAATGAAACTTTCAATCTCTTTCAATCCGTCTTCGCCTGTAGCCATACCTATTAGGAAAGACCCTACGAGCAATACAATCGAGCCATTGAGTAAAATTTCTCGCCATAATGTGGCGTCCATTCGCGCTGAACTGTCACTGCCTCGAGAAACCAGCCACAACGCAGATAAGATAGCGGGAGCCTCCATAATGGCAGCAATGGCAACCATATATCCCTCTGATGCAATTCCGTATTTTTCAAGGACAGAGGTTGCTGCAACAAATGTGACTATTGAAATAGACCCATAGTGGCCAGCAACGGCCGCTGCGTTAAGCCTGTCTAAACCGGACAGAACCTGTAGTAGGTAAAACGCTATGAGAGGAAGTACGGCTGACAACGCAATACCTAACAGAAGTGTCAAGATTAATGTGCCGTCTAACCCGTATCCCGCAACACTGACGCCACCTTTAAATCCAATAGCAAACAACAAATAAATTGAAAGCGCTTTCGCAGCTGCTTCGGGTACAGACAAGTCTGACCGCGCTAACGCAGCCACAAGACCTAGCGCAAAACACAAGATGACCGGAGAAACCAGGTTAGCGGTGGCTAATTGAAGAATATCTACCATGGACTTGTTGTTCAACTACCTGTGTACGGGCTTCAAGGAATGCATCCAGCCTAACGATAAGAGCAGGACACCTGAATTATACGAGCAATACCCTTATGTCGCCTCATACAAAAGTAGGCTTACTCATGAAAATACATAAACAATATTGAGAGTGCTTGATACAGATGCTTGTCGATGTTGAATTAAGACGTAAAGAACCTATCGTCAAACCCACTTGTGCAGATCGGCAATATTCGTTGAACCTGCCTCCTTCACTACTCTGTGTTGCAGAGTACGCATTCCTTGCAACCATTTGTCATAGTCCGCTGATTTGAGCTGGATAAATTTGGAAACTTGCGGGTGGGGCAAAATTAAAAATATTTCTTCATCGATTCCTCGCACAACCGTATCAGCTACAGAATGGGACGTTATGACACCGGATGCGTCGCTTTCCTCATCATCGCCGTAGCCCAGCATAGGTGTCGATACGTACTGTGGGCAAATCACGGATACTTTTACGCCATCATCAGCATGAGAGATTGACAGTGATTCTGCAAATCCCACAGCGGCATGCTTAGTGGCCGAGTACGCAGCATCTCCTATCTGATTCAACAAACCCGCCGCTGACGCCATCTGTAACAAATACCCTTCACCCCGTTCAATCATGCTGGGCAATACCGCTCGGGCCGCGTAAACGTGTGCCTTCACATGGACGTTCCAACAGTGATTCCAATGCTCATTACTCGCAGATGCAGCATGAGATGGCTGACCAAAGCAGATTCCCGCATTTGAACAGAACATGTCCACTGAACCCAATTCAGACTCAGTGAATTCTACGAGTTGGTTAACTTGCACTTCACAAGTGACATCGCACTTATACGCTGTTCCGCCAATAGATTTCGCAAGTTCGGTTGCAACACTTTTATTGACATCTGCAATAACAACCTGCGCACCTTCTGTTGAAAACCGAGTTGCCAGGGCAGCACCAATACCACTTGCCCCACCCGTCACGATGACCGTCTTACCTTTCAGCTTCATGATGTCGACTCAGTACTGAACACTTTCATACATACAACGCCAAAGCCTCTTCCGTTGGCGAAACATAACTCCGCCCAAACTTAATGGCATGCACAATCAGCGGAGCCAACTGATGCATCGGCACTCTCTCTCTCCAACCCGCTTCTAACGGGTAGTTATCCTGATACGTATTAAAACAATCCTCTCCATACCCACCAAACAGTCGCATCATGGCTAAATCAAATTCTCGATGTCCACCGTGACACGCCGGATCGATCAACCAATTACGGCCATCACTATCCACCAATCGGTTCCCTGCCCATAAATCACCGTGTAAACAGGAAGCAGCAGTATCCAGTTCAGCGAATTCGTTTAGACGCTGCGATAAAATTTCTATGCGCTCAATTGTTAACTGACTCAAAGCCGCTCTGTCGGATGCAATTTTGGCCAACGGTTGCAGTCTCTGCGTGCCATAGAACTCTGCCCAGCTACTGCAAGGCTCGTTGGGCAACCCAAGGCTTCCCGTTGTCCGGCGATCCTCACGACCAAAACAACTCACCGGATGTTTGTGCATCTTGGCAAGCTGTGTTCCGAGTACCCCCTCACTACCAGCGCTCCTGCCCCCCTCATGAATCCATTCCAACGCTAAATACGGGGGATTATCGCTACGGGCGAGAACTGTAGGAACAGCCACAGATTCCGTGGCTTTCAACCATTCCAAACCGCGTGCTTCAGTCGAGAAATGATTCGGCGGCGGATTAGCGTGAGTTTTTACAAATAGACTGGCCCCCTCAACCACACGAGCATTCTCACCGGAAGATTCCACCTCCACACACCATGCCTGTGCGAAATCACCACCGGAGACTTGTCGCATCGCACCAAATTTCACACCTAACTCACGCTGAACAGCCTGATCCCAATCGTTTTCACTCATATTAAATTTCCTAACGACGCATTAGCGCTAAGGTAAATCATCGACGGTTGCGGTACCCTAGGACGAGAACTTTGACAAAACACTAACACGACATTATGCGCCTGCACATCGTAAGACACGGCCAAACGGATTGGAACGCAGTAAGACGAATACAAGGACAACTGGATTCGCAGCTCGATGACACTGGCAAGCAACAAGCCCGTGAGCGCGGCGCAGATTTCATCGATATGGATATCATTGCTGTGTACTCAAGCAGTTCGAAAAGAACGCGGCAAACCACCGAACTCATACTGGGAACACGAACAGACACTGTCACCTACCGGGATGATCTACGAGAGGTCAAACTGGGTGTTTGGCAAGGTCAATATTGGGCAGATATTGAA
>JBGCGD010000032.1:0-85255 GCA_045110515.1 Granulosicoccus sp. | reverse complement strand
CCTGTTTTACATTCTGGTAGCAATAGCTACAACACCGCGAGAGGTGCAGCAGTACAGGAAATCAGCGGCCCTTTTGTATTGCCACAGACAACAGTAAGGGTTTTGCCACTATTGGCAGATGAAGTGAAACTTAAAACGTTTGCGTCTGAGTATCTGGATGTTGAAGGGCACTCCCGGTTTGAAGCATGGGGGACCTATGCTTATCTTGTGGCTTATAACTACACCAAACGGATATCTGAAGAACGAAGCCAGCCTTTGTTTGCTAGCCGGGAAGTCAATTTTGTCGTACCTGTAAAACAGTATGAGTGGTATGACGACGATGACTATGACTTGGATACTGCTGAAGGTAGGGCAAAGAGAGATGAGGAAAAGCTTGTTTCCACGGCACTAGTAGCGCCTTTCTCTTATGTTGACGATGCCTCGGTCGCCATATCCAGTAGCGAAGTGCACGGAGTGCCGACGTTGCGTTCCGAAGTCGGTAGTCCACCGCATACCTGGATGAATACGGGTGGACCTGAAGCTGGTCAACACTTATTGATTACCTCAGCCTTAGTACTTCCAGAATTGGGTGTTGATGCCGGGGCTTCACATGAGATGCTGCTTAATGTTAGTTCGGACCCAGTGTTGCAGGCGGACGATAAAAAGGGATGGGGGCACCTGGCTCGCACTTGGGGTGCCGAACGAGTCCTTGACTTAAAAAGGAAATATGATGAGAGAGGCAGTCGGTCTGAACAGGTAAGCCAGAGTGATGCTTTCAGGTACGTAAGGGCGCTTGCTCTGGAGGTGATGACCGGTAAGCTTGCCATTAATAATGTGACGTTGAAACAATTTCGAGATGCATGGGAGCCTGACGAGGCATGCTATCAAGCACTTGTGCAAGGTCGCAAAACTATTGATCGGCTTTATGAGGTCCATGAGATAGATGAGCAGCTTAATGTCTGGATTCATCGATATCCGACACAACCGATCAGTGACATCCTCGGCTTAAAAGTCAAACATGTTGATCACGAGAACAACACCGAAGTATTTGAAGCTATTAGACCGTTCTGGTTTAGAGCAGATATAACAGAGCACTTGGGCCAAACCCTGTTTGAAAGAGTGGCCGATACTTGCTGGACTGAGCAAGAAAGGCCGGAACAGCTAGCGGGCTGGTGTTCAATGCAAGGTGCAGAAATCTCTGAAGCTGTTTCGGATGATGCCGCCCAGGTTAGATTTTTTGAACAGACAAATGGACGCTGGTTGGAAAGTGTTTATGCGATGGAAGGTGTTGCTGACGAGAAGCGTGAGGAATGGATTCAGGACTTGCTTCAACGCGAGGTAAAAGGTGATATCTCAAGCCTACAGATTTATTCACGTAAGCGTGCTCGATCTGTTATGGCTAATCCCCCGACGCTTAATCACATTGATCGGGTTCATGTGGATGACCTGAGAGGGTTCCTTGATAGTTATCAAAAGTCGCCTGAGTCAAGCAAAGTGGAAGTCAGTACCTTAGGGAGGTGCCTGGGCCAAGTATCCCCCGCGACAATATTGGACTCTATACTAAGCAGGCAATGGGGTCGACCGGATGCGAAACGAACGGATAATTTGCGTGCAGATTTTGTCGTCCATGTTGAATCTTTAGGTCCAACGGTCGATGAAGATATTTTTCTTCTTCACGAGCGAAATGGTAATTTTTGGCCGCTATCGTCAGATGATCGCGATGATGCTGAAAATAAACGCAAAGGATTAGCGTGGCAGTTATGGGATGATGTGTGGAGCCTGGTCCGACAAGGTGATAACGAAGGATATTCCAACGCAGGCAGACCGGCTGACCCAGAAACGTATATGGAGAAAGCCCAGGAGTGTTTACCTGATTGGTTTGGCCCTGAGTTAACAAAAAAGCCTAGTGAATGGACGAGTGCTGAATGGAAGAGTATCTCCAACGGCCTACAGGAGCTTGCCGATTGGTCTCACTATAAAGTCGATTGGAATCGAATCATTCGCAATTTGGGCCGTTGGCACGGTGTCGCCTCAGACATGTCCGATCAGCTAGGTCTTGAATATAGTCCTGATGCGGCTGGAGACGTCCAGCCGCCAAATGTGGCAGAGGTGCTTGAACGAAGACTTCAGGATAGACATTGAAAGATTTTTTGATTTACGGGGCAACCGGTTATACCGGCAATCTGATCGCAAAACTTGCACTCGCCAGAGGCCTCAAACCGATATTGGCAGGTCGCAATGCTACGGCTCTGTCAGCCATGTCGAACGCATTGGGATTGGAGTATCGCGTTGGACAATTAGAACGATTGAATGAGCTAGATGAAGTGTTAAAGGGAATGACCGTTGTGGTCAATGCAGCGGGACCCTTTGCGTCTACTGCTGAGCACTTAGTAGCGGCTTGCCTGCGCAATAAGACACATTATGTTGATGTCGCCGGAGAAATTCCTGTCTTTGAATCGCTGTGTCAAAAGGATGCTGACGCCAAACAGTCAAATATTATGGTCATGCCTGGTGTAGGTTTTGTCGTGTTGGCGAGTGATTGTCTGGCGACTCATGTTGCTTCGCGTCTACCCAACGCAGAGCATTTGAGGTTTGCTGTGTCCCGCACTACATTGTTTTCACGCGGTTCGGCCAAAACTATGATGGAACTGTTTGACGGAGGTATAAAGATTCGCCGAAAGGGCGCACTATGTTCAGTCGGAATAGGCAGTCTTGAGCGACAGTTTGATTTCGGCCAAGGACCTAAAGATGCCGTTGTGGTGAGTTGGCCTGACGTTTTTACAGCGTATCGTTCGACCTCTATACCTAATATTGAAACCTATTTTGAGACAGGTCCGATGGAGCGTAGTTTAATACTGTATGTCAAAAGTGCTGGGTGGCTTATGCAGTTACCATTCTCACGGCCTATCTTAAACGCCCAATTATCTTTTCTTCCCCAAGGCCCAAGTGAGCGTCAAAGAGCATCTGAAGGCAGGGTAATCGTGGCCGAAGCTGAAGACGCATCCGGCCGGGTCGCAAGAAGTCGGTTAACCACCAAAGAAGCTTATTCCTTTACGGCTCAGTCGACTCTATTAGTAGTGTCAAAGATACTTTCAGGAGAGTGGTCTGCAGGCTACCAAACACCTGCACAGCTCTATGGAATAAATGATGTCACTGCATTAGAGGGCGTTTGCCTAGAGGACTTAGTCACCCCTAGCTAACGACTAAGGTGCCCGTTAATTAAGTTTTGATAACACTTGCCTCATCAAGCAGTAATTTTGCGTCTTGTAAATCGGCAATGCTGTGTCCTTCAGTAAAACATTGGAAAACATCTGAAAGTTCGGCAATAGCGGAATGATAATTTTCACCCTTCATTTCACGATGAAGGCGAACCCGACTCATAGCAGTGCGAAGCTCGAACATTTTTGCGTTGATTTGTTTAGCCAAGTCGAGGGATCGTTGGAAGCTGTTTTCAGCAGCCTCTGTGTTGTTGTCGCTGAGCAGTAGCAGCTCACCTTTAAGACGAAACAGCTCAGGGGCAAATAGATCGTCCAACAGAGTATCAGTTAGCGCTATCGCTTCATCTACCACTTCAAGTCCTGCCGACTGATCACCGCAAAAAAGATGAGCATCGACCAGTAAATGTAGATAGTAGGATACGGACAATCGTGCACCGGTCAAGCGAACGCCCGCTACACCTTGTTTGATGAGTTCGATACCTTCCTGGTGCTGTCCGTTCTTTACTTTTGCCGAGCCTAAGCCAGCTGTAGCTGTGCTGACAAAAAACGGATAGCCTTGCTCAGAGGCGTGATTTCTAAACGTATCGGCACTTTCCGTTAATGCGGGTAAATCGCGCATTGCTTGCCTGAGTATCATATTAAATAGCATAGAGGTCGCTACCACATAAGGCGTACCGAGCTTTTCAATATGCGCGTTTGTTTCTTTTAGTAATGCCAATGCCTCATCCGGATAGCCACAAACCCATAGATTCCAGTAGCCGTAAAAGTGAGGTAATAAGTCGGCGTCATCACCAAACGCCTGCGCATGCTTTTCGTGTTTCTCTACTGAAAAACGCAGAGCAGCATCGTTCAGTTTGTCTCTGGCCGTTAGTCTATCTCCAGACCAGAACGCATTTATCGCTGAGGCTGAACTGGTTACGATAGGTTGCGATGGGTCCGAGGAGTAGCGGGAAAGTTGATTTGCCAAATCCATGCTTTCGTCGCGGTTGCCACGCAATAAATGAAAAACCCATAAGCCATACAAGGTGGGTATAAGCTGTGGCGTGTCTTCCAGTTCGTTGCAAATCTGTTGTGCCCGTGCATAGTTTTCACTGATATCGTCAGCTGCATAACCCATAGTGGCAACTAAGCCAACACCCATTAACAGTCTTGTCTGAAGCTCGAACTGTTTGTTTTCTACTGTCTCGGGTTCATCAGATAATAATGCCAGCGCCTGCCTACAATGGTTCACGGATTCGATGTAAGCAGATTGCTCAGCAGAATTTTTAGCAGCCATTTGCCAGTACTTTATGGCCTCTGAAAGATTTTTTGCACCGGTGAAGTGGTGAGCTAGTAACTCTGGTTCGCTTTGTGCGGTATCCGGAAAATGTTCGCTAAGGAAGGCAGCAATTTTCCCGTGTATTGATTGACAGCTTTTTCGAAGTAGGCTGTCGTATGCGGCATCCTGAACCAGTGCGTGCTTAAAAGTGTAATGAGATTCCGGCGGATGACCATGTGGGATTATTAGCGCCGCATGGCACAGCTCATCCAGAGCGACCTGAAGTGCAGAACTCGTTAGTCGTGAAATTGCTGCCAGTAAGTCGTAGTGAAAAACTCTGCCGATAACGGACCCGATTTGAGCTGTCTCTTTTGCTGCAACGGTATGATTCAGTCGAGCTGCAAGTGAGTCCTTTAGCGTGCTCGGCACAGCGACAGAAGGCAGTGCGCCAGAAAGGACATATCGATCGCCGGTATCAACGAGAAACTTAGAATCGAGCATTGTCTTTGTCAATTCTTCGACAAACAGCGGTGTACCGTCAGATTTTGAAACAATGGCGTCAAGAATGGGGCGCGGGAGTTCTTTTCCAGGAGCAATTGAATTTATCAGTTGCTTGATGTCTTCCGCATCAAGCCTTCCAAGATTAAGGCTCAAATTGGAGGCGTGATTTAGCCAAGGTGCATTAAATTCAGGTCTGCTTGTCACAACGACCAAAATGTGTGCCTGCGGAATTTTATCAACGAGGCGTTCCAGCAATTCCAATGATGATGGATCTATCCAATGCAAATCCTCGAATAACATCAGCAACGGTTTTCCGCTCGATACACTTAAAAAGTGATCAAGCAGAGCGTTCATTATTGTCTCTTTTAGTACTCCAGGCGTTAGGTTGAGTTTGGGCAGACGCTCGTCGGATCGGATCGATAAAAGATTTGCTAGCAGTGGCAGGGTTACGGAAACATCCTGTCCCAGATTTTCTAGCATGACTTCAAGCTTATTGAGTTTGGTATCACTATCGTCACCCCGTTCGAAATTCGCGTTGCTTTCGATATGGGCAATGACAGGAAAAAAGGCACTGTATTGGTTGAACTGAGTACAGAAAAATCGCATCGTTGCATGTGGCTGGCCAGCCACATGCTCACGCACAGCCTGGATAAGTCGTGATTTCCCGATTCCCGGTTCACCACTCATACTTACAATTTGCCCTTTGCCAGCAGACGCTTGTTGCCAGCCGGTTTGCAGCACGCTGAGCTCTCTCTCGCGTCCAACAATCGAGGTGGCTGACGAACGACCGTGCCTTGCTTCGAACCGCGATTCGTCCGATTGAATGCGAACGGGTTGCCAAGCCCGCACAGGGTCTGTAAAGCCTTTTAAGACATGCTCCCCGAGATCAACACATTCGAATGTCTCTCCGGTAAGTTGCTTCGTCTGAGCGCTGATAATGACCGTATTGGGTTCTGCCAAAGACTGCAGACGGGCCGCAAGGTTTGGCGTCTCACCATAAACGGACAACTCCATTGCACTGCCTTCGCCGATGACTTCTCCCACGACAACAGGACCTGTCGCAATCCCAATTCGGACCGGTAAAGGCAGATCGAAAGCTTTCACCTTCGCCAACTCATCAACGATTTCCAATCCGGCTCGTGCCGCTTGTTCGGGGGAGTTCTCGTGCGCAATGGGATAACCGAAATACACTAATATCCCGTCGCCGAGAAATCTTGCTGTAGTACCCGAGTATTTGGCAATCGCAGTTTCACAGGTTTCCCTGAAGACCCGAATGATTTCACTGAGGTCTTCTGGGTCGAATTGTTCGGACAAGGCGGTTGAGCCCACCAAGTCGCAAAACATGACCGTCAATTGACGGCGATCATGAGGTGCTTCAATCGTCTGTGGTAATGCATCTGACGATTGATCGTTTAGGGCCGCAATCGCCTTGGTGAGTTTTTTCCTGGGTCCGAGTGGAATGCCTAGCTCAATTAGGTCACTTTCTGTGAGGTCTGCAAGCACATCCGTGTCGACCTCAAGCTCTTGGAAAGACTCGTAGTACTTGCTTAGGCCTAGGTCTGATAGCCATGACTTGATGTCGGTCATTAAGTCACTAGCCCTGGGATGTTTTCCGGAAATATAATACAGGCGCTTTGTTCACGCCGACTCACTTTTCCCATGGGGACCAACCTTAGGTTACATCTATAGTCTTACAATCCTAGCGACTTTCGGAAATTTTGCCTACCGACTCGTGAAATTTAGTGAATTTGGCGATCGCCAATCACCTTTAAGAGTCTGTTAGAAGCTTGCTACTCAATGTCTGATATGACCAGCTGCGCTGCTAACGTGCCCACGCTAGCAGACTCTATTTATGCACTGCTTATCCCAATCATCCGTTGTCATCGGGAGGCTTATCGCTTGAGTTCGTGGCCATAGGGTGCACATTTCTCGCGTTGATCTTTTTTGAGCTCAGGTTGCGTCCATATCAATGGGACTAAAAATAATATTCAAAAGCGAGTATAGAGCTTCACTTTTTAGGATCTGCATGTTGCTACACCGGCTTTAACAAAACAGGCTTACATTCCCACCAATCGTTTAAGCCAGTCCGCTATATCAACTATTTCTTCGGAACTGACGCTGTGCGACATAGCGTAATCGTGCCATTCAACGTTAACACCCTTGGCTTCAAGCGCCTGCCTGGACTGCTGAGCATGCTGAATCTGGATAACTTCATCCATTTGACCATGTGCCATAAATACCGGTACGCCTAGATGTGCGTCTGCAATAGCCGGTAACGCTTCATCTTGGATAGGCATGTAGGTGGACAAAGCCATGATGCCCGCCAATTTGTGTTCACCTGTTAGACCTGCGTACAGGGCTATGGCACCTCCTTGAGAGAATCCAGCAAGGATGATGTTGCAGGCAGGGATGCCCTGAGCAATTTCATTGTTGATGAGATCGTTGGCCATTGCCGCAGACTCCCTCGTACCTTCATAGTCTTGTTCTCGGCTGCCAAAGTCCAGCGAGGTAATGTCGTACCAGCCTCGCATCGCCGCACCACCGTTGATCGTTATGGGGCGAATGGGAGCGTGTGGGAACAGGAACCGGATACCTGGACGTTGCAGGAGTTTAAGCTCGGGCACAATCGGCTCGAAGTCATGACCGCTCGCGCCGAGGCCGTGAAGCCAGATTACCGTGTACTCGACCGGTTCAGCGGTAGTAATTTCGATGCAATCGAGCAGTTTTTGGGACATGATAGGTACTGCTCATACATGGCTTGGGCGAGGTGCGAGTATACTCCATAGCCCCACCCACGAGACGACTGCTATGACATTGAAGCTTCGAACAATGGCACTACCGTTGGGTTTGGTGCTAGCAGTGTTACTCACAGCGTGTGGAAACAAGGGTGACCTTTACCTTGTGCCTGACGAAGTGACTGAACAAGATCTCATCCGCTTAGAGCAGGCATTGCAGAACAACGCTGCGCTATCGCCCGAAAGCGATGAAGATGACTCAGACGATTCGAAAAAGGATAAGAAAGACAGCGATTCAGTAGCGCAATAACAAACATTAATAATCGATTTAACCATGACAGCTTTTTATCGCGACAACGGCTCATTAATGAGCGACCAGCTAAGCCTTACCGCACTGGCGGAAGAGTACGGTACGCCTCTGTACGTCTACAACCGGGGTGCTATTGAGTCCGCATGGCAGGAATTTTCTAAAAGCTTAAAAGGTCACCCACATCTGATCTGCTATGCCGTGAAAGCCAACAGTAATCTGGCCATTCTAGATGCACTTGCCCGGTTAGGCTCTGGATTTGACATCGTCTCCGAAGGGGAATTAAAGCGTGTGCTTGCTGCCGGAGGTCGCCCGGAAAAAATAGTGTTCTCAGGCGTTGGAAAAACGGCTAAGGAAATGGAGGCAGGGTTGGCCGCCGGCATTCGCTGCTTCAACGTCGAATCACCTTCTGAGCTTGAGCGTCTAGCCACGGTTGCCTCAGCACATGGCTCTAAAGCCAATATTTCTTTGCGTATAAACCCTGATGTAGATGCGCAGACGCACCCCTATATATCAACTGGACTTAAAGAAAATAAGTTCGGAATCGGTATGCATGAGGCGATGACTACATATAGGCGTGCAGCCGAGCTTGATTCGATAGAAGTGCATGGCATCGATTGCCATATTGGTTCGCAGTTGACCAAGCTTGAGCCGTATGCCGATGCAGTGAAACTGCTGATAGAAATGGTCGATAAGCTGGCCGAAGAAGGCATCGTGCTGTCACATATTGATGTCGGCGGTGGCCAGGGTATCCAGTACAGCGAAGAGGAATCATCTCTCGATGTTGCGGCTTGGGCCACGTGTATTCGAGAGGCGATTGGTGAAAGGAGCTTAGAGATCCTGGTAGAACCAGGTCGTTATATTGTCGGGCCGGCTGGCGTCTTGGTGACGCAAGTAGAGTATTTGAAAAGCAACGAAGACCGGCACTTTGCTGTCGTTGATGCCGCTATGAATGATCTGATTCGCCCGGCTTTATACAGCGCCTGGCAGGCAATTGAACCCGTTGAAACACTCGACCGCACCACTGAAACTTACGATGTTGTCGGACCTATTTGCGAGTCGGCTGATTTTTTAGGTAAGCAGCGTGAGTTGGCTATTGCAGAGAATGATCTGCTGTGCGTTCGTTCAGCGGGTGCCTACGCCTCAGTTATGAGCTCGAACTACAATACTCGCCCGCGCGTCGCTGAGGTTATGGTCGACGGTGATCAATCGCATCTGGTTTGCGCCAGAGAAAACGTCGATGAGCTATTTGCGCGGGAATCACTGTTGCCATGAGTGGCATCGATTTCACCAAGATGCACGGCTTGGGTAATGATTTCATTGTCATAGACAATGTCTCGCAAAGTGTGTCTCTAACGCGTGAGCAAATTCGTTTTTTATCCGATCGCCATACCGGAGTCGGATTCGATCAGCTATTGGTGGTAAACCCGCCATCCGTTTCTGGTGCCGAATTTGATTACCAAATTTATAACGCCGACGGTGACGAAGTTGAACATTGTGGCAACGGTGCCCGGTGTTTTGCGCGCTTTGTGGTCGACAAAGGGTTAACCACTAGCCGATCCATAAACGTACAAACGCAGGCTGGTTTAATAACGCTTGATTTACAAAGTAACGGTGATGTCACTGTGCGTATGGGCTTAATAGATTTCAAGCCAGAGAACATACCTTTTGTTGCCAAAGAAGAATCTTTGTACTACGAGCTTGAGGTCAGCGGTGACACCTATCAAGTAGGGTCGGCGAGTATTGGTAATCCGCATGTGTTGTTGCAGGTAGACGATATCGAACAAGCGGAGGTAGAGCGTTTGGGTCCTTTAATAGAGTCTCATGAACGTTTTCCAAACCGCGTTAATGTTGGTTTCATGCAAATAATTAATCGACAACACATTCTTTTGAGAGTTTTTGAACGAGGTGTGGGAGAGACACGTGCTTGCGGTACTGGAGCCTGTGCAGCCGTTGCTATAGGCCATCATCAGGGCTTACTTGACAATACCGTCACTGTGACCTTACCCGGTGGAGATTTGAGAGTTAGTTGGCTAAATAAAAATAAGTCAATTGAAATGACGGGACCATGTTCTACAGTCTTTGAGGGACACACGAGAATGTAGAGAACAATGCAACCCGAACAAACTAATCTGAGCACTGCGCTCACCGATGAAGCCGTACTCAGATTCCTGACAACGAACCCAGAGTTCTTTGCCAACAATGAAGAAGTACTGCCGCGATTACGCATACCGCATGGTGCTGGCAACGCCGTATCGCTCATAGAAAAACAAGTTTCTGTTTTACGCAATAAATGCGGGAGTCTGGAAAACAGTCTGCGCGATTTGATTGCTGTCGCTCGTGATAATGAGAACTTGCATCAACGGCTGCATGTGCTAATCCAGGACATCATCTCGGCACCGTGTCTAGAAGACATCGTCGCATTGACACAAACCAGCCTGCGCGAAAACTTCAACGCAGACGAAGTTCATATGCTTCTGGTTGATGCTAAGCCGACAAAAGCCATCGTTAGAAAGAACTCGAAGAAAGCGGAAACTGCCAAGCCTGCGAAAGCCTCTGCAACACGGGCAAGTGCCGCACGTCGCCGAAAGCTCAATGCTATTGAGGGCTTGCAGGTCGTCGCTCACAATGACAAACGCCTCGCCTTGTTTGAAGAGCTGTTTGAAGGTAAAGACACAACCTGCGGTCTGCCTAGCGCAGAACACCTTGAGTGTTTTGTCGGTCGGGAGTATTCAAACATTGCATCTGCAGCGTTAATTCCTTTGTTTCACGAGCGGCAGTTGGGCGTAGTCATGCTCACGAGCCGTGATGAATCGCGATTCTCCTCTGGCAAGGGCGTTATGTTTTTGAATCAGCTGGGCGAACTGCTGGGGCGGCGACTGCATAGCTACGGTGCGTTTGTGCCGGCAACGAAGCGATGAGTGCCTTCGAGCCTGAAATCGACTTCTACCTAGAGGACCTACGGGTAGCGCGTCGTTGTTCACCGCACACCGTCAGTAATTACGCTCGGGATTTAAAATCTATTGCGTTATCGGCGAAGGCACGTGGTATTGACAGCTGGAAAGCGTTGACTGGAAATGATGTTCGCGCAATCGTTGCGCAGCAACATCGCGACGGAATAGCAGGCCGCTCATTGGCAAGACGATTGTCGGCATTGCGGGGCATGTACAACTTCCTTATTGGCTTGGGTAAATGCGATGTGAACCCAGCACAAGATATCTTGGCCCCCAAAGATAAAAAGGCATTACCGGCTACTTTGGACCCCGAAGAGGTAAGCCGGTTGTTATCTCAAAACCTCAACGATCCGATGATATGTCGTGATCTGGCTATGTTCGAGTTGATGTATTCCTCTGGCTTGCGTCTAGCAGAACTCGTCAGTATTGATCTGGCAGATCTGGATTTAAGTATTGGACAGGTAAGAGTCACTGGTAAAGGCGGCAAGGTTCGTGATCTACCCGTGGGTGCGCATGCGGTTGAAGCAATCAATAAGTGGCTGGGTTATCGACGTAGCTTACCGGGTGCCGATGACCGAGCAGTATTTTTAAGCTCTCGTGGAAAGCGTATTGCCCCACGAACAGTGCAAATGCGACTTAAGAAACTAGCCGAATCACAAGGGCTTGATAGAGATTGCTACCCGCACATGCTGAGACATTCGTTTGCGAGCCACTTGTTAGAGAGCAGCGGGGACTTGCGGGCTGTGCAGGAGTTGCTTGGACATGCAGACATCAGCACAACGCAAATTTATACGCACTTAGATTTTCAGCATTTGTCACAGGTGTATGAAGAGTCTCATCCAAGGGCACGACATGATCAGGTGGGTGATAGCAGGCGCTAGCGCTATTCTTCGCTCACATCCACCAGTGAATACTGGCTAAACAGCCCGTTGCTTTGTAAACAACTGCGTAGTTGCATCTTTCGCGATCGTCCGCCTTGGGAGGCGGTGAGTTTGTCACCGGGTTGATAAAGGTAGGAAGGTGTCAGCAAGGTTTGCAACACCGAGTTTTGCACTTTGCAAGCGATGATCAACGCGTTCTCGCCAACCCCGATGTCTTTATCTAATTCGGTGTCTTCACTTAAGTTGGTGGCTAGTGCGTCAGTCTGAGTGAGTGGATTTCGCTCGTCTCTTAAGACGCGAACAGGCAAGACACTCCTGGCCAGTATTTCGACTCCCATGCGAATGCCATCGTTGCCTAATGCCTGTACCCAGCGAACGACGCCTAGCGGGGCATCTAGTTTGTTCGTTTTGGACGTGTCTTGAGATCTAAGAGGCGACTTGAGGTCAGTAATGCAGACCAGCTCGCCCACTTGCACCAACCCGGCCCGGCATTGTAGGTTTTTAATACACATACCTTGTGCAGATCGGTTTACGACCTTCCAGTTAGAGGTGTCCGAGCTGGATTTATCTTCCAGCTGATAGAGTAAATGTGCGCAAACTTCCTTGTGACCAAAAACAACCCGTTGTGTGTCGAACGTAATCTTCCGTGCGCTGCGGCGTTGCCTTGTTCTGAACAAGGCGACGTGCAGCCTGGCTAACGATTGGCGTTCTAGTGTGTCGCTGCCCAGAGTGGTCGTCGAATTGTTGCCAAGTCTTGCGGAATGCGTATCAATGCGGTGTAGCACCGGGGCGATACTGAACCAGCGAACCATCTCCGGAGTACCACTGACTAAGCTATGGGCGGGTTCCGGACAGGATCCCGGCTTTAAATTAAACGCGTAGTCGAAGCTTGCCAGGCTCTGAATATCCCTTTGAGTTTCGATACGGATATCGCGGATGCAGGTTTTTAAAAAATCGACTAGCAATGGCAATTGCCTGACTCTTTGTTGGGGTAGGTCAGCAATCGTTAAAAGCAGAATGAAGCGATAGTGGTCTTCTAGTGAGAGTAATTCGGTGCTCTGGCCTGACGATAATAATCCTTTTGCTTCTGCCAGCAGATATAGCTGGTGGGCGTCTTTAATCAACGTATCGGGCACTGGGCGATAGCCATGCACAATAGCTTCAGCCTGACGCGCCAAAGCCTGCATCGCTCGACTGGCATCATCTGCTAGGGGGGTGCTGCTTTCGCTGAGTAATATTTTGAATGCAAACGCCTCTTCTCTATAGAGCGCATCTGACAAGCGCGCGTTGCGGGTAAACTCCCGAGACAAGGGCAAAGGCTGTGCGCGATGCGTTTCGCTTAGGTGGGACTGTAATTCCCGGACGACCGGTACGAAACAGCTGAGTACCGCACGGCGCTGATCTACATCATTGTGTAAACGATTACTGTGCTTCAAGCCGCGGTAAATTTCGCGGGCATCAGCATCAGACTCTAGCGGATGAAGACCCTTGAGCCATTGCGTAACACCCTCCGGGTTGGTCGGAAAGCTCCCAGCATCGGCTTTGGTTCGTTGAGGAACAGTCAATTGCATGGCGAGAGGCTAACACAGCCGGGCGAAAAGCATTGCAGGCACCCTTATAACTTCAGCAGAGGTACACTGGTAGGCTTTACAAACTGAGGGTGGCTGAATTGGAACAGTACCGTGGAACCACTATCTGCTCGGTGCGTCGTGGCAATCAAGTTGTCATCGGCGGTGACGGCCAGGTCAGCATGGGCAATGTCGTGATGAAAGGCAATGCGCGCAAGGTTCGCCGCTTGTACCGCGACAAAGTGATAGCTGGATTTGCCGGTGGAACTGCCGACGCTTTTACCTTGTTTGAGCGATTTGAAGCTAAGTTGGAGGCCCATGGAGGCCAGCTGACGCGTGCCGCCGTGGAATTAGCTAAAGACTGGCGCACAGATCGTATGCTACGAAGGCTAGAAGCCCTATTGGCTGTCGCCGATGAAACAGCTTCATTGGTCATCACGGGCAACGGTGACGTCATTGAGCCGGAAGGCGGACTCATAGCGATTGGTTCTGGTGGCGACTTTGCCAAGTCGGCTGCCAGAGCCTTGCTCGACCATACAGAGTTATCGGCGGAAGAGATCGTCCGTTACAGTCTTGAAACTGCCGGGGACATCTGTATCTATACCAACAAGAATCTGACCATCGAAACCCTGAATTTTGACGCTTGATAGATCTGCAGGCGGCTTGAAAATTAAATAAGAGATAGTTGTTTAATCCTATGTCAAATATGACCCCTCGTGAAATTGTCCAGGAATTGGATAAGCACATCATTGGGCAAGCCAGTGCAAAACGTGCCGTGGCTATTGCACTTAGAAATCGCTGGAGGCGGCAACAGCTGCCCGTCGAGTTGAAAAGCGAAATTACGCCAAAAAATATCCTAATGATTGGCCCGACCGGTGTGGGCAAAACCGAGATAGCTCGCCGATTAGCCAAGCTGGCGAATGCACCGTTTATTAAAGTTGAGGCCACCAAATTCACAGAAGTTGGATATGTCGGTCGCGATGTCGAATCCATTATCCGTGATCTGGCTGACGTGGCATTGAAGGAGGTCAAAGAACAGGCCATTCAAAAAATGCGCAATCGGGCGGAAGATGCCGCCGAAGAACGCGTTCTGGATGTTCTACTGCCTCCGGCATCATCCGTTGGATTCAGCGTGAACGAAACACCGGAAAGCAGCACTCGACAAAAATTTCGTAAGAAGCTGCGTGAGGGCGACCTCGACGATAAGGAAATAGAAATTGATGTCAGCATGCAACCTGCGGGTATAGAGATCATGGCACCGCCTGGAATGGAGGAAATGTCACAGCAGCTGCAAGGCATGTTTCAGAACCTGGGTGGAGATCGCACTAAAAAGCGCAAGATGCCTATAAAAGATGCCATGAAGCTGCTCATTGAAGAAGAAGCTGCGAAGCTGGTTAATGATGAAGAGCTAAAAACCCAAGCCTTAGAAAACATCGAGCAAAATGGTATTGTTTTCATTGATGAGATTGACAAGGTCGCCCGCGGGGGAGAGCGCTCAGGTGGAGCTGATGTCTCGCGAGATGGAGTCCAAAGAGATCTCTTGCCTTTAATAGAAGGCAGCACAGTGTCAACTAAGTTCGGCATGATTAAAACAGACCACATTCTGTTTATCGCCTGCGGTGCCTTTCATTTATCCAAGCCCTCGGATCTCATCCCGGAGTTGCAGGGAAGGTTACCTATACGGGTAGAGCTCGATGCACTGACCACTCCTGATTTTATTCGTATTCTCAGCGAGCCGGATGCCTCACTAACAGAACAAGCTGTTGCCTTGTTGGGAACAGAGAAGGTCACGGTCGACTTTACCGAAAGTGGAATAGCTCGAATTGCCGAAGTAGCCTGGCAGGTGAACGAGAGCACAGAAAACATCGGCGCCAGACGTTTACATACGGTGATGGAACGATTACTTGAATCTGCTTCATTCGATGCGTCAGATAAAGGTGGTACAACACTGACTATTGATGCCGACTATGTTGACAACCACTTGGGTAACCTCGTGGAAGATGTCGATTTAAGTCGCTACATTCTTTAAAACTTGCGGATAAATCCTCAACCATGCCAAGACCAACAGATATAAAGTTGCATCAAAAAAGTCGTGTACTTGAGCTGCAGTTCGATGATGGATTTGAATGCAATCTCACCTGTGAATATCTTCGGATTAATTCACCTTCTGCCGAGGTACAGGGTCACGGGCCGGGCCAAGAAGTTCTTCAGTACGGTAAAGAGTCTGTAGGCATTACCGCCTTAGAGCCTAGCGGTAATTACGCGTTAAAAATTCATTTTGATGACGGCCACGATTCTGGTCTTTTCACCTGGGACTACCTTTATGGATTAGGTAAACACTATGAAGAAAACTGGAAGGGCTACCTAGCCAAACTTGAAGCGGCTGGGAAGAGTCGTCGTTAGATATTCCAAGAGTGATCCAACAGTTACAACTATGAGGTAAGTGGAACGTGAGCGACGATAAAACACATTTCGGGTACCAGGACGTTGACAAGGGCGCCAAGGCTGGCATGGTCGGGCAGGTATTCGATTCGGTAGCCTCAAAATATGATGTCATGAATGACCTCATGTCTTTCGGGGTACATCGTGTTTGGAAACGTTTCACACTTGATCAATCAGGAGTCCGTCCCGGTCAAGCCGTATTGGATCTTGCCGGTGGTACTGGAGACTTGGCTGCTAAGTTTTCCAAGCGTGTTGGCAAGGACGGTCTGGTGGTTCTTGCCGATATCAATGCGTCCATGCTGTTCACGGGGCGTGACAAGCTACTTGATAACGGTGTAATGGGGAATGTTGATTACACGCAGGCAAACGCAGAAGAGCTTCCGTTTGCAGATGATTCTTTCGATTGCATAACCATCGCGTTTGGTTTGCGTAATGTCACTGACAAGGACAAAGCGCTTCGATCTATGAATCGTGTGTTAAAACCTGGCGGACGTTTGCTAGTTTTGGAATTTTCAAAACCTGTCCTGCCGTTACTGAGTAAAGCCTACGACGCCTATTCGTTTACTGCGCTGCCCATGATGGGTAAGCTCGTCGCAAACGATGCAGATAGTTATCGTTACCTTGCAGAATCAATACGCATGCATCCCGATCAATCCACGCTGAAGCAAATGATGGAAGATGCCGGGTTCGCTAAAGCCAATTACCATAACTTAACGGGTGGTATTGTGGCCTTGCACAAAGGCTATAAGGTTTAAGAGCTTATGTACTTGCTTGCTGTGGCCCCCGCGCTAAGCGATTGACAAAAGAAAACTCAATGAGCTCATTCCCATCTCCAGTCAATGCTGCGATAGAACGCGCTATTGAAGCCCTATTGCAGCTAGACCCTGACACGCGTCAACGCTTATCTTCATTGGAGGGTAAGGTCATCGCTATCAACATTATTCAGCCAACAGTGAGTGTGGTGTTGTCCATAGTTGACCAACGGGTCAATGTTATTGGTCATGTAGACACACCTGCAGATACGACATTAACAGGTACTCTGAGTGCGCTGCGTTCGCTTTCATCACGCAACGATGCCTTGTATCAAGGTGATGTGACTGTCGAGGGTGATATCGGTATTGGTCAAGAATTAAAAGAAATCGTGGCATCGCTGAATCCCGACTGGGAAGAATTTCTATCACCTATGTTAGGCGATACCGTGGTGCATAAGCTCTCTGTGTTCGGTCAAGACCTTAGCTCATGGATGCAACGCACCCGTTCCGCTATGCAACAAAATACCAGTGAGTACTTACAAGAAGAAGCAGAGGTGCTGGCCCCCAATAGTGAGATACAAGCATTCTGCATTGAGGTTGATGAGGTACGGGCCGCTGGTGATCGTCTAGAGGCACGCGTTAGTCGACTAGAGTTGCAGCGGCAGGGAGAAGGCGCTTGATTGGTCGCCTCACCCGATTCGCCAGGATAGAACACGTATTAGTTAAATACGGCCTAGAGAAACTGTTCTTAGAGCAAACCCGGGCATCTGCTCTTCAACATGTGTTTGTTCTGTCCCCAACTCGGTGGATGAATCGGGAGTTGCGCAGCCTTCCGCGCGGCGAGCGTTTACGCCTAGCCCTGGAAGAGCTTGGGCCGGTGTTTGTTAAACTGGGGCAAGTACTGTCAACCAGACGAGACCTGTTGCCGGATGATATTGGCAATGCCCTGACGCAGCTTCAAGATAACGTTAAACCTTTTTCCAGTGAAGAGGCACGTGCTGAAATCGAAACATCGTTGGATGAGTCCATTGATGTTTTGTTTAAGCGCTTTGATGACACACCGATAGCATCTGCCTCTATTGCACAGGTTCATGGGGTAGAACTGCACGACGGTACGCAAGCGATAGCAAAGGTACTGCGGCCGGGCATCAAAAAAACTATTGATAGAGACATCAGCTTGATGTATCTGCTGGCAGATATGGCGGCTTTGGCACTTCATGATGGAAAACGTCTACGCCCGCGTGAAGTTGTTTCAGAGTACGAGCGTACTATCCATGATGAATTGAATCTGGTTGCCGAAGCAACGAATGCGGTAGTTTTGCGAAACAACTTTAAAGATTCTAAAACCTTGTACATTCCGGAAATTTACTGGGAGTACACCCGCAATTCTGTCATGGTGCAGGAGAGAATTTCCGGTATTTCTATACGAGATATTGAGGCAATGCGGGCCAACGGCACAGACATGAAAAAGTTGGCGGAGCATGGTGTAGAAATTTTTTATACCCAAGTATTCGACCATAATTTCTTTCATGCCGATATGCATCCGGGTAATATTTTTGTGTCCCGCGAAAACCCAGATCATCCGCAGTACATAGCTGTAGATTTCGGTATCGTGGGTTCTCTGACAGAAGAAGATCAACGATATATTGGTGAGAACCTATTAGCCTTTTTTCAACGCGACTATCGACGCGTAGCACAGCTGCATATCGATTCCGGTTGGGTGCCCAAGCACACACGGGTTAGCGAATTAGAGGCCGGGGTCAGGGCAGTTTGCGAACCGATCTTTGATAAACCCTTGTCGGAAATATCCTTTGGCGATGTGCTGCTCAATTTGTTTAATATCGCCAGACGATTTGAAATGGAGGTGCAACCGCAATTGGTTTTGCTGCAGAAGACATTACTCAATATAGAAGGGTTGGGTAGAGAGCTTTACCCCGATCTAGATTTATGGGCCACCGGTAAGCCTTTTTTAAAGCGATGGGTCGTCAAACAAAACAACCCCCAGACGGTGATAAAACGCTTTGTAGATCAAGCCCCAATGCTGCTAAAAATCATGCCTGATATGCCGATGCTGGTACATGATTATCTGAAATTTCAAAATCAGGCAATGAGTGAAGGACGACACTCTTTCGAACATAGTTCGTCCCTGTTTAAAGACAGAGCTAAGGGTTCAGGTAAATCTATTCACTATAGTCTTGCTGGAGCCACCCTTGTAGTTTCATCGGCCCTGCTGGGTAGTGCCGGAATTGTCAGTGGCCAGGATTCCACGTCAATCTGGATTTGGTTGTCTGGGGCGCTTGGTTTGGGCCTGTTGCTTCGGGGATTACTCAAAGCTAGTCGGTAGGAATGTTACTTGTCTGTAGTTATGCCGTACGGAAAACCCTTTTCCGGGCACAAATGCTTCACCTTTGTTATACCCAAAAGCGGAAGTTACTCAACCTTTGGGGCTAAATCGAGTTGGTAGCCGATTTCTGGCAGTAAGTTTGCAATCACAGTTATTACCATTTCTAAGTGATAGTTGTCATTCATCATGCAAACACAATTAGTTGACCCGCTTTGGGACGAAGGAGTCTCATCTTACCTGCTAGGGCAGTATGAAAGCCTTCAAGCCCCGCTCACGATGGAAAACCTCCAGGAATTTGCTGTTGACCAGGCGGTCCGTGTCGGTGACCTATTGGAGACACTGTTCATTATGGCTATCTATGGTGAGTGGACGTATTGCGATGCCAATGGTCAAGCACAACCGTTAGATGAGTCAGCGCTTGATGACTTCTATGCCAAAGGGCGTCTAAGTCAAGAAGATCTTGCTGCATTCAGTGGAGTTTGGGCTCCGGCTTCACGCTAAGGTTTAGTCGTGCTGGCTATCTCCGTCACCTTCCTTAAAGAACTGGACTTTTCCAGTCTCCAGTGAATACTCCGCACCGACTATTTGCATTCCGTCGTTGGAGATCAGGTCGTTAAGAACCTCAGAGCTATTCTTTAGCTTCGAAACTGATGCGCGAACGTTAGCCCTTGTAGCCAGAGATATGAGTCTAGACTCATCGGCTTCCTCTTCTACCAGCTTCTCCACTGATGGTTGAATGCAATCCACAATGGATTGTAAATTAGGCGATATAGCAGAGGAAGGATGCTTAAGTTCCTCAACAGTGGCCTGTATGGCCCCACAATTTGTGTGACCCATCACCACGACTAAACGAGCACCATGTTGCAAGGCAGAAAACTCGACGCTGCCTAGCTGCGACGGTGTAACAATATTGCCGGCTACTCGAATAACGAAAAGATCGCCCAACCCCTGGTCGAATACAATCTCTGCTGGCACGCGAGAATCGGAGCATCCGAGAATAATGGCAAAAGGCTGCTGAGCTTCCAGTATCTCGGCAAGTCTGGACTTGCTGGTCAGCGCAGATACATCCCGAACGTCAGCGACAAAACGATCGTTGCCAGCTTTTAGTCGATTCAATGCTTCATTTGCAGTAGTCATGTATTGCATTATATGCGATCAATGGATGTTGTTGCGTTCTTGGTGGGTTTGGTGCTAACTGGATAAATTTTCAGCATACGGCTGCGCAAAAGTCGCTGCATTGCTACCATGGCGGAATGGATGTATCTGATCTGCTTGACTCATTAAACGATGCACAGCGCCAAGCTGTTAGCTCACCGCCTGGGCACTTATTAGTGCAGGCTGGCGCGGGTAGTGGAAAAACCCGCGTGCTAGTACATCGTATTGCATGGCTGAACCGGGTTGAGGGTGTCTCCCCATTTAGCATCATGGCGGTGACTTTCACTAACAAGGCGGCACGTGAGATGCGGCTGCGGGTAGAGCAATTATTGGGAATGGGAATCGGCCCCATGTGGATAGGGACTTTCCATGGAATTGCCCACCGGTTTTTGCGTATGCACTGGCAAGAAGCAGGGCTTCCTCAGGCCTTCCAGATACTCGACTCTGACGATCAGTTACGACTGGTTAAGCGAACGATCCGAACCCTAGAGCTTGATGAAACACATTTTCCACCACGTCAGGTTCAGTGGTTTATTAATGGCCACAAAGACGAGGGTCGCAGGCCTAAGCATATCGATGATGAGAACGATCCCATCACTCAGCAGTACATCCGAATATACACCGCATACGAAGCTGCTTGTGACCGGGCCGGAGCCATCGATTTCGCGGAGCTGTTACTAAGGTCATTAGAGACCCTGCGGGACAACGCCACGTTGTTAGCGCACTATAGAAAACGCCTGCAGCATTTGTTGATCGATGAGTTCCAAGATACCAATTCCATCCAATATGCTTGGATACGGCTACTGGCAGGTGACTCCGGACATGTGTTTGCCGTGGGTGATGATGATCAGTCAATCTACGCCTGGCGGGGGGCGCGAGTCGAGAATATCCTTAACTTTGATAAAGACTTTCCCAGTGCTGAATTAATTCGATTGGAGCAGAACTATCGTTCCAGCGGCAATATATTGAAAGCTGCGAATGCATTAATTGATAAAAATCATGGTCGATTGGGTAAGAACCTGTGGACAGCTGATTCTGATGGTTTCCCCATTACTCTGTACAACGCCTACAACGAAACCGATGAAGCTCGTTTTGTTGTTGAAACGATCATCGATTATGTTGCAGATGGCGGGCAGCGACGCGACTGTGCGATTTTGTATCGATCGAATGCGCAGTCTCGTGTTATTGAGGAATACCTGGTAGCCGCTGGTGTGTCCTATCGGGTGTACGGAGGTCTGCGATTTTTCGAACGCGCTGAAATTAAAGATACGCTTGCCTACTTAAGACTTGCCACTCATACCTACGATGATGTCTCTCTCGAGCGAATTATCAATCAACCCGCCCGTGGAATCGGCGATAAAACGGTCGCCGATATTCGTACTGAGGCGAGAGGTCGTGGTATTCCGATGTGGGAAGCGGCTTGCGATTTGGTCAAGGAAAAACGCTTAAGTGGTCGAGCGAATACGGCGGTCGCTAAATTTCTTGGCTTAATGGAAAGCATACAAGAAGGGTTAGTGGATCAGGCTTTGCCCCAGCAGATTCAAACCGTAACAGAGCTCAGTGGTTTGGTAGAGCACTTTAAGAAAGACACCAGCGATCGAGGGCAGAGCCGCGTTGAGAACGTCGAAGAATTATCAAACGCTGCACGCACGTTTATTCATCATGCCTCTGACGACCCGGATCTAAATCCTATTGATGAGTTTCTAGCTCATGCGGCGTTAGAAGCTGGGGAAGGGCAGGCAGATGCCGACGATAATGCCGTGCAGTTAATGACGCTGCACTCGGCTAAAGGGCTGGAGTTTTCAGTGGTCTTTATGGCGGGTATGGAGCAGGGTTTGTTCCCTCATCAGCGATCAGCAGAAGACCCTGTGCGTATGGAAGAAGAACGAAGGCTGTGTTACGTGGGAATAACGCGGGCAGAGAAAAAGCTGTATATGACGATGGCAGAGCAACGTCGCTTGCACGGTCGGGATCAATACAATCCACCCTCGAAATTTATAACCGAACTACCATCAGAACTACTCGAAGAGATTCGTCCGCGAATGCAGGTCAGCATGCCGGTATACCGGCCAGAGCCATCCTATGTGCAGGAAGAATACGATTCGGGGTTATCGATAGGCCAGATGGTCAGGCATGGCAAATTCGGTGTAGGTGTTGTGCTGGATCAAGAGGGTCGTGGTAAGCAGGCGCGTGTCCAAGTGAACTTCGAAGACGCAGGTAGTAAGTGGTTAGTGTTGGCTTATGCGAATCTTTCGCCGGCTTGATTTTGTTAACGGCATAAGCATTGTCAAATTGGTCGTTGATTAATAGCGTGAACCAATTAACTGACTACGCTCGACAAACCTAGATGATGCCTGCATCTAAACTTGCGGCCATAGTTAACCCTAGTTCTTCGCATTGACTAATAAAGTGTTCGTCAAAGTCCCCTTTGCACATTAAAGGCTCTTGAACCAGGCGCCACTTTAAACCTGTTGTTATGCTCTCAATGGCTCGCCGTGTTCCTGTTCCATCGTGCCCTGCACGAACATAAAATGTAAACGGCAACCCTTCTGTGCGTTCTAAGCAAGGGTAATAGCATCGGTCGAATACATCTTTAATTAAGCCTGCCATATAGCCGAGGTTTTCGGTCGTGCCGATAATCACCGCGTTAGCGTTCAGAATATCTTCAGGTTGTGTGTCTAATGGAGGTATAAATTTCACATCGACATTTTCAATAGCGTCATTGCTAGCGCCGCAAACTACCGCATCAAGCATTCTGCTTGCGTTGTCAGAAGGTGCGTGAGCAATGATGATGAGCTTCTTAAAACTTTGCACTGTTGTGAATGCCTCTAAACCCGGTAAAGTTGATTGACTGTGGTCTTCTGTCACTGGTGACCGACGTGTTTTTTCAGATGATTGATGTAGGGTTAATTCTCAATTGTCCAAATAATAACGGAAAGATAGGTTTTTGATCGGTGTGGTTAGTCAGTGCTAAGCTTTCGAATGACGCGACAATCAACGGTTCATTGTTAAGTGAAATTCGATTTTATAGTAATAGGTGCGGGCTCAGCTGGATGCTCTGTGGCTGCAGGTTTAGCAAAGGCCTGTATTGGTTCAGTTTGCGTACTCGAAGCGGGTCCTACGGACGCAGTGCCGCAGGTGAAAATCCCATTCGGTCTTCTTCACACTATGGGTAGTAAGCGCGACTGGAATTATAAATCCACTTCGCAGTCGAACGCGAATGATCGAGTCTTTAATGTCAATCGCGGGTACATGGTTGGCGGTTCCAGTTCGATAAATTCAATGGTTTGGTTCAGAGGGCGGGCTGATGATTTTGATAGTTGGCAACAAACGGGTTGGCATTGGCATGACGTTGAACAGGACTTTATCGAAATAGAAAAGCTGATTCAGCCTCAACAGATTCCAACGCCACATCCGTTGTCTACCGCTTTTGCAAAGTCGTTTCTTGCCAATAGTGATGGACCGCCTACTCCAGAACGCGAGAGCGCAGGATTATTCGATACCAATAGTCGAAATGGGAGACGCTGGTCTGCAGCTGATGCGTTTTTGCGACCCGCAATGCGTTCGCATGGACTTAAGGTCTTGACCGGTGCCAACGTAAACCGAATCTCTTTTGAAGACGGTCGTGCGAAGCATGTTGAATTAGTCGATGGTAGAACGTTGAGTGCCCGGTGTGGCATTGTATTGAGCGCGGGTAGTATCGGGTCACCCTCTATACTGATGCGTTCTGGTATCGGACCCGCTGCTCAATTATCTGAGCTCGGTATCGAAATTAAAGTTGATTCACCGCAAGTGGGTCAGAACCTGTCAGATCATCCGGTCATTGGTGTTCATCACGAAGGAGGAAATTCAGGCTATGGTCTGGTTTGGAATCAGAGTTTGCAGTGGGCGGCATCTCCTTTCCAATGGCTTGGCAAACGTAAGGGCAGGTTGACATCGAATTTTGTCGAAGCGGGTGCGTTCTTTAGGGTGAACCCTATTACTGACGATGATGACAAGCCAGAATGCCAAGTGCACTTTATTCCATACATGATGGGGTTCAAAGGCAAGTCTATAACCACTGGCTCAGGCTACTTTGCCGACGTGGGCGTCTGCCGACCTGTCTCCAGGGGCTCTGTGACGTTGTCGTCATCTGACCCCCGTGCGGCGCCTAACATCGACTTGGGGGTGCTTAAAGAAGAACAAGATGTTCAAACCCTGATCGGTGGTTTCCGACGTTTACGTGAGCTGCTCGATAAAGCTCCAATGGGTGACAGACGAGCACCTGAAGTCTATCCGGGTTCCGCCGTTAGTAGCAATGAAGAGATAACAGAACATATTCGAGCTCGTTCTGGGACCGCCTATCATCCTGTTGGCACACTAGCTATGGGGGAGCAAGGAACGCCTGTCACCAACACTTTGAAACTACGCGATGTTGATGGATTGTGGGTGGCCGATGCTTCAGTAATGCCGAGTATCACATCGGCAAATACAAATGCACCAAGCATGATGATCGGCCATAAAGCCGCTAAATTAATTTTGCGCGAAGTAAAGTACTAATGAACTCAGAAGGTAATTGTTGCATTAATAGTAAACGGTACCATGTGTGTCATAGGCATGATCTCCCATTGCCTGAATAATGGCGGGGTAGGTCGGAGCTTTGTCTGTCACGATGGTCGCTGGTGGGTAGAGTCCACAGTTGCTTCGAGCTTGTTTTAAGAATTGCTTTAGCCGCTATTGAGTCACGCTTGGTCGTGAGTCTGACGACCGAGCGGTCAATAGTGGCTGGACCTACATGAGTGTGCCGTTCAGCGAGCAGATCTCGAACGTCACAGTAGGAGAGGGGTAACGGCAGTACCAGCGTACGGCGAGAAGTACTGTTTGATGAGGGAATCGATGTCGTTTAAATGGATTCTATTTCATGAAAATAAATCAATAGCCCTTTAAATGCGTGAGCGCTTCTCAGCGTTAATGCAACAGTCCCCTCAAAAAGAAAGCTGATCATCCTCATGTACCAAGATAGGAGGAGTCGCACTCTCTTGTATTATCAACGTGTATATTTTACCCGCACCTACATCAAGAGGTATGTCATCAAAGCGCCCCAAAGAGTCGACTAAACGATAGCCGCCCGGTGTTGCTAACTGATAGTTAGCTTCCGAAGCGCTACTGCTGTTAATGTTATTGAATAGCACCGTAGAACCGCCCGGGTTATTACCGAAGGGCAGCAACATGAATGTGGCTTCTGAGTCGGTTGTGCCAAATGAATTAGCCTGAACAACTCGAACCCGCGCCACGGTGGGTGTCTGGCTAATAGAGATAGAACTGAGCTTAACGACATCAAGTGACTCACCAGTCGTATTGCGTACGATCAGTGTCGTCAGCGTTGATGTGCCTGCATTAAGCGGACGTATATAGGCTATGGCTGTATCGTTGGTTGTATCCGTAACAACCAAATTGTTTTCTCCCAGTTGAATAGCAGCTGCATCGCTTACCGATCCGGGGGGGATGGGGTTTGAAAACACATTTGATCCATTGGATTCATTAAAGACACCAATAGAGCGGTCACTGACATTAATCAGGTGTATGCCGGGTGTGGTTGAATTTGTGCCAGCCTGCAAATTCTCAAACGATGAATCTACAGGTGTTTGCGTTGCTGGCGGAGCTGAGTTGCCGTCACCCGTACCCGGATTTTCTACTGGGTCAGTCGAGGGGTTTGAATCAGGATCTGGGTCCCGAGTGTCCGAATCAGGTGGATTACTGTCTGCGCCGGTTTCTACTTGAATCGTGTTGGAGCCATCACCGGTTCCGAACAGCCCGCCGTCACAAGCGCTGAGCAGAACAACTAAGCTAATGAAGAGAAGACGATTGAGATAAGTCTTAGTTCTCATGCTGATTCCCCTCATTAATGTCTTCTATCCAATAGACACCTAAACCGACACGATGTTTGCCATCGCCTGTTACAAGCGGATTAGATCCTCTGTCATAGTTGGATAGCGACTGATCCAAATGCTTTAGTAACTCAAGTGCCTTCTCGGCACTTAATGCTCTAAATCTGTCGCGGCCTTCGCTCGTTACATCGTCATATGCAACGCTCAATTGTAAGCGTCGTCCCTCTTGAGATAACCCATTTAAGTTGTAGTCGAGAGTGTTTAGGAGATCGGTGGCGCTTGTGGCAAAAATATCCAGCAAGGCCGATTCACTTTGGTGCGGAATGTAGCCGCTGTGTTGTAGAGACACTTTTCCGCCAATATTATTTACGGTTCCTACGCGCATTAATTCGTCGAGCATCGCCCGGGCGGGGACATCGCCGCCGTAGCGTTTCACAAGTTGGTTGAAGGTGTCATCGGGGTCACCGTAGTCCAACGCCAAAGGCTGACCTTTTGAGTTTTGAAATTTTTTGTCTTGCAGCCAGCCGGTGACGACTCTAACAGCACGATTGTGTTTGCTGACACCTGTGTCCACATCGGCAGGCAATTCACGAATTCGCTTAACTTCTTTTCTATTGATGCCGGTTACGATTGCTATACGCGACACAGTGGGCGATTTGCCATCAATCCCGAAATGAGTTTCAGCCTCCTTGATGTACGCCTGTTTTGCCCAGTTGGCAAACTCAGCATGCGAAACGCCGTGACGAAGCAGAAGTCTCACCAATGGAGAGAGCACTCTAGTCACAGCTTTTTGCAAGGTTTCGTGCATACTTTGTCCGCTACGGGCCAATTTTTTGGGTTGCCGTCTTAGCCCGTGAGTATTGTATCTGTACAGTTTTGTGCGTCTTTGCTGCTGTTTAGCGCAGTTCGTCGAGCTTCAATTGATGAATCGCGTGGGATAATAATCCCACGCGATTGATATGTTAACAGGAATCTACCGTGAGTCGAAAGAGCACAGCCCGAATTGAGAAATCAGCCGCCCGGTCGCACCTGAGCGGTGCGGGTAAAGGGTTCCCAAGCAGTGGTTGCTGGATTAACTTATTTGATCCCATCGTTGGCGAATTGGTTGGCGCTTGTGACTACGATTGCGCAATGATCGATATGGAACACAGTGCTGTGTCACTCGAAGCAACCCTAACGATGATACGTGCAGTGCAACTCTCTGGTGCAAAAGCATTTGTTCGCACCCCGGATAAGGACACAGTGTGGATTGGAAGATTGATGGACATGGGGGCTGACGGCGTCATGATTCCGATGGTTAATTCGGTAGAGGAAGCTAAAGCGCTGGCGCGTGCCTCATTCTATGCGCCCAATGGTACACGGGGTATGGCCGCGGGCATTGTCCGCGCAACGGGCTATGGGGTTCATACGGAGGATTATCTAAAAAATCATCGAAAGCGCTTCCGATTATTGATTCAAATCGAAACTGAGCAGGCGGTCAATGTAGCGGCAGAGCTTGCCAGTATTGACGGTGTTGATGGTCTGTTTATCGGCCCCTACGACCTGGCTGGGAGCTTGGGAAACATGGGGGAGCCGGAACATAAAGTGACAAGGGCTGCTATTAGAAAGGTTCAAAAGGCTGTAAAAACCTGTGGTAAACCGCTGGCGACATTGACTAATCCTGCCCGCAATGCGAGAAAGTTATACGCCGAAGGCTACGATCTTGTGTTTAGTGGATCGGACGTTGGTATGCTCAAAGCAGCCTTCCAGTCTGACGGGCTCAATAATCGTAAAATTAAAAAATTAGCAAAGTGATCTAGCCAAGGTGGGGAAGTGTCTGTTCTTTTGTAAAAAATTCTCTTTGGCAGGCTTCTGTAAACCCTGAACTAGTGCACACTAAATCTGGCGTGAAAGGAACTATTCGAGCTTGAATGTGGACGTTGGCTTGTTGATTAGGCTACATTACCTGCATCGGCGAAAGAATAAATGCTGTTCTTAAACCGAACAAGTGTTGCCATTTGGAGCAGTCCAGGAGTGACTGGGCTTTCAACACGAACAAATCAGATTTCCTTAAAATTTTAAAGAGACTTAATCTATGTCACGTCGTCAATTTTTGAAAACTGGTGCAGGTGCCGCGAGCGCCGCTGCTGTAGCGGGCACCGGACTCATCACATCAGCTCCGGCCATATCTCAGGGCCGTGAGAAGCTGGTTATGGTTACTGCTTGGGGTCGAGGCCTTGCCGGGGTATTTGATGCAGCTCAGCGAGTTGCAGATTCAGTGAATGCCATGTCTGACGGCACACTGGAAATCGAAGTTAAGGCACAGGGCGAACTCGTCTCAGGCTTGCCGGCAGTATTTGACGCGGTCACCAGTGGACAGGCTGATATGTACCACGCAGCTGACTACTACTGGGTCGGACAGCATCCTGCGTTTGCATTCTTCACAGCTGTACCGTTTGGAATGACGCCTATCGAGCTCAACAACTGGTACTACCACATGGGTGGACATGAAATGCACCGTGAGCTGGGCGAAGAATTCGGCTTAGTCTCTTTCCTTGCTGGAAACACTGGGGCTCAGGCCGGTGGTTGGTTCCGCAAAGAAATCAACAGCGCTGACGACTTCAAAGGTCTGAAGTTCAGAATGCCTGGTTTAGGTGGTAAGGCTCTAGGTCGCTTAGGTGCTTCTGTTCAAACTCTCCCAGGTTCTGAGGTTTATCAGGCACTGGCATCAGGCGCAATTGATGGTACAGAGTGGATCGGACCATGGGCCGATGAAAAAGCGGGTTTCCAAGAAATCACTAAGATTTTCTACACATCTGGATTCCATGAGCCGGGTGCAGGTCTGACACTCGCGACCAACTCAGATCGATTCGCAAGTCTGAAGCCGCATCACCAGAAGATGATTCAAATTGCTGCAGGTGAAGCGAACAGCTGGAACCTACATCAGTACTTAGCCAACAACTCTCAAGCGCTCGATCGTTTGGTTGCTGGTGGTGTACAGACACTTGAATTCCCTGATTCGGTTTGGGATGCGTTCGGAAGTGCTTCTCAGGAAATCATGGACGAGAACATGGACGACGAGTTCTTTGCGAAGGTTCATGGTTCTGTCATGGAAAGCATGCAGCTGTCTTCACGTTGGGCAGGACTCTCTGACGGTGCTTACACTCGTCAACGAGATCGCGTACGCGGATAAAATGGTCGGAATTATTTGACTGTTCCTTAACTGCAATACGGTAGCTGGTATTTATAAAACCGGCTGCGGTATTGCAGTTTTTTATTTTGTAGAACGGAAACGTTTCCTTGGAGGCACGCTTGGCGTCATTTCTATCGATACTTAAGGGCCTTGCTAACGGTCTGTTAGATCTGGTTCTGTTGCCATGGACTATTTGGCAATGGGCGAATATTGAAGTCGTCAAGGAACGCATGATTGCGCTCACCATGGCCGGAAAATCCGTTGAATTCTTATATATGATGCTGAGCCTTGTGCTGTTGCTGATTGTTGTTAGCTTGTTTAGTCGCCGATTTTTAAAGTCAACGGTATTATCCTTAGAAGCTTTTAATCGCAAAATTGGTCAGTTTGCCGCCTGGTTTGTCCTGTTACTGATGTTTCAACAGGTAATGATCATCATTATGGGCCAAGTGTTCAAGGGCAATGAGTTACTATTCTCACCGTTTGGAATGGCGCTATCCAATGCGGAGCTGCAATGGTTGTCAGGTCAGCTAAAATTTTACAATGCCATCCTAATCGCGTTCGCCTCCGCTTATACGTTTATTGAAGGTGGTCACGTGCGTGTCGACCTCGTGTACGGAAATCTAGGATTCCGGGCGAAACGATTTATCGATTTTCTAGGCTCCATTATTTTTATGCTGCCTACCACCGTCCTGCTGTGGTGGTTTTCTTGGCCGTTGGCGATGAATTCCATCTTCGCTCAGCGCCCTATGAATATTTTCTCGACAAAAGCGAGTTGGCGCGGCGTTAAATTAGAGACTTCGGGTACGGCAGAATTTACCTGGGTCTGGGCGTTCAAAGTACTTATTTTGTTCTTTGCTGCACTGCTATTTATTCAAGCTCTGGCGTTCATGCTGAGAAACTTATGGGCGCTGTTATCGGGTGACGAAACTATCGAATCTCACCCACCTGATCCAAATGCGGTAGACCCGGAAGACTCTTCCGAAATACCAAGCGCTGACTCGTCGATAGTGCATTCCTCACCTGACATCCAACTAGATGTGTCGAATCAATCAGACACAGGAAACGTTGATGCCAATTTGGTTCAACAGAGTTCTCCGCTCCCCAGCCATGAAATGCGTACTTCGGTGATTAATGCACGCGATAGGTTTTCATCAGGCGCTACCGATCAATCAACAACACTGCCGGTCCACCAAGTGAACGATAGACAGTTTGTTCGTATGCAGAGCCCGATTGCACAGAGCGGAGCACGCCCCATTTCCATAAACTCACTGACACCTGCCGGTGTCGGTGATCGCACAACTCGAGGATAAGCGCATGTTCTTCGGGCTAAATGGAATAGAAATTTCTCTGATCATCACGTTCACGTGTTTGTTCATTGGTATCTTGTCCGGATTTCCAGTGGCTTTTGCGATTGCAGGCTCCGCGATAGTCAGTTTTGGGATTATTGCCGTGATGAGTCACGCCGGGCTTCTCTACACACTGGTTGAGCGTTCAGGAGCTACGGAAATTGTCCCTGTGTTGCCGCGAGGCTGGGATGGCGCGTTTCTCTCTACGCTATCAACGTGGTCAGGCGGTGTTTTCTCTAGAGCGTTTGGTGGCAACGTGGAAACTTTGCTGGCTGTTCCCCTTTTCGTATTAATGGGGATAGCGCTCGAGCGTTCACGTATCGCTGAGGACTTACTGACAACTATGGCAAAAACTTTCGGCACTTTGCCGGGTGGGCTTGCTATATCTGTTGTTCTTGTGGGTACGTTACTCGCCGCCAGTACCGGCGTTGTGGGGGCCACCGTCGTTACTATGGGGCTTATCGCTTTGCCCACGATGCTGCGTGCTGGGTATTCTAAGTCTCTGGCTACGGGTGTCATTGCAACCTCAGGAACTCTGGGGCAGATCATTCCTCCCTCTATCGTTATCGTGTTGCTAGGTTCCATCGTTGGGGATATGTACTCCATAGGACAAGAGAACCGCGCAAAAGAGATGGGTCAAACGGTCATGGAGATGCTGGGTGAGCCAGCGGTGCTCTCTACGGGAACACTGTTTAAGGCGGCATTTATACCCGGTGTTGTGCTTGCCATACTTTATGCTTTGTATGCGTTTGGTTACGCCCTTTTTAAGCCCGGTTCTGCGCCACCAATTAAATTAGATGATGCTGATCCTAATAAGTTTGATGTGGCTAAACACTATGGTCACAGAACGGGCCTCATTCTTCTTCTTGTCTTGGGGCCTATAGTTGCCTTAGTTACAGCGTGGATCGTGCTAACGCAGTTTGGCATTGTGACTGGTCAAGAAGGGGCAAGTGATACTGGTTTAATATCGCATGGCACTATGTTTGTTGCGACAGCCGGGTTGTTCGTCCTTATACTTTCCTTGGTGCTGCAGCCTCATTACGTGAAGTTGCCTCTATTTATTGGAATAGTGGGCGTCGTTAGTTATGTGCTCGTCGATGTCCTAGTTTTGGACGTAGAGGCCTCTTCCGCTAGCCGATTTATCGCTTACGCAATTCCCGTTGTTTTGCTGCTGATCGGTGTAAGAACTGCGTTGGCTCGCCTAAGCGAAATTGATGTACTTAGGGTTGTTGCACCACCTGTCATTTTGATTGTTTCAGTTCTTGGATCAATTTTAGGAGGCGTTACCAGCCCTACTCCGGCAGCATCACTGGGTGCGGCAGGAGCCATTATGCTTGCGGCTGCGAGGCTCTCTTCAGGTGATAGAAGTGCATCTCGCATTATTCTGTGGGCATCCTTTGCTGTGGTCATCATGTTGCTTATGCGCGGCAACTTTGACCTACGAATGACGCTTGACGAAATTAGTTTTGATAATCAGGTGGCAGTCTGGATAACGATCGTTGCCTATCATGTCGCGGTCTTCGGTTTGTTGTATAGCTGTATCGTGTTGATACGCAAGAAAGTCATGTCGCCGGTTGTGCGTGAAACAACGAAAGTGACCAGCATGGTTTTTATGATTCTTATCGCTTCGTTGTTCCTAAGCTTGTCTATCAGAGCTTACGGTGGTGAACATTACATACAAGAAGTACTAAGAAGTATCGACGATCCGAGAAAGCTGCTACTCGTTGTGATGCTGGTGTTGTTTGTTTTAGGATTTGTTCTCGACTTTATAGAAATTATCTTTATCGTTATTCCTATTGTCGGCCCTGTCATTTATGCGGCAGATCCTGCTCTTATGCCACCAGAATGGATAACCATTTTGATCGCTGTAAATCTACAAACCTCATTTATAACGCCGCCATTTGGTTTTGCGCTGTTTTATCTAAGGGGTGTTGCGCCGCCGAGTGTTACCACGGGTGATATCTACAGAGGTATTTGGCCATTTGTGTTTATACAGGTTGTAGGTCTGGTTATCTTGTGGAATTTCCCCGTTATAACAACCTTCCTACCTGATATTCTCCCTGCTAATTAGCGGGGGGATTGTGCTTAGTGAGATACCTTAGCCCGTTTTCTTTGTTAGTCTTTCATTAGCAACGCGATTGGCAACACGGCGATCAGGCTGGGGTTTTCCCGATGCGGTAAGTCTTACCTTTGAGCGTCTATCACCCAGTGAGTTTTTAAATGCGCGCCGCTCAATAGTTGAACGATGGCGCGATAGTCGAGCAGGCGTTAGCTTGTATACATCGCTTTCACTCTGATTACTTAAATCATCGTTGCGCGTTCTATTCTCGTTGTTCTCGTTCATTGTGGTCCTTCCCAAGTACTTATATTAATAGTTGCTCTCTAAGCCGCCGTTTCTAGAACGTCAGGATAAGTGTCTGCGTTAATTTCTGCGATTCGCTCGGATAGCCAAAAGGCAATCTTTTCTTCAAGAGCATGTTCTTCAAACGGTTTAGATAAGTAGTCATCCATGCCTGCGGCAAGACACTTATCTGCATCTCCAATCATGGCATTGGCTGTCAAAGCAATGATTGGATGCCTGGGTTGTGAGTTTTCGGTTTCGCGCTCGCGAATCGCTTTTGTTGCTTCATAACCATCCAGAATCGGCATTTGGCAGTCCATGAGGGTTAGGTCGAAATGTTGCTTTGCGAGCATGTCGAGACCTTCCTGACCATTATCCGCAACATCGGCATTCACACCGATTTTCGCTAACATACCCAGTGCAACTTCCTGGTTGACAGCATTGTCTTCAACAACAAGAACTTTCAGTTTTGCATAAGCGTTTAGGCGCGCGGTTAGCTCTTTGTCTTCGACAGTATGGTCTTCATTGCAGCCCATTATTGCTTCATCAAGTATGGCACCTAGCTCTGAGCGTTTAACTGGTTTGGTAATTGATGCTGCAATACGTGGGTTTTTATGTGGGTAGAGCTCAGCGACTTGCTCGGTAACGTACGCCATCGGCACTAACTTGATGTTGTCGAACAAGGGGTCAGCTTCTATACATCGAGCGAATATCTCACCTGGCATATCCTTTAATTTGGCGCTGAACAAAATTAGATCCGGCTCGCTGTTTTGCGTCATGGTTGAACGCAATGACTCAAGAGCAGCTTTACCTGAGTCAACAACGACGACATTCAACGAGAGTTCAGAGAGAAGACTAGAGATCAAGTTAGCGCTGGCTTTGTTACTCTCTATCAGCAATATCTTTTGAGCAATGACTGTTTGTTGCTGGGCTTTCTCCGTAAGGGTACTGCCAGACATAGGCAGAGTAATCTCAAACCAGAAGTCGCTGCCTTTTCCAAGGACTGATTTAACACCTATTTCACCGCCCATACCTTCAATGAGTTTACGGCTAATGGCTAAGCCAAGCCCAGTTCCCCCATACTTACGCGTGGTCGAGCCGTCGGCTTGTGCAAAGGATTGAAACACTGTCTCCAGAGCAGATTCTTGAATGCCGACCCCGGTGTCAGAAATAGTGAACAAAAGCTTCGAACTATCATCCTGTCGGCTAATTTCTCTAACGCTGATTTTAACCTCACCTTCGCTGGTGAACTTAACCGCGTTGCCCATTAAATTGGTTATGACTTGTCTTAGTCTTGTCGGATCGCCAGTGACGTGTTGTTGAAGGCTTCCTTCAATATCGCAAAGAAGTTCTAAGTTTTTACTGTTAGCCTGCTCTGTAAGTGCTAGTGCACAACCTTCTACAAGTTCCTCTAAATCAAAATCGATTGATTCGAACTCAAGTTTGCCGGCTTCTACTTTTGAGAAATCCAGAATGTCGTTTATCAGAGTTAACAAAGAGCGACCCGATGTTGTTGCTATCTTTACTTGTTCAGATTGCTCCGGGTCGAGTTTTGTGCCTTTTAATAGCGAGAGCATGCCCAAGACGCCGTTCATTGGCGTTCTCAGTTCGTGGGACATGTTGGCTAGAAATTCAGACTTTGCCCGAGAGGCTTCCTCCAGTTCAAGCTCTTTTTGTTTGCGTAATTCGAGAATAGTACCTAATTCGTTGGCAGAGTTGCCCAGATCGGTTAACTCTCTAGCCGCAACAATATTTAAGTTTCCGGCATCTTTGTTTGTTTTTAAGTCGAGCAGGTGGTCATGAATCTTCTTGATTGGAGCAACTACGAGTCCGTTGATCAAACTCACAACGATAAAGGCTTGAATAAGCGACATGGTAGCAGCGTATAGGTATATCTTTGCTGCGTATGTTCGAATCTCTTCCTGTTGCTTTTTGACGTTCCACTTGAGATCAATGTGACCTATGGATTCTCCATCTAGCATGACATCGTGTGAGAAATCGAGGCACCATGATTCATCGATTTTCTCATTTTTTAGCCATTGAGTTAGTTCTATGCCGCGTCTGTTATAGATAGTTACCGCTTCAATTTCGGGTGTTTTGTCGACAACTCTACGTATGTTGTTATCCAAGCCTCTGCGATCCTCCAATAGGATTGATTGCAAAGACAATTGAGACAAGGTTGCTATCAGAGTTTGAGTTTCGTCGTGAATCCTGCGCCCAAAGTCTTTGGTCTCCTGATAGCGGACGAATTCAGCCGCGCAGAGGCCGACCGTAAGAATGGTGCAGCCCATCACCAAAATGATCTGTTGGCGCAATGGCCAATTCTTAAAGAATTTGGCGAACACGGTTACGCTATTTCTCCGAAACTCTCAACACTGCTGTTTGAAAAATACATGGCCGCTGCTCGCGTTGATGTGCGTCGTATAAAACGCGTTAACTAAAAACGTACGTATCTGAATCTTGTAAAGCGTGCGAATCTTAAAACACCCTAAAAAGGTTATCGGCATATTTATAACCATCCTAAGAAGGACTGAATATCCAAAGCTTGAAACGGCTCAAGCTCACATACCTGTAGGTTAATGAGCTGTATGTGCCATCAAATTGTGATGGAGTGAATATATTGAAGGTAACGAGTGCGCAAGATCGTCGGTTTGCTGCTCGTGACTGCCCGAATACAGGAGCTTGAATTAAAGAAACGGTTAAGCAGCCGCTATAAGCGCTAGTGGGGCTTTCTAGCCCTGTGTCTGCCGTGCGTTGAGTGATTTGGCGGCTTGAGCGTATTAGAGGTTGTAGGATAGTGGATTCAACTAAAGACCTGTCAAGAATACAGTCAACTGATCTAACGAAAAATCCGTTGAAGAAACGTAAAGCTCGGCTTGGACTTAAGATTGGGTTTATATTCGTATTGTTATTTGCTTCATTTTTCGGTTTAGCAGCGATCAAATACAATACGGCGCCATGGGATATATATTGGTTCAGTAATCCTAGTCTGTACAACAGTCTTACTAATCTAATCGTAGCGTTGCGTATAGAGATGATGTCGCTGACGTTCGTTGCGGTTTGTTGTGTTTTTATTATTCTCGGCCGAGAATCTCTAATACGCGACAAAGAACCAAGTGAGCGAAATCAAGACTTTTACGCTGATGGAAGTACTGCTTTCCCGATCGTGAGTCAAATTGATCAAATAAAGCGCGAACTTAGTCCCAGCTCAGAAAATCCAACAACTGATTGTCCGGATGCCTATGCGTCCAACACTGCTTTAAGCGAAAATGTATCAGGTAGAGAATCAATCGACCCGCAATTGAAGATTGCGACAGACCAGTTGGATCGTGTTCGTTGTGAATTGGCTGATTGTAAAGAGCAACTTAAACACGCAAGTATTGCCAAATCCGAGTTCGTGGCAAACATGAGTCATGAATTACTGACGCCAATGAACGGCATAGTGGGTATGACCGACCTGCTTCTCGCTGGCGAATTGCCCGATAGAGAAAAGCGCTTCGTGAACTCTATCGTTGGGTCTTCAAATGCTTTGTTAAGAATAATCAACGATCTTCTAGATTTCTCAAAAATTGAATCTGGGACGTTGAAACTTGAGCATGTCAGATTTTCTGTTCGGGATTGCGTTGAGGATGTTTGTTCATCGTTGGCGGAAACTGCCCATAAGAAAAATATTGAACTGATTTGTTACGTGGATGAAAACGTTCCTGAAAAGATGGATGGTGATCCTAATAGAATACGGCAAATTCTGAACAATCTAATTACCAATGCTATTGCCTTTACAGAGAAGGGCGAGGTCGTAGTTCGGCTTACTCAGTCAGAAGCGGGTGAAGCTCACTCATGTTATCAATGTGATGTGCAAGATACCGGTGTTGGTATATCACCTGAGATGCAAGCACAATTGTTCAGCGCCTTTTCTCAGGAAGACTCGTCAGTGACTCGTGGTCATGGCGGAATCGGTATGGGACTAGCTATCACTAAAGAGCTTGTGTCGATGATGGGCGGTGAAATCACTTTTCGTAGTCGTTTAGGTGGCGGAACACGGTTCAGTTTTACAATGGACTTGAAGAGCGTTGATGAAGAAGCGCCGACAGCGCGTCGTAGAACCTTAGCTGGTGCACACGTACTCGTTGTTGATGATAACGATACAAACAGAACCATTCTGTTTCATCAGCTGACAAGTTGGGGAATGATTGTAGAGACAGCGGAAAGCGGGGAGGCAGCGCTTGCTACCTTGCGTGAATCCTATGAAAAGAACCAACGTTTCGATACGCTTGTATTGGATCTGCATATGCCTGAAATGGATGGTTTGGAGCTTGCTAGGCATATTCAAGCAGATCCCAATCTGAAAGATATCAAAGCGTTGCTATTAACTTCTGCTTCGCTTCCACTAGAAGCCACTGAATTGCGTGAGCTGGGTATCTACAAATATGTCAGTAAACCTGTTCGACAATCGGTTCTGCATGATTCTCTTGCGTCATTAATGCCCAACCAGAAGGCTGTGCCATCTGAAACACTGATCAATAATCCCAAACCTAAAAACGCCAGGGTTTTGTTGGTCGAAGACAACATGGTAAATCGTGATGTCGCTGTTGAAATGCTCGAACATCTGGGATGTCACGTTACGCTTGCCGAGGACGGTAGTGCAGCGGTTGAGATGGGTGAGTCTGAAAAATACGATATCGTACTTATGGACTGTCAGATGCCATTGATGGACGGCTATGAGGCTACCCGACTTATAAAAACCGATGGATCTCTTAACGCGCCGACACCGGTGGTTGCACTCACCGCTAATGCAACGTCTGGTGACCGTGAAAAATGTCTCTCAGCCGGTATGGACGACTACGTGAGTAAGCCTGTGCGTACCCGTATGCTATTGCATATGCTGGATAAATGGGTTGCTCACCCTATCAATAAATTGGATCCTAAGGTGTTGGATCAAGATCCTCCCATGCTGTTTTCTGGCCTCCGTGATTCTGACTTACGATATGAAGAGGGCATTGCAGATGGAGCTATCCCTATTATTCCTGAGGAACATTTGCAACATGTGTCAGTGCAGTCGGAGATCAGTGCGGCCAAAGGTCCAGTCGGGCACGCTAAGCCGCTTCAAGTAAAGGATGCTGATTCTGAACCGCCAGTATCATGCATCAACGTGAAGTCTATCGAGACTATTAGGGCTATGCAGCGCCCGGGTAAAGATGATCTTTTGTCCAAAGTTGTCGGTGTGTTTTTCAGCAAAACACCGGAAGTCATCGAGCAGATGCAGCAAGCTGCCGATGATGGCAACACAGAGGCAGTGTTTGCGGCTGCTCATAGCTTGAGCTCAAGCAGTGCCTATCTGGGGGCTGAGCGTATGTCCGAACTTTGTCATCAGATTCAATCGGTGGCTGAAACGAAGGGCGTGGAGGATTCGAAAGAATTGGTATCATCATTAAAAGATGAGTACAACAAGGTAGCGGATCAGTTAAACGAATTTGTGAAAGCGGCCTGAGCAACATTGTCAGGCCGAACGCATAAGGCTAAATTCTATAAGTCCATAAGTAATTGTGACTCATCGATTATGCTGTCTAGGTCAACGCCTTCGTAGAAATTAAAGATTGTATCGACGACAAATTGTGGGTCGTCAGTCACATGGAACAGATTTAAATCTTCGGCGCTGATGGTGCCGTTAACTACCAAGGATGATTTGAACCATTCAATCAAGCCTCCCCAAAATTCTGAACCGTACAGAATAATCGGTATCTTTTTTGATTTTCCAGTTTGTACAAGCGTGAGAATTTCTGCCATTTCATCCAAGGTGCCAAAGCCACCGGGCATCACCACATAAGCCGACGCATACTTAACGAACATAACTTTTCTGGCGAAGAAATATTTGAAATTAACGCTGATATCCTGATACGCGTTACCGGATTGTTCATGTGGAAGTTTGATGTTCAGACCCACGCTGGCTGACTTGCCGGCAAACCCGCCTTTGTTGACAGCTTCCATGACACCCGGTCCGCCTCCGCTTACGACAGCGAAGCCGGAATCGGAAAGCAGGCGAGCCAGTTCTTCACTGGCTTTGTAATAGGGGTTGTCTGGTTTAAAGCGCGCAGAACCAAAAATACTGACCGACGGGCTTAAGTCTGCGAGCTGCTGAAAGCCGTCAACAAACTCTGCCATGATCTGGAAAATTTTCCAGGAGTCGCGAGTCAGCGCTTTATCCCGGGCATCCCGCCGCATTTGGTTATGAGTAGGTAGTTGTCTCATTGACTCGTCCTAAATGTTGTTTGCATTAAAGTCTAAGCAGGTTCGCAGGTTTGGGTACACTAGCGTCATTGCCCCGTCAGGTGTCTCTTATGACCAGCGCCAAAACTGAAGTCACAACTACCCCGCCTGCCATCTTGGTAGATGGGTCTGCCTATCTGTACCGTGCGTTTCACGCCATGCCGCCGTTGACCAATTCAAAAGGTCAGCCCACAGGCGCAATTTACGGTGTGGTCAACATGCTGCGTCGGCTAGTAACTGATTATCAGCCAGAGATAATGGTAGTTGTCTTCGATGCCAGCGGCAAAACCTTCAGAGACGATATCTATCCAGAGTATAAGGCTAACCGGGCCAGCATGCCTGATGACATGCGCACGCAAATAAAACCCTTGTACTCGGTGGTGGAGAAAATGGGATTCCCCCTGGTCATTATTGAGGGTGTAGAAGCTGATGATGTTATTGGTACCTTGTCGGTTCAGGCTACAGCCGCGGGCTTGAAAACAGTCATATCCACGGGCGATAAAGATATGGCTCAGCTGGTGGATGAAAATGTCACCTTGGTCAACACCATGACGAATACCGTCATGGATGTTCCTGGAGTTATCGAAAAGTTCGGTGTAAAGCCTTCGCAAATCATTGACTACCTGACGCTCGTGGGAGATACCTCGGACAATATCCCCGGGGTACCCAGTTGTGGCCCCAAAACCGCCGCCAAGTGGCTAGCCGCCTACGAGACGCTCGATGGGGTTATTGAAAATGCAGAATCGGTTAAAGGCAAAATTGGTGAGAAGCTTCGAGATGCAATTGCCCATTTACCCATGTCCTATGATTTGGCCACTATTCGGCTTGATCTGGACCTGCCAACGCCACTGCAGGAACTGAAAATCGGAGAACCGGACAGGGAAGGCCTGGCGGAGCTGTACAAAGAGCTTGAGTTCAAAACTTGGAGCCGAGAACTGGCTGAGGGCTTATCGCCCATTCAGCAGAAGCAAGCTGCCAGTGGTGGCTCTCCATCGGCAACACCTGCGTCGGTGGCTGATTCCGCTGATCGAAATTACGAAACCATTACCAGCTTGGCGTCACTGGATAGCTGGATCGAGAAGTTGGAAAATGCAGAGATCTTTGCATTCGATACGGAAACGACGAGCTTGGATTATATGCAAGCTGAGGTCGTCGGGCTGTCCTTCGCAATTGCCGAAGGTGAAGCCGCCTATGTACCGTTGACACACGATTACGAAGGTGCTCCGGAACAACTCGACAGAGCGCTGGTACTGGGCAAGCTAAAGCCGTTGCTTGAGGGTGAAAAACGCAACTTGGTGGGCCAGCACATTAAGTACGATATAAACGTGCTGCGTAATCATGGAATAGAGCTGACCAATGTTGCGCATGACACTATGTTGCAATCCTATGTACTCGATAGTACGGCGACACGCCACGACATGGACTCGCTGGCGAAAAAATATTTAGGGCTTGGAACAGTTAAGTTTGAAGATATAGCTGGCAAGGGTAAAAAGCAGCTTACGTTCAATCAAATAGAGGTGGATGTTGCCAGCCACTATGCTGCAGAGGATGCAGACATTACGCTGCGTTTGCATAACACGCTCTGGCCTAAGTTGTCATCAGAACCTTCGTTAAAGTCGCTGTATCTTGATATTGAACTGCCATCGTTACACGTCTTGTCACGTATTGAATATACGGGCGTCAGAATCGATGCCGGGATGCTTGAGACGCAGGGGAAAACAATCGCGACCACCATAGAGCGTGTGAAAGCAGAAGCATTTGAAGACGCGGGGCGCGAGTTTAATTTAGGTTCTCCAAAACAAATTGGTGAAATTTTCTTTGAAGAAAAGCAGTTTCCTATTATTAGAAAAACCCCTAAGGGCCAGCCATCGACAGCTGAAGACGTGCTTGAACAATTAGCCATAGACTACCCGTTACCGAAGTTAATACTCCAGCACCGCAGCTTAACTAAGCTGATGTCCACCTATATTGAAAAGTTGCCGTTGCAGATCAATCCCGGTTCCAATCGTGTGCACACGTCATACAATCAGGCAGTCGCATCGACGGGTCGTTTGTCCAGTACAGATCCTAACCTACAAAATATTCCAGTACGGACCGAAGAGGGACGACGCATACGAGAGGCCTTTATTGCCGAGTCAGGTTATCGTTTATTAGCAGCGGATTACTCGCAAATAGAATTGCGCATCATGGCGCATCTATCAGGAGATGCAGGACTGGTGAGCGCGTTCGAACAATCATTGGATGTTCACAAAGCCACTGCATCAGAAGTGTTCGGTGTGTCCTTAGATGCCGTCGAGCCGGATCAACGGCGATCAGCTAAAGCTATTAATTTTGGTCTTATTTATGGCATGTCAGCCTTTGGTTTAGCTAAACAGCTGGACATACCTCGTGGTGAGGCACAGCAATACATTAATCTTTATTTCGAGCGCTATCCGGGCGTAAAGGCTTATATGGATGACACTCGAGCATTGGCAAAAGAGCAAGGTTATGTTGAAACCGTGTTAGGTAGGCGTCTATATCTGCCTGATATCAATGCCCGCAATGCGCAAATGCGAAACTATGCGGAACGTACTGCCATCAATGCCCCCATGCAGGGAACTGCTGCCGATATCATTAAACGCGCCATGATCTCTGTAGATCATTGGCTGAACAGTGATGGTATAGATGCTCGAATCATTATGCAGGTGCACGATGAATTGGTGCTTGAAGTTAAAGCCGGGGAATTAGACGCTGTGGGTAGCGAGGTGAGCCGGCTAATGACAGAGGCCGTTCAACTAAAAGTTCCTTTAGAGGTCGATGTTGGTGTTGGTAATAGTTGGGAAGAGGCTCACTAAGCGGTTTTCGGTGAATTGGGTGGTGCATCTTTAGAGGTTAAATACACCACTAGAGCGACCAACAATACCGCAGCATAAGTACCGAATAAAATTTGATACGTTGCAGGAGAGCCGGTGTCGTCCTGAGCATCCACTATTCGACCGGTGATGAATTGCATTAAGCCGGCACCAAAAATTGAACAGAAGTTTATTAGTGTGACGCCGCGCCCGACTAAATGTCCGGGTAGAAAAGCGCGACCGTGCGCCATCAATACACCGTAGCTGGTACCAAAGATGCCCAGTACAACAAAGAGTGTTGTGGCAACAAAGAGTGTCGGAGTAGGGTCGAATACAAAGTAACTCAGAACGCAAAGCACTATTGCGTTTCCTGTAAAGATGACCCATTTGCGTGTGTTGAATAGCTTATCTAATGGTCCGTACATAACGCTACCCACAATCATGGCAATGGCCATCCACAGCGTAACTGACCCAATTTGAAGACTGTCTGCGTTAAAGGTGTCGGCTAAATAGGGACCGGTCCACAACCCTCGTATACCTGCAACGGGGGCATAACACACTAATGTCATCAGCATGATGGCCCACAATATTTTCGACTTGAACAAGGTGATATAGCCTGACAAGCCCGAGTTGGCCGGAGAGTCGACTTTCGGATCGCGTACAAGAAAAAATATGCCCAGAGCTATGACGAACGTAAATGCACCTAGGCCTGCCATGACCGTTCGCCAACCATAGGCATCTACGGCAGCAGCCATCGGGCTGGCACCAATCACGTTACCCAAATTGCCAAATGCCACAAACCAAGAAGTCATTATGGCGAACTGGCGCATCTCGAAACGTTGGGCAAAAATAAATAGAGAAGCCATAAGAACAGGCGAGCAGCCAATTCCGAATAGCGTCATGGCAACTACAATGGCGGTGGGTGATTGAGCGGTTGCGAAAACGATGGCGCCTGCCGTGCCGGCAAATCCAAAAATAACACCAGCTGTTCTTCTCGGACCATATCGGTCTAAACCGACACCAACGATGAATTGCATTAAGCCGAATGCGATAAACCAAAGCCCCGAGGCTAGCGATAAATCGCCTTTGTCCGCGCCTAGCTCGCTGGTTAGCTGTGGGGTTAGCACCGCAAGGAAAGAGCGGTAGAACTGGCTCAGCACATAGGCAATAGCCAGTGAAATAAGTCCTGGCATGGGCTAGGGCTGACTCATATTAGGGTGGGTGTTTGCTAGTGTACGAAAAGTGCGCGTCGTGTGGAACCAATTTGCCCACTCTGGCTCCAGGCGCGGCAGAGAAATAGCTCTTGGGAGAAGATTGTTGCGTTAAATGCAGGCAGTCCCATTGATGTTGTAAGTGGTTGAAACCTAGTTGGTTCTGAGGTCGGCGGGTACAGCCCGCAGTTAGCTCGAGCTTGTTTAAAAAGACTTTGGCTGCCTTCGAGTCACGTTTTGGTAATGCCGTCTCCTCACTGTGTGGGTGATTAGAGGACTAAATTTGGCGACCCAGCGGACAATTGTGGCTGGATTTAATAGGGTCCGGCGGGCACCTCGGCAAGCAGATTCATTTGCATTTGAAGTCTACATTTCATACTGTATGTCACAGACTAGATGACGAAATGGTACACATTGCCTGTAGCTCGGCCAACTCTACTCGGCCACTATTAGCATGTTGGGCTACTTCACCCACCACTCAATTACTAGAGGAGAGAGACGAATGCAGAAATCCCTGCACATAGATCCGGGCAAATGCACCGGATGTTTGCAGTGTGAATCAGCGTGCTCGCTGGTCAACGAAGGCATGGTAAATCCGTCTAAATCAAGGATTAAGGTCTTTACTTTCCATGACGAAGGACGTTTTGTGCCATACACCTGTACTCAGTGTGATGAAGCCTGGTGCATGCAGGCATGCCCGGTAGACGCCATAGTGCTCAACCCGGCAAATGGATCTAAAGACGTCCTCACTGATGTTTGCGTGGGTTGTAAGGTTTGCACAATTGCTTGCCCGTTCGGCACCATCAACTACAACACAGATACCGGCAAAGTCGTCAAATGTGACCTCTGTGGGGGAGATCCCGAGTGTGCCGAGGCTTGCCCGACTCAAGCCATTACCTATATCGATGCCAACGCAACGGGCCTGGATAAAATGCGAGCCTGGGCTGCCAAGACCGATAACGCGGCTGGCGCATAAAGGAGACAAATTATGAGTTGGACTAGAAAATTACTGCGTGTCAATCTGACGCGCGGAACTGTCGCTGAAGAAGCGCTGAATATGGAATGGGCGAATGAGTACCTCGGCCAGCGTGGCCTGGCAACTCGCTATTTGGTTGACGAAATCGACCCACAGTGTGACGCCTTGGGCCCAGATAACAAGTTCATCATGACCACCGGGCCACTCACCGGCACGATTGCCTCAACTGGTGGTCGCTATTCGGTCGTGTGCAAAAGCCCCCTAACTGGAACGGTAGCCTGTTCTAATTCCGGTGGTTTTTTCGGTGCCGAGCTTAAGTTTGCAGGCTGGGACATGATCATTTTCGAAGGAAAAGCGGCCAGTCCCGTGTACCTGAACATTGAAGATGATGTTGCTAAGCTAATGCCGGCCGACGACCTCTGGGGGCAATCTTGCTGGGCTACAGATCACGCTCTGCGTCAAAAGCATCAAGACCCACAAATACGCATTGCGTGTGTTGGGCGTTCGGCCGAAGAGGGCAATCTTTATGCAGCGGTCGTTAATGACTTACACCGCGCTGCGGGTCGTTCTGGGGTGGGAACGGTCATGGCGTCCAAAAACCTTAAAGCGGTTGTTTGCCGCGGCACTAAGGGTTTGGGTGGTATTGATGATCCTCAGCGATTCATGCAAACGGTTAAGGACGGCAAAAAGGTGCTGGCTGAAAATGCGGTTACCGGTCAAGGCCTGCCAGCTTATGGCACCCAGGTGTTGATGAATGTCATCAACGAGGTCGGTGCTCTGCCAACCCGCAACATGAGTGAAACCCAGTTTGAAGGTGCTAATAATGTGGGTGGCGAAGCCATGCACGAGCCTCGCAAGTCAGATGGTAAGCCTAACCTGACAACCAATGGCGCTTGCTACTCCTGCACCATTGCCTGTGGTCGAATCTCTACCATCGACCGAACTCATTTTTCTGTAAAGGATAAGCCTGAGTACTGGATCAATTCCGGTGGACTGGAGTACGAAGCAGCGTGGGCTCTGGGTCCTGACACCGGTGTCGATGATATTGACGCTCTGACTTACGTCAACTTCCTGTGTAATGAGGACGGTATGGATCCCATTTCACTCGGCTCAACGGTGGCTGCGGCCATGGAGCTGTTTGAAACAGGTGCGATTACCACCGAGCACACGGGCGGTATGGAGCTTAAATTTGGTTCTGCGGAAGCCTTGTGCTGGGCTGCTGAAATGACAGCGAAAGGCGAAGGTTTTGGAGCAGATCTCGGCTTAGGCTCTAAGCGTCTGTGCGAAAAATACGGTAAGCCTGAGTTGTCCATGACCGTTAAAGGTCAGGAGTTCCCGGCCTACGACCCGCGGGGTATTCAAGGTATGGGATTGGCGTATGCGACCGCTAATCGAGGTGCTTGTCACCTGCGAGGCTACACGGTTGCGTCTGAAATCCTCGGCATTCCTGAGAAGACAGATCCTTTGGAGTCTGATGGCAAGGCGGGTCTGGTTAAGGCTTTCCAGGACGCGACAGCGGCTGTTGATTCGGCGGGTCTTTGTGTTTTCACCACATTTGCTTGGACGATGGACGATATCGCCCCTCAGGTAGATGCGGCTTGCGAAGGTGACTGGTCCACTGAGCGAATGATGGAGGTGGGTGAGCGAATCTGGAACCTTGAGAAAGATTTCAACCAGAAAGCGGGTATTACCGGTGCCGATGACACGCTGCCTAAGCGTCTTTTGTCAGAAGGCGCAAACTCAGGTCCTGCTAAAGGAAAAGTCAGCGAGCTGGATCAAATGCTACCGGAGTACTACCAACTGCGAGGCTATTCAGCAGATGGCTCAATGACGGACGAAACTCGTCAGAAGTGGGCTCTGCCCAGCTAGCGAGTCTTTGCCAGGGTCTGTCGTTTTTTAATTGGCGCAGACTTACGTTTTAGACTTGATTATGATGGACCTTGGGCGCAGCTGGACTGCGCCCGAGTTGTCTTTAAGGTTCGACAATCTGGATCTTGTGCGCGCAAAGGTTGGCACTGGACCATAAGGTTAATAACAACGTATTTAGGATATGGCTATGCATTACGTGATTATTGGTGCGGGTCCTGCGGGAGTAAATGCAGCGGAACATCTGCGTAAATTCGACCCTAGCGGACAAGTGACTCTGCTTGTTGCAGAAGATGTCCCGCCTTATTCACGCATGGCGCTGCCCTATTACTTGGTTGGCAATATCACTGCCGAGGGAACCTACCTTCGCAAAAATGGAAAGCACTTTGAGTCTCTGGGAATCACGGTAAAGCAAGGGTGTGCCAGCTCCTTAGATACTCAATCAAAGACTATTACGCTTTTAGGTGGAGAGACCCTGGGTTATGACAAACTGCTCGTCGCGACAGGTGCAACAGCGACGCGCCCGCCCATACCGGGTATTGATTCTGAGGGTGTGCATAACTGCTGGTCTTTGCAGGATGCGCACGAAATTGTCGCTGGAACAAAGGCAGGTTCTAAAGTCATATTAATGGGGGCAGGTTTTATCGGCTGCATTATTCTTGAGGCCTTGGCCGCAAGAGGGGTGGATTTAACGGTCATTGAAATGGAGAACCGAATGGTTTCTCGAATGACCAACGAAGTCATGGGCACCATGATTAAAGACTGGTGTGTGTCTAAGGGCATCAAGGTTCTCACATCGACAAAGGTCTCTGAAATCGCACAAGGTACAGCAGCGGACCCGCTGAGCGTTAAAACAGAAGGTGGTGAAACATTGCCAGCTGATGTGGTCATTTGCGCGACAGGTGTACGATCGAACACGGCCTTTTTAGATGGCAGTGGTATTGAAGTCGATATGGGTGTCGTTGTTGACGATTTTATGCAGACAAGTGCTGCTGATGTTTATGCTGCTGGTGATGTCGCTCAGGGGCGTGATTTGTCGACAGGTGAGTATTACGTGCAGGCTATTCAGCCAACCGCGGTGGAACATGGCAAGTTGGCAGCGCAGAACATGGTTCACGGACATAAGACCCCGCATCCGGGTAACCTAAACATGAATGTGCTCGATACGGTTGGCCTGATTTCAACCTCGTTTGGCATGTGGATGGGTGTCGAGGGTGGAGAAGAAGGCGAGATGTCAGATGTGGAGAATTTCAAGTATCTGAACTTGCAGTTTAAAGATGATGTTCTCGTGGGTGCTAGCAGTCTGGGTATGACTCAGCACGTCGGGGTTATGCGTGGATTGATTCAGACGGGGGCAAACCTAGGCGAATGGAAAGACAAATTGCTCAAGGAGCCCAACCGTATTTCTGAGGCTTATTTAGCCAGTGCGCAGCAACAACACGTTAATTAGTCCATTAGAGTGATTTCTAACACTTAACCCATGAAAATCACCTTCAAACTCTTTGCGACGCTGCAAGACCTGCTACCCGCAGGCGCTGTGAAAAACGCGATTGAAATTGAGGTCGCCGACGATGCATCTCTCAACGATATTATTGATCAGTATCGCGTGCCTCGAGACTTAGCCCACCTTGTTTTGGTTAACGGAATTTTTCACTGCGATGCGGATCGTGATGACAGGAACGTTCTCAAAGAGAACGATGTATTAGCCATCTGGCCGCCGGTCGCGGGTGGGTAGTTAGTATGAGTTTTCCGCAGATTGCTTACAGTCGAGAGATGGGTTTGACGCATGATGATTTCTGGCGCCTGCTACCCAAGGCAATGGGCGAGCATCGTTATGATGTAGACGGCGATGTCGTCAACGCAACAATTCACGACGGCACTTTAAAGATTACCTTGGGGCCTGCTCAAGAACGACGTATAGCCTTGCTTCGTCTGCCTTATTCAGAAGTTTCGTTTGAGTTTAACAACGTGGCTGAAGAGCAGCAGTTCGCATTTAAAACACATTTTGATTTGCACTTCCAACGAGGGGGTGGCTAGTGTCCGCACCCAACAGACTATGACTGATGTGAAAAAGGCCGTTACGCCTGCGAGTGACCGTTTCGATAGACCGCTTAGGGATTTGCGTGTCTCGGTAACTGATCGCTGCAATTTTCGCTGCGTGTATTGCATGCCGAAAACTGTCTTTAACAAAGACTATAAGTTTTTACCAAAATCCGAGTTGTTGACCTTCGAAGAAATTGAACGAATGGTTCAGGCCTCTGCCGAACTTGGTGTCACCAAAATTCGTTTAACTGGAGGCGAGCCTCTGGTTCGTAGAGATCTCGAACAGCTCATTTCAAAAATTCGAAACGTCGCTGGCATTACAGATGTCAGTATGACCACTAACGCATCATTGCTAACACGCGATAGGGCTCGAAGCTTACGTGATGCCGGCTTGCAACGATTGAATGTCAGTTTAGATGCAATGGATGACGAGACCTTTATGCGGGTCAATGATGTTGATGTCACGGTACAAACGGTACTCGATGGTATTCAGCATGCGGCAGACGCAAAGTTCGACTCTGTAAAAGTCAATATGGTGGTTAAGAAAGGACTGAATGATCACTCTATTTTGCCGATGGCTAGATTCTTCCACGGTACTGGACAAATACTGCGCTTTATAGAGTTTATGGACGTTGGAAACAGCAATGCTTGGGATCTTTCGCATGTGACTACAAGTCAGGAAATCGCAGATCTGATCAATGCTGAAATGCCCATTGCTCCGGCTAAAGCGAACTATCGCGGTGAAGTTGCTAAGCGATGGGAATACTTAGACGGTGGCGGGGAGATCGGTATTATTTCATCAGTGTCTGATCCTTTTTGTGGTGATTGCAGTAGGGCACGGCTTAGCGCGACTGGAAGCATTTATACCTGTCTGTTCGCATCCAGTGGGCATGACATGAGATCAGTGCTGCGGAGTGGTGATGCCAATGCCGTTCGTGATGCCATATCCAAGCTCTGGTCAGTTAGAGGCGACCGTTACTCCGAAACCCGAACCCATGTCTCCGTCATCCGTCCCAAAGTGGAGATGTCCTTCATCGGCGGTTAAATCAAGGGTCGGACCACAGCACTACGAACATGGCTTTAAAAAAATAGCGTGTTGGGTCGTTATTTTTGAGGAGTTGCGGTTTTACCGAAGGATAAGATTCCATACTAAAAGCACGTTATCCTACCGGCTAGTTCAATCTCGCCAAAAGCGATAAAGATGACCATACTCGTATTTGATTCAGGTGTAGGCGGGTTGTCAGTCTTGCGCGAAGCGCGCATGCTGATTCCCGAACAGTCTTTCGTCTACGTCGGTGATGACGCCGGGTTTCCCTATGGGGAATGGGACGAAGAAGCACTGACGACACGTATTACAGGACTATTTGATACCTTGATAGAGAGGTTCAATCCGCAATTGGCAATCATTGCCTGTAACACAGCCTCCACAATGATAATGCCGGCGTTGCGTCAACGCTTTAGTATTCCGTTCGTTGGAATTGTGCCTGCAATAAAGCCTGCATCAGAGCGAACAGCTTCGGGCATGATCTCTGTGTTAGCGACACCTGGAACGGTAAAGCGTCGATATACCTTGGAACTGATTGAGCGCTACGCCTCGGGTGTGAGAGTGAATTTGGTGGGTGCGACAAAATTAGCTCGCTTGGCGGAAGAGCACTTGCAGGGTGAAGCCGTAGATACCAATGTTTTGCACGAGGAAATTTCTCCGTGTTTTGTAGAAGAGGATGGAAAGCGCACCGATATCATCACGTTGGGTTGTACACACTATCCTTTTCTCGTTAATGAAATGAGGAAATTAGCGCCCTGGCCGGTAGACTGGCTGGATCCGGCAGAAGCTGTCGCTAGACAGGCGCTCAGAGAACTTCATAGGGTGCAGGGCCACACAGTCTCGGACTATGGAAGTGCAGAAACCATGCAACATGACGTTGCAATTATGACCTCTGTATCACCCAGCATTTCGACCGAACGATTATTATCCGGTTTGGGCCTGACTCTTGAAACGTTAGCCTTTCCCGAAACAACCCTCGATGTGCGGAGTGCCCAGTGAGTAAGGCAACACCTGATTTTTCTGAATCTGAGCTTTCGCGCATTATCGAGATGGCGTGGGAAGATCGCACACCGTTTGATGCCATTGAATCTAGCCATGGAGTTAGTGAAAAACAAGTGATAGCGATCATGCGCAAGCATCTTAAAAGTGGCTCGTTTCGATTATGGCGTAAACGCGTTACCAGTCGATCCACAAAGCATGTAGCCAAACGGGCAGAGGGCATTACACGCGCTTATTGCCCGACTCAATATAAACAGCGATGATCACTGCATGTTGAACCCTAAGGACATCCAGTATCTGGTGGTGCATTGTTCTGCCACGCCGGACGATGAGCCGATTGGTGCGGGTGAGATTCACGATATGCACTTAGGCTTTGGCTGGCACGGTATAGGCTACCACCGGGTCATTACCCGTGAAGGGGTCATTGAGTACGGACGCCCTGACTATTGGCAAGGTGCGCATGTGTACGGCCACAATGAAATTAGTTTAGGGGTTTGTTTAATCGGTTGCGATCACTTTACTGCAAAGCAATACGAATCTTTAGAGCAAGTACTCAGAGCCTGGAGGGACGCTTACCCCCATGCCTCTATTTGTGGTCATACAGACTTCAGCTATACCGAAAAAACCTGCCCAAACTTTGATGTGTCTGCATGGTGCAGGTCTCGTGGCTTAGACCCGTTAGAACCACCACCCGCATAACTTTATGCAGTGGCTGTGTCTTTTTCGATTGAAGAAAACTTATCCCGTAAAAACCATAAAGCGATGAGTGACGGGATAACCATCAGTGTGGTGATAATAAAAAACAAACCCCAGTCTCCGTCAAGCGCATCTACCATTGCTCCTGAGGAGGATGCCAGTAGTGTTCTGCCGGCGGTGCCCAGAGAGGCGAGCAAGGCATACTGCGTAGCTGTATAGGTTCGGTCCACGAGCAGCGAAATAAAAGTGACAAATATTACGGTTGCGATTGAAGCGGTAACGTCATCTATCAGAACAGCAGCCGCGAATAGCAGTGCAGATGGTTCACTGCTCCATGCCATAAACGAGAACATTAAGTTGGTTGCAGCCATGGCAATGCCTGCGAAAAACAAGGCTTTTACGATACCTTGTTTCACGGCGAACCAGCCACCGATTAACGTAAACACGACGGTGACAACCCAGCCGAGTCCTTTGGAATAGACAGCAATGTCTGATTTTGAAAAACCGACTTCCTTATAAAAAATAATAGACATCTTGCCGACGAAGGCCTCGCCGATTTTGAAAAGGAATATAAAGGCAAGTATGGCTATTGCTACTTTGATACCGTTTTGTCTGAAGAAGCTGGCAAAGGGCGCAACGATCGTAGTGCCAATCCAGGCAAACAATCCACGGTCGCTACTGCCAATGGCCGAACCGATCATGGCTTGATCATCCGCTTGTGCTTTCGCCCGTTCTCGCCAACTTGCTTCGGGAATCAGCAACAGCAGGACGTTCATGATGATGATAAGCACTGCCAGGCATTGAAACGTTAGTTGCCAATAATTTTCAAATCCGCGTTGCTCCAGTGCGTCCGCAAGCATTAATGAAATAAAGCCGCCGAGCTTATAGCCAGTCCACCAACCGACAACAGCCATTGCAGCTCCTGCGGCCATTGAGCCAGTCTCGTTTTTTCCTATTTGTTCGATACGAAGCGCATCGATAGTGATGTCTTGAGATGCCGAGCTAATCGCAATCGCTAAACCGACAGCGATGACCAGCCACAGGTTTTCTGCTGGACTCAAATTACTCCACAGCAGCACGGAAACTAAAATAATGAACTGTAAGCTCAGAATCCAGGCTTTTCGTTGCCCGACACGCTCTGTAAGCCAGGGGATACGAATGCGATCAATCAGTGGTGCCCAGAAAAAATTGATGCTGTAGACACCGAAAATAAGGGATGCAAAGCCTATGGTGCTACGGCTCATGCCGTCTTCTTTCAGCCACAAAGACAGAGCGCTGCCAATGAGTACCCAGGGAAAGCCACTGATAGCTCCCAAGAGTAATATACGAAGCATTCGCTTGTCTGCGTACACGCCTAGAGAGGGGCGCTGTTGAATTGCCGTATCACTCATGCTTCGTTACCGGTTGGTGTGATTTCCCGACTATAGCGTCTTAGGCTGGGCTAGGCTACTCTAACGAGCGCAAATGCGATCAGGAAAAGCGTGTTCAAATGGTAGAGCGTATTAGGGGATATGCCGAAGGCTATTACGGAAAGCTACTGACGTGGAGTGATCGATGCGACCTATTAGATGCACTGGCAAGAAACCGGCAAAATACTTATTACTATGCCCCCAAGGAAGACTCTCTTCATCGTCTTAACTGGAGAGCACCCTATGATGCTAGCTGGCTAGCAAATTTCACCCGATTCACCGATACCGCGTCAGCAAAAAAAATAGAGGTCGTTGCCGGTGTTGCGCCGGGTTTGGATTTTAATTTTCAGCATCTGCCGCATGGTCCGGACTTTATCTCATTGCTAGACAAGTGCCGGTGTCTCTTAAATGCCGGCGCAAGCCATATCTCATTGCTGCTAGACGATATAGACGAAGACTTTGCAACTCGTTGTGCCACGTTCAAGAGTGAGGGGGCAGCGCATGCAAGTCTTGCAAACGCATTGTCTGATGAATTGGGTCAACAGCTGTGGGTTACCCCCAGAATCTATGCGAATGAATTAGTTGGGTCGGCACCTGACTATTTGCCTGACTTTCTAAGAGAATTGGGGGGTGAGCATGCTGTTCTCTATTGCGGTAGCGATGTTGTTGCAAGCATTGCCTCAGTAGAAGCAATCCTCGAAGCTGTGTCTGTGTGTCGCCAGAGGCTGATACTTTGGGACAACCTCTATGCAAATGATTATTGCCCGCGTCGTCTGTTTGTAGGACCATGGACTGGACGTCACGCGGGTCAAGATATTTTATTGAACCCAACGGGCATGCCGAAAACCGATGTGCTTCTGTTAGCGTTGATGGCCAGTTCAGGGGCAGAGGGCGGGGCCGAGAAAAATCAATTGGCAGCCTGGAAGGAAGTGCTGTTAGCGCATGACGTGCCGGAGGCATTCTTCTCCATTGCTGAATACTTTTATCACCCAGTTTGCAATGGTATTCTTCCTTTGGAACCCACAGTTTCAGTAACCACAGTGCTGGGGGCCATTGAAGAGTGTCTTTGGCGGTGGAAGACACCGTTATCGCGTGAATGGTACCCGTATATCTTTGGCCTGAAGCACGATCTATTAGCCTCAAGAGGAGAGCTTCCGGAACTTCGTGTTAATAAAACTCAGAACTACCCTTTAGCGCAAGTTCTGAGGCGTTCAACGATTAAGTAAACAATCGCTTATACGACGATGGTGTTCCTGCTCTGTCGATGATGTCGCCTAGTGGTTCTGCTACGCACGATAATGAATGGGCCGTGGAATGCAGTACGGTTTGGGAATCCAGCAGTAGGCCCGTGTGTCCAGGCCAGTAAACAATATCGCTGAGTTGCAATTGGTTTTCTAAGACGGTGTTGTTATTAGACTTCTCCTGGTCGCCACTGTCCCTGGGTATGCTTATGCCTTGAGAGCGTGCGAGAAGTTGTATAAAACCAGAGCAATCTAAACCCTCAGGACTTCTGCCCCCCCAGAGGTAAGGGGCGCCTAGAAAATGTGATTTGGCTAGCTCGATAACTGACATTGAGTGTGGTGTGCCTAAAGACAGGCAGTGGTCCGTCCAGACGAAAAAACCGCAATGTGTCTTGCTGAATGATGAGCCATTGATTGCGGTGAGTGTTAGTTCAGATGCAAACGGTATCCGATGCATGACTTGGCTTTTTATATCAGGTTCTGAAAAGAGTAGAGTGCTGCGCTGTTCTACCCAATGCGTTGCTGCTCGGTAAGAATCATCGACCGGGGCTAGTACATCGCTGTGAATAAAACCTTCATATTCATCGTGATGCTGGCGAGCATAAATCCATTGGTCGTGAGTTTCCAGCAGGGTTACGCGTTCACCGTACAAGGCTTCACTGACACAAGTTGTGTCGTGGGAGGGAGCGTCATGCAGTAGCGCTAATGGTTTCGAAATTCGGAAAATCGACATATCGTAGTTACTTTAAGCGTTGTCGTTGTCTAATCACTATTAAAGGCTGAATTGGTGTAAAACAGTCTGCTTAGAGCTTTGTCTATAGTAGACGGGTTTGTATAACTTCAGGCAAATGTTGCACACGTGTTCTTTAATCTCATTGCTATAGTATTTTTCGGGCTTTGTTGGGGAATCACTATCCCGCTGACAAAAGTTGCGATAGAGGCTGGCCATCACCCTCTGGGATTAATATTTTGGCAAATGCTTATATCTTCGTTTTTGCTTGGAGCATACTTGATTTTCAAAAAGGAGCGCATTGCGCACTCCATCGCAGCGTTACGCTATTACGTGATCATTGCCATCATCGGTACGCTAATACCCAATACATTCAGCCTGGTAGCCACTGATCATTTACCTGCAGGCATCATGGCCATCATCATTGCGACCGTTCCAATAATGTCATTGGTCGTAGCGTTGCTTGCTCAAATTGAAAAATTTTCCTGGGCTCGGTGCTTTGGCATCTTGCTCGGCGTTAGTGCTCTCGTGTTAATTGGACTGCCGGAAGCGAGTTTGCCGGACCCTAGCAAAGCACCATGGTTACTCGTCGCGCTCATTGCACCATTGTGCTATGCCATAGAAGGCAATTTTGTAGCGGCTCGCGCACCGGTAAAATTATCTCCTGTTGTCACCTTGTTCGGTGCATCGATGCTTGGCAGCGTGCTGCTTTTGCCCATTGCTACAATGACTGATATGGCGGTCTCATTGACATTGCCTTGGGATATATCACGTTGGGCCATCTTAGGTTCTGCGGTGGGCCACGTCATAGCCTATAGCGGATATTTATTTTTGCTAGCGCGTGCCGGTGCAGTTTTTACCAGTCAAATTGGTTATGTTGTGACTTTGACCGGTATCATCGGTGCGGTATTATTTCTGGGTGAAAGCTACGGCTACACCGTATGGATTGCGGTAGCGATGATGCTTGCAGGTGTAGCCTTGGTCAGACCCATTAAACATTAAAAATACGCGGGCAACCAAGGAACGTATTGCTGCAGCTAATTTACGACAGGAGATAACAATGAGCGATATCACTCAACCCGCTGAGCTTGCTGAGCCGTTGTTCGTCCCCGATGCTGATAGGGCCATGGAATTTGCTCGTTTCTGTCCTATTTACACACCAACTGAATTACTCACGGTTGACGACAACGGAGACACACTATTCGTAAAAAACGAATCTACCCGATTTGGCTTGGGGTCTTTTAAAGCGCTGGGAGGGATTTATGCCGTGGCCCAGCTACTTTCCGACACTGTTGAGGCTCAAACGGGTGTTCGACCGACGCTTTCCGATTTGCATTCAAACGATGTGCAAAACATAGCGGCCACGCAAACCTATGTTTGTGCGAGTGCCGGTAATCACGGAATGGCTGTGGCAACGGGTGCAAAACTATTTGGCGCTCGTGCAAGAATTCATGTGTCATCCGAGGTACCTTCAAGTTTTGCAACGCGGCTTCGTGAACGCGGTGCTGAGGCTTGCATTTCAGGCTCGACCTATGAAGAGAGCTTGGAGATCGCAAATAAGGATGTCATGGACAGCGGTGCTCATTTACTCGCTGATGGTTCGTGGGCTGGATATACGTATCCTCCGTCACGGGTAATGGAAGGGTATACCGTGATGGCGCGAGAGCTAAAAGAGTCGTTTCTTTCATCGGGTTTATGGCCAACAGATGTGTATCTGCAAGCTGGAGTGGGTGGTTTAGCTGCTGCCATCACTTACATCATTAGGCACGAATGGAAGGTGCAACCTCGTATTGTTATTGTTGAGCCCACAGCTGCGGAATGTTTGGCATTAAGTGCTAAGGCTGGCAAATTAGTTGAAGCAAGTGGGCCTATCTCTAATATGGGGCGTTTGGATTGCAAAGCTGCATCGTTGTTATCTTTTGATACCTTAATTCGCTCTGGTGTTGAATATCGCAGTATCAGCGATCCCGATGCTCAAAGCGCTGTTGATCGTTTGGGTGAACTAGGTTTGGGGACAACGCCTTCAGGTGGTGCCGGTTTTGGTGTCTGGCTAGAAGATAAAAAATTAAGAAAAACGTCGGGAAACCGATCTTTGGTCATCGTTAGTGAGCAGGCTCTAGACTAAAAATTATTCGTCCAAGTTGGTTTTTTGCGTCTCCATGATGAGTAGTTAGGCAACGATAGTTAAGCGAACGAGGAATACCTATGTGTGGTCGGGTCAATGTTTCTGACAATGAGGGCGTAAGACTTCTACTTGAATCTTTGGGGATGGAAACGTGGCCCACGCGAGATCCACGCTATAACATTGCTCCCACACAAACGCTCGATGTCGTCACCTTAGAGTCCGATCTAAATCTAGTTTCCATGAGTTGGGGAGTTTCAATGACACTGCCCGGTAAAACAGGGATGGTAACAAAACGCATTCAAAACTCGCGGGACGATAAGGTCTGGACATCCCGCTTATGGAAACCTTTGATAGAACGCCAGCGAGTACTGGTGCCGGTCAATGGTTTTTATGAATGGAAACGCAAGAATCGAAAGCTGGTCGCGGCCTATCACATTACGCTAGCAAAACAACCTGCTATGTTTTTCGCAGGTATATATAAGCATTCATCAGACTTGACACAAAAGCCCGAAGTATCCGTTATAACAACCAGCGCGAATCAAGCAATGAGTGAGGTTCACGATAGAATGCCAGTCATCCTGACGTCCAATAATGCGGCAATGGCCTGGTTGCAGGAAACCGATAGGGATTCATTGACGGAGTTGATGGTGTCGGCGAGCAACGACGTATTGCAGTTTACCCAAGTTAGCGATTACGTTAACAAAAGTAATAATGAGGGGCCTGAGTGTGTTGAGGCTCTCAAGGTGGGGTAATAATGCCTGTCGATGCTCTTAGGTTTTTGTTACTGTAAAGCCATGCTACATTTTTGTTCACTTGGTAAATAAAATGAAATTATTCGTCCGCTTTGTTGCTACAGCTGTACTGTGTTTGTCTGGGTCTTTACTCGCTGCCGATCTTCCTAGAGTGACAGGTTTGTCTCTAACGGGCGATACGCTTTCCTGGGATGCGCAAAACGGGGCCACTGGTTACAACATCTATTTAGACTACAATTACTACGATACTGTTCGTGGTGAGCTTCAATACACGGTGTCTTTGCCGGGTGATTACCACGTCATTTCGTTCAATGATCAAGGTGATTTTGGTGTTACCCGAAACGATGATGAAGCAGGCGGGCAGTACATATTTGTGACCTATGAAACAGATAGTACGGACAGTTCTATTTCGTATACTTATAACTACTCGACGCTAACGGTTCAACATACCTGCACAGATGTTGGGCCTGGTGAAACGTGTATAGCCACTTGCCCGTCTGAATACCGGCTTGAAGCACCGTTCAGTTCGTGGTTGTATACAGATTATCTATCGGGTGGGGCTTGCAGCACTTCTGATATTGTCGAGGCGGATGCGTTTATAGGACCGCAAACATACAGCTGTACGGTGCCTACTTATTCGGGTGAAGTTGTTGCTCAGGCTATATGCGTACTTTATTGATTACGCTTATTACGCCACTTTTTAATTTTGGATGCTAGAACAAACATAGAACCGGCGGCTGCAAGTAGCCGCCGAGCTCTTTAGCTTTTTACACGCTTGCCTTTGTTTTTCTTGTTGCGATGGCGTTCTTTTTTCTTGCCTTCACGTTTTTTTGCTGAGAGTTCACCGGGCTCGTTAGCTAAGTCCTGAGTCGTACTTTCAGTGGCTGATTTGCGTTTCTTTGATTTAGCGGGGCTTTTGTCTTTGCGCACTTTGCTGCTAAGTTCGTCTGTGCGTTCACCGTTCTTGTTTACGCGTGATATGTCCAATCGTTCGTTACATACCCAGACACGTTTTAAGTCTTTTAGTAAAAATTTAGGCATGCCCGATGGCAGTTCAATCAGGCTGTGATCCGGGTTAATAACAATACGACCAATAAACTCAGAATCTAATCCTGCTTCATTAGCGATGGCGCCGACAAGGTTCTGTGGTTTAACGCCATGCTTATCACCGACTTCGACACGAAAGCGTTCCATCTCTATAGCTGCTTCATCAGCTGCCTTTCGTTTGGCTGCTCGTGAAGCAGGCTTAATGGATTTGTCGATGTTGACGGGTGTGGGCTCGTCAGAGCGACGGCTAGGGTTTCTATCCGCAGGTTTTTCGAAGCGTTCGTGAGGTGCGGCTCTTTCATCCCGTCCAACGGGAGATCTATGTGTCGATCGTGAAGAGTCGGCGCTAGCCATACCTCTTTCACGTTTTTTAGTCTTCTGTCGCTCTTTTCGATTCTTGGGTTCGCCGTCCGACGCTTTCCCTGCCAAAAGAAGAGGTTGTTCGCCAAGGCACATTTTGGCTAATGCAGCAGCCACACGCTCAGGCGGAACATTGTGATCTCGAGAAAATTCTTCGGCCAATCGTTGAAGATAAGAGAGCTCGCCCGTAGCAAGAGTGTCACTGATACGTTGCTTGAAATCGGCTATACGCTTGTTGTTAACCATCTCCACGGTTGGCAACTGTAAAGCTTCAATTTTCTGCTGGGTGGCTTTTTCGATTGAACCGAGCAATCGTCGTTCGCGTTGTGTGACAAACAAAATAGCATCACCGCTACGTCCCGCTCTTCCTGTTCTGCCGATTCGATGAACATAGGCCTCAGTATCATAGGGAATGTCATAGTTAATGACGTGGCTGATTCGATCAACGTCGAGTCCGCGCGCTACAACATCAGTTGCGACCAATATATCCAGATGCCCGCGCTTTAACTTGTTCACCATCTGCTCGCGCTGCTTCTGTGGCATATCACCATTCATTGCCGATGCAGCAAAGCCTCTGGCGCTTAGTTTCTCAGCGACTTCAACGGTTGCTGTCCGGGTACGGACAAACACCAGCATGGCGTCAAAGGTTTCTGCTTCCAAAATTCGTGTGAGTGCATCTAGTTTATGTAGTCCACTGACCATCCAAAAGCGCTGTCGAATCGTCGATGCTGTTTTCTGACTGCCTTCGACGGTGATTTGCTCAGGCTCAGATAAATGCTTGTTGGCGATTTTGCGGATAACACTCGGCATCGTTGCCGAGAACAGGGCCATTTGACGTTCTTTTGGCGCTTTCTCTAAGATCCATTCAACATCGTCAATAAAGCCCATGCGGAGCATTTCGTCAGCTTCGTCGAGCACTAAGGTTTTGAGGTGATCGAGCTTCAGGGTGCCCCGGCGCATGTGGTCCATTATGCGTCCTGGCGTTCCGACGACAATATTGACACCCCGACTGAGTTGTCTAATTTGCCCCGTGTAATCCTGGCCGCCGTAAATAGGCAGTACCCGCAGGTTTTTCATGTGCGTTGCATACTTGCTAAAGGCTTCCGCAACCTGAATCGCCAATTCTCTGGTCGGAGCCAGTACCAGCGCTTGAACCCCTTTGGCATTGATATCCATTCGCGCAAGGATCGGTAGAGCGAATGCGGCTGTTTTACCGGTGCCGGTTGGGGCATGGCCGAGCAAATCACGACCTTCAATCAGGGGGGGGATGGTTTGCGACTGAATAGGAGTAGGGTTTTCGTAGCCTACATCTTGAATGGCTCGCATGAGTGGTGCGGGCAGGTCAAGTTCTGAAAAGTGCTTAATAGCTTTGGATTCCGACATTGCGGGAGCTTACCGTGTTATTGCTAGTCAATGGGCGCGTGCTTGCTTGAATCTTGAAGCACACCGTATTATCGCCAACAATGAAGTTAAATTTTGGGGGACGGTAGGTTATGAACTATTGGCTATTCAAGTCCGAACCGGATGCTTTTAGTATCAGCGACCTAAAAGCCATGAAAGGCAAAAAGGATCATTGGGATGGAATCCGCAACTATCAGGCACGCAATCTTATGCGAGATCAGATGGTTAAAGGTGATTTAGGCTTCTTTTATCATTCCAGTTGCAAGGTGCCAGGTATTGTAGGCATCGTGGAAATCGTGAAAGAAGCCTATCCGGACCACACATCGTGGGATCCTGACGCTAAGTACTATGATCCTAAATCGAGTCCAGATAATCCTCGATGGGTCATGATTGATGTGAAATTCAGGCAGGAGTTCAAAGAGATTATCTCTTTGGAGCAGCTTCGGACCGTTCCAAAGCTTGAGGGGATGGCTTTATTGCAGAAGGGCAGCCGTCTGTCGATTCAACCCGTGACAAAGGCTCATTGGAATACGATCGTCAAAATGTCGACCTGATAACAAAGGTTAATCAGATCGACATTTCGATGTGGCTTTACTGATCTTTCAGTAATTGCTCGAAAAGTTTATCGGCTGTGTTGATGTAGCCGGACGTATCTTTTTTCCAAGCTTTGTTGAGCTTTGCGTTGTAATTCAAATAAAGCTTGTCATCGAGAATGGTCCATTCCTCAGGCTCGATCTTTACCAGATTGCCCTGAGCAACTCCGTACGCGCAGTACCCTCCATATTGCGGCGCATACTTCTCAGGGTCAGCGAGAAATAAATCCAGATTTTCTTGCGAAGAGAATTTCCATGTCGCTCCTGACCACTCAGTTGCGTACTGATCAGTACCTTCAACAGGCTTGCTTTGTGTGAAATAGGCCACGGTGTCATAACCACGAATGGCGATGCCATTGTGCTCATAACCAAAAAGCCCTTTGCGTTCCAGAGTGTTGATAGGGGGGGCTGCAAATACTGCTTGGCTGGCCACTAACAGAACAAAGAACGCAAAAACTTGTTTAATCGCTTTCATAAAATTCAACCCAAAATGTTGATAACACCCTGTCGGAGTGTATTTTTTAAAAAAAGTTTAATTCACGACTAGTGACTACAGCCGAGAAAACGCTAAGACAGCCAGGTTCTTTCAAAAAATGTGCCTCAGGACTCAATGTTTGAATACGCCTCGGAGCTCTGGGATGATGTAGCTGAGTAGGCGGCACCGGAGCTGGGACAATGACAGAAGTTTATATTTGCGACTACATTCGAACGCCTATCGGTCGTTTCGGTGGTGCGCTTTCATCGGTAAGACCTGATGATCTTGGCGCACTGGTACTTCAAGCCCTTGCGGCGAGAAACAGCACGTTAGATCTAGAAGCCATTGATGAAGTGGTTTTCGGTTGTGCTAATCAAGCCGGCGAAGACAACCGAAATGTAGCGCGCATGTCTACACTGTTGGCAGGCTACCCCACCAGTGTCCCTGGAATGACACTTAACCGCCTGTGTGGTTCCGGTATGGACGCTGTCATAACTGCGGCTCGAGCCATTAAGTCGGGCGAACAGACGTTAGTCGTTGTCGGTGGTGTCGAAAGCATGTCGCGAGCACCGTTTGTAATGCCCAAAGCCACTACTGCTTTTTCCAGGAATGCTGAGATCTTCGATACAACCATTGGCTGGCGATTTGTTAATCCATTGCTTAAAAAGCAATATGGCATAGATAGCATGCCTGAGACAGCTGAAAACGTTTCAGAGGATTTTTCAATTAGTCGTGAAGATCAAGATGCATTCGCCTTGCGCTCGCAAGAAAAAGCGTCGCTTGCGCAATTGAAAGGACGGCTTGCCAAGGAAATTACTCCGGTATCCATCGCTCAACGTAAAGGTGAGCCTAAAATTGTGGAAGCAGACGAACACCCACGTACAACGACTTTGGAAACGCTCGCCGGTTTACGTACACCGTTCAGAGATGGTGGAACCATAACAGCGGGTAATGCGTCTGGTGTTAATGACGGTGCGGCCGCCTTGGTGTTGGCCAGTGCTACGGCTGCCTCGAAGTATGGATTAACTCCGATAGTGCGTGTGCTCGGTGGTGCAACAGCGGGTGTCGAGCCCCGAATTATGGGTATTGGGCCGGCTCCAGCATCGAGAAAACTGATGCAAAGACTCGGTTTGGTTACGGACAACTTTGATGTTATCGAATTGAACGAAGCGTTTGCTTCCCAAGGCCTAGCGACGCTCCGAGATCTGGGTATTGCTGACGACGACCCCCGTGTTAATCCAAATGGTGGTGCGATTGCTCTAGGTCATCCCTTGGGGATGTCGGGTGCCCGTATCACCGGCACCGCTGCACTGGAGCTGTCGCAGACTGGGAGCAAGCTTGCCTTATCCACCATGTGTATTGGTGTGGGGCAGGGAATTGCGATCGCACTTGAGGCGGTTTAGATTAAATCGACCTTCGCGGTTCCTATATCGTTAATTGAAATTTCGAAAAATTCTAATTTTTATAGGAATAATTAGGCAGCTTAATGTGTTCTCTTTTATAAGCATCGCTTTTGGTGCGTTTGACTTGGAGAACTTGGCCCATGTATATACGAAAAATTCTGTCCGCCTCGCTTTTAGCAGCGTCCTTTTTGGTCGCCAATGTTGCATCCGCCGAGCTTACGCTTGATTCAGAGCGTTCGTCATTATCGATAATCTCTTACAAAGTGCTGGCGGGTGCCAGTGCAAGTATCGCTGAACGTCATACGTTTAGTGGGCTGACAGGGTCTGTTAGCGATGCAGGAGCCGCATCGGTAAGTATCCCATTGGATAGTATCGAAACCAATATCCCTATTCGAAACGAGCGTCTTGCTAAATTTGTATTCGAAACCGATCAGTATCCCAATGCAACGGTCACTGCTAGCGTGCCTGAGAATGCTATGGCTGCTGGAACCTCTATGATGAATCTGGATATTACACTCTCCCTTCATGGCAAAGAGCAGACTATGAGTGTTCCGGTTCTGGTCTCGAATGAGAATGGTGAGGTCACGGTGAGTGCGACCCAACCGCTCATGCTGGATGCCGTTGCTTATGATTTTGGTTCAGGTATCGCAAAATTGGCTGAGTTAGCGAAACTTCTACATATTCCAACAACAGTGCCTGTCTCTTTCTCGTTAGTGTTTACATCCGGAAGCTAAACCGAAGCTGGTTGTTTTAATTGACGCTATGCGCAAAGTGAATCCTACAGAAACACTCTTTGCGCATGGCGGGCTATAGATTCAATCGATTCGTAAGATTCATCAGCCACGATGACAAAACGCTGCGATGCTTTCCGCCAGCTGGCGCTCACAAGTTCTTCATGAAGTGCAACGGTAATGGTGTTTTGATCCTCTCCTTTTGACGGCATAAAACACAACGCGAGAGGTTTTTTTCCGGCGCTTGTATAAACAAGCTGTATCAGGGGCTGTCCTTGAAAGCCTAGCTGTTGTGCACGTACAAATTGATAGTCGTAGTCGCTTAAATCAGGGATTTTCGCATCCATAACATCCTTGATTTCTGATCGGGCTAACAGTTCCTCAGCCTTCGTACGGCCATTTTGTATGTCATTGACTGTTTGGGCTACGTACAACGATTGATAGTCAGCGACGCGTTGTACCCACAACGTGTCTTCCATAGTTTGGTCATTAACAACCGAAGCTTGAACCGCAACTTGACCCTGGCTAGGTAAGTTGGCAGCGCCGAATCCGAGCGCAAAACTCAATCCAACTGCAGCTGCAACGGCGGCTACCTTCATGCCCCGTAACTTAACCGTTTGAGGTTCTAGGGAGGAGTTGCGTGCCACATCGGACCAGACCGAAACAGTTTGCCTAAGGCTCTCGGGCATTTCGGGCGCAGGGTTAACCTTATAAGCCATCGAGTACGGCAGCTGAGAGGCTAACATCGCGTCTACCCGTTGACTTAATTGTGCGTTATTGTTGATGTCATTGCGCAGTTGACTCGCAGACGGTTCATCCATATTGCCATCAACATAGCGCAATATGTCTTCATCGCTGTAGGGTTTCATCGTAGAACCTCAGAGCCTTTGTGGCCGTTTTTATTCTCGTTATTCGATTGCAATATCCTGTTTCCGATTAGGAGTCTTGCACGAGCCAGGCGGCTCATTATAGTGCCAATGGGAACGTCTAAAATCTCGGCGGCTTCTTTATAGCTATAGCCTTCTACGCTGACTAGAAGCATAACAAGGCGTTGCGCTTCGGGTAAGTTTTCCACTGCTTCATGCACCTGATGCAACATGACGTTGCTTTCCGGTTCTAGAAAACCTTGGCCATCGATGGCCTTGTTTTCTTCAGTTGTAGGCATGTGAAGCGCTGTATTTGAGGGGCTTAATGTTTTGTGTTGGCGAATAGTTCTCGCGCGAATTTCATTTATCCAAATTCGGTGTGCCACCCGCATTAACCAACTAGGAAACTTACCGCGCGCCTCATACTGATCAGCTCTCTCCAAGACGCGCAAACAGCTCCGCTGCACAAGGTCAGCTGCATCATCCTGATTGCCGGTTAAACGCCAGGAAAACCGCCAAAGCGTTTCCAATTCGTTTTCCAAAAGGTGGCTGATATGTTCCGATTCTTGGCTCATAGTGAAGAGAACAGTGCGATACGCGATTTTATTCCCTTACCCTCGATATTTTTGATAACGGACGAGGTTGCCCGCAGTTTCTGTGTGTGTCTGGCGCATGATTACAAGCGTCGGTGGATAATTCGAGTATTTTTACAGCGTTTTGGCTGTTAATCTAGCCTGCATAGTGTGATTTAGCGATTACTTTGTTGGGTGCGTTGTATTTTCTTCTAATTTCAAATGGGCTGGTTTTTGGATGTGAACAGCTGGGTCGGAAGAGTTGCCATAGCCACCGGCGGTACATCGGGCTTGGGTTACGCAACCGCTTATGTGCAGAGGAATGGTTTAAGCAGTCATGCTTGTTGGTTGCGGTCATTCTAGTGCGTTTCCAGCGATTGCCGTAAGGGTTTATGTTAATTGTGTCTATAAGACACTATCCTTGCAGTGTTTCTCCTATTGCTAACGCCTATTGATGAAAACAGAGGTCTTGATAATCGGCGGTGGTCCCTCGGGACTGCTTTTGTCCCAACTGCTCAACAAAGCCGGTGTTGCGACAGTTGTGCTGGAGCGCACAACTCGGGAAAGAGTGTTGTCACGCATTCGCGCTGGAGTGTTGGAGTCTGGAACTGTGTCTTTGTTAAAGGATGCCGGCATTGCCATGCGCCTTGAGAAAGAAGGACTTCCTCACGACGGTTGTTACTTAAGCGATGATGAGTTGATGGTGCATATCAACTTTTACGAGCTTACGGGTAAGCGTGTGATGGTTTACGGACAAACAGAGGTAACGAGAGATTTGTACGCTGCTCAGAGCGAGATGGGTACCACCATAATCCATGAGGTGGAAGAGGTTGCCATACATGATCTTGATCAGAAAACACCGTATGTAGAATATACCTTGTTGGGAGAGCGTAAACGCATCGATTGTTCCTATGTGGTTGGCTGTGACGGCTTCCATGGAGTAAGTCGTAAAACCATACCTGAAGACGCTCGGGTCGAATTTGAACGGGTATATCCGTTTGGCTGGTTGGGTGTGCTTTCACGAACACCACCTGCGAATCAAGAGCTTATCTATGCCAACTCCAGTCGTGGTTTTGCGTTGTGCTCGATGCGTAACGAGAACTTAAGCCGTTACTATATACAGGTTCCCATCAGTGATACGGTTGAGCAGTGGAGCGATGATCAGTTCTGGGCCGAGTTAAGGTTAAGGTTGCCCAGTGAGACAGCTAGTAAGATGGTTACGGGTGACTCTATTGAAAAGTCCATTGCACCACTACGATCGTTTGTGAGTGAACCCTTACGTTGGGGGAATTTATTTTTGGTGGGAGATGCAGCCCATATCGTTCCACCAACCGGAGCCAAGGGATTAAACCTAGCGGTTTCTGATGTGTACTATCTTCACCAGGCGTTAATTGCCGCTGTAAAGCACGATGTTCAATCAGGTATTGATGCGTATTCTGAAAAAGCGTTATCGCGCATTTGGAAAGCTATGCGCTTTAGTTGGCAAATGACGACCATGCTGCATCAATTTGATGGCGAAGATTCTTTCGCAGGTCAGATGCGTAAAGCATCGTTAAGTCATTTAGCGCGCTCTGAAACAGCGCGGCGTGATCTAGCTGAAAATTATATTGGTTTGCCATTCTAGGGTGTGTACTGGTGAAGCCCATGCGGCATCTGTTACTCTTAATACTCACGAATATTTGAGTTAAAACATGAACGAAGCCCCTATTTTTAGAGCCGAAAAGGAGCTTTTAGACCGACCCGACACCGTTTTGGACGGTGTGGGTGCCAATGCTTGGCAGGCTTACAATGCCATGGAGACAACAAAACGTCGCCATTTCGATCTACTTGAGATTCTTGACAACAAAAAGAAAAATTACAACATAGATCCAACGGCGTTAGATCAGCAGTTAATTGCTAATCTGCTCAAGGATCATGACGAACAAGTAAAGCGATTTACCAGCGCCAGTACTGCGTTAAAACAAAATGACGCAGATGCCCACGCTGCGTTATTCGAGTATATCGGCGGCATTAACAAAGGAGCGGATGATCAGCCCACCACTCATTAACTGCCAGTTAGTGTTGTTGCTTTAAGCTAGTTCAAGCGCTTGAGTTCGATGCGGCGGTTATCGCCTCGCCCTTTGCGCAAGCGGTTGCTCGCTATCGGGAACCGTTCGCCATATCCAACGGCTTTGATCTGATTTGGTCCTACCCCCCTTAACATCAGATAATGTCTCACGGCGGCCGCCCGTTTATCTGATAGCTTTTGATTGTTCGAGTCGCTGCCAGCGTTGTCGGTATGAGCTGCAATTTCGAACAATAGATTCGGTGTTCTTTGTAGAGCGATAGCAGCACGGTCGAGCACCTGTCTGGATGCTACGTTCAGATAGCTTTTGCCGACTTCAAAATTGATATCTTTTAAAATTACCAGCGGTTGGGAGTCGCAGCCCAATACATCCTCGCCTGGGCGTTCTGAGAGAATCGGTTCCGCTGTATCAGGGAGGCATATATCGCGGTAGTCTGGAATTTCATCTTTATCGATATCCGGCGAGCATTCGTCGCTGGGTCCAATCACAGCTGTGCAAGGATCAATCGTAACGGCAGGCTTGGGCACGATTAATGAAAATTGCACAAGCAGGTTGGGAATGGCGCCACCATTTTGCGAGTAGCTTAAAACGTTTTCATCGTGCTGCCAGTGGCCATCTATATCTTCAACTACGTTGGTTTGTCCGTAAGAAATTAGCTTCGCATCGCTAGGTAGTACCCAAGTAATGGTGGAGTGAAGTGTGGTTGAGTCTTCACTGTCGACAGCATAGTGCGCATCTGCGATCGACAATTCTAGGATGCTGCCCTCTAAGGATTCTAAATCGATGCTGTATGAATGGCGATATCGACTGATAACATTGCCGGACCACAGAGACAATGTGTGCGGATTACGTGCGTGTGCTGTGCTAAAAATGAGTTGTTCTGGTCCTAAGAAGCGTGTGCTTAAAGCATCTCGCGTTTCCGGCAGCTTAAGCAGCAGGAGCTCTTTATCAGTAGACAATGTATGTTGAGCGATATAGTGCCTACCGTCTTTATTGAGAACTATCAGTAGGTCGCTGCTGCTAGCCGCCAGGCTTGGCCGGTGGGTAAACAGTGCGGCGAAGATGAGCCCCAAGACTATGATTTGAAGGCGGAGTTGAATCAAGGCTTAAAAATGTGAACCTGAGTTGAGAGAAGGTCAAGCATAGATGAATACCCGTCTACATGGAATTACGATGAGATGTCACTGAGTCTGCGACCTTGTCAGGGCTTAGGCGCCAGAAGCTTGATACAATTATACGGTCGAGACCCGCCAAACGGGTAGGGTTGGAAATAGAACTGCATTGGTATGTCAAAACAAACCTGGCTAACTGGAATTACCACCTCTGGCACTCCACACCTTGGAAATTATGTCGGGGCCATTCGTCCAGCTGTCGAAGCGAGTCGAAATTTAGATCAGGAAGGGTTCTATTTTCTGGCTGATTATCACGCGATGATCAAAAACCAAGATCCGGTGATGTTGCGCGAGTCTCGCCAGGAAATCGCAGCCGCCTGGATTGCCTTGGGTCTGGATACCGACCATGCCACTTTTTATCGTCAGTCCGATATCCCGGAGATTATGGAATTAACCTGGATGCTGACATGCTTGACGGCTAAAGGACTCATGAATAGAGCGCATGCTTACAAAGCGGTTGTTCAGGAGAATGTGGATTCTGGTTCGGTAGACCCTGACAAAGGAATCACAATGGGGTTATTTGGCTACCCAATTTTGATGTCTGCAGATATCTTAATGTTCAAAGCCACGCATGTGCCTGTTGGTCGTGACCAAATCCAGCATCTGGAAATGGCTCGAGATATTGCTCAGCGCTTTAATCATCACTACGGTGAATTACTGACACTACCTCAAGTCGTTGTTGAGGAACGGGCAGCTGTTTTGTCAGGATTGGATGGCAGAAAAATGAGTAAGAGTTACGGAAATACCATCCCATTGTTCGACACCGCTAAAAAATTGCGCAAATCGATAATGAAGATTAAAACAAATTCGCAAGAGCCAGGTGAGCCTAAAGACCCTGAGGGCAACACGGTATTTGAAATTTATCGAGCGTTTGCCACTGAAGAGCAGACCGATGCGTTTCGTACCGCCTATGATGAGGGGATTGCCTGGGGCGATGCAAAGCAACAATTGTTTGAGTTGGTCGACGGGATTCTTAGCGAGCCGCGCGAACACTACAACGAATTAATGGCTGATCCCTCAGTCATCGATGCTGTTTTACAAAAGGGGGCGGAGAAAGCTCGGGCCCACAGCCGCCCTTATCTCGAGGAACTACGTCGAGCTGTTGGTGTGTCATGAATCCTGTTTTAGTTAATCGTTGGCGTGGTAATGCTATTGAAAACAGACACCGCGGAGCCGTGGCTGTTGTTGAGGCTTCGGGTCAGGTGTTTGCTGCCATGGGAGATGTGCAACGTGCAGTATTCCCTCGCTCGGCTATAAAGTTTTTACAGGCTATTCCTTTTGTTGAGTCGGGTGCTATCGACGCCTTTTCACTAGATGATCGTCATATCGCATTCAGCTGTTCATCTCATAACGGTGAGCCTATCCACGCAGGCTTAGCGCAAGATTGGCTTGAGCGTATAGGCTGTTCGCACGATGATCTTGAATGCGGTGCTGAATTACCTTTGCATCAAGCCACTCAGTTTGAGCTTATGTCACAAGGAAGAGGGCCACAGCGCCATCATCACAATTGCTCGGGTAAGCATCTGGGTTTTTTGTCCACGTGTAAACAGCTTGGCGACCCAGCACAAAATTATCGTCTGTATAACCACGTGTCTCAGCAGCGCTGGTTTGAAGTACTTGAAAGTTTAACCAATACACGTATTGGGCAGTTGCCCTGGGGCTATGACGGATGCGCAATCCCCACGCTTGCATTGCCACTGCAACGAATCGCTCTGGCGATGGCCAGGTTTGGTACACCAACACGATTTGAAGGTGAGCGTCGGGCAGCTGTTGAGCGCATACACGCGGCAGTCACCAGTAATCCTTATCTGGTGGCCGGCAAGGAAAGGCTCTGCACATCGTTGATGGAACGCTTAGCACCAAGTATTCTCGTTAAGGTGGGTGCGGATGGTGTTTATACCGCGGTGATTCCAGAACACCAATTAGGCGTTGCCTTAAAAATTGATGATGGTAACGATGCAGCTGCTCGCGTGGCCTTGGGAGCAGTTCTGCAGACCCTAGGCGTGATGCCGACGGGTGAGGCGAAAATGCTGGCTGAATATTTCAGGCCGTCCGTCAACAACTCGCGTGGCGAGACTATTGGACGTATGGAGCCTTCTTCTGATTGGGAATCGTTGAGCGCCTGAGACCGACCCAACAGCTTGGTCAGTCTCGAACTTGTGCTGCGCTCACCGCTACGATGTTAATGATATCGTCAGTACTACAGCCTCTGCTTAGATCATTAACAGGTCTATTAAGCCCTTGTAAAATTGGTCCAATTGCCTGCGCACCGCCGAATCTTTCGATCAGCTTGTATCCAATGTTGCCGGCATCGAGAGTAGGGAATATCAAGACATTGCAGGGTGAATCCGCAGCTTGCTCCGGAGATTTTTTTGCCAGTATGGAAGGAATAACGGCCGCATCCAGTTGAACCTCGCCTACAACCCGCCAGTGGTTTCGCGCATCGCGAACTATTTCCGTCGCTTGAGTAACCTTACTCACTGCTGCATGACGCGCACTGCCTTCAGTTGAGAATGAAAGCATGGCAACCTCTGGTGTTAATTGAAGCAGCTTGTTAGCTGTATCGCCCGTAGATACAGCAATACCTGCTAACTGTTCTGCGTCAGGTTCTATCACCAGCGCGCAGTCTCCTATGACCATCGCGTCTTGGACAGGGTGATGCTCCTGCATCAGCATAATAAAGCAGCTGGAAACTAACGCTTCATCCGGGTGTTTGCCGACATAACGTACAGCGTTGCGTACAACGTCAGCGGTCGCCGTGACGGCGCCGGCAACACATGCATCAGCATCACCTTCGCTCACCATCATGCTGGCGAACGTGACTAAATCATCAATGGCCGATTCTGCCTTCTCCTGAGTCATACCTCGATGCTTGCGTTTTTCTACCATTGCACTGATGTAAGCAGCGCGACGCGGTGATTGAGATGGCGCTACGATTTCAATACCGCTTAAAGATAGGCCAAGATCTTCTGCCATACGGGAAATCTCATCGGAATCCCCCAGTAGTATGATTTCGGCTATGCCAATTGCCTGCGACTGAACAGCCGCTCGCATAACTCGCTCATCCTGTGACTCAGGCAGAACGACTCGTCTTTTCTTGCGTTTAGCAACGTCGAGCACACGATTGAATACGGACATAGCAACTGCAGATAAAATGATAGGAGGTGTCGATGATAAGGTAATAGGTGCTAACTGTCCTGACTCTGATTAAAGTCGACTCAGAATATGTGAGGCCATACTAACTAGCGTTTACGATCAGTTCAAAGCTTGGGACCGTACGATAAAACACCAGCACTTAACCTTGACCGCTACTGAGCATTGGGGAAGAACAATTGCTGGCTATCGATTTTAAAATTTGCAATGGCTTGCTGGCCCTCGTCACCGGTAAGCCAGTTAATCAACTGTTGTCCTTCAACAGCTTTCACAGAAGGGTGCTTCTCAGGGTTGATCAGGATGATTCCATATTGATTGAACAGTAGAGGGTCGCCCTCAACGATGATTTGATGGTTGGCTTTATTGCCGAATGCAATCCACGTCGCTCGGTCTGTTAGGACATAAGCACCCATGCCGATGCCCACATTAAGCGTTGCTCCCATGCCAGAGCCTGTTTCGCGATACCAGGTGCCAGATGCCGCAGCACTATCGACGTTAGCAGCATCCCAAAGCCGAAGTTCTGCTTTGTGTGTACCAGAGTCATCTCCTCTTGAGGCAAACAAGGAACCCGTGCTGGCCAGGGTCGTTAATGCTTCTACGATATGGTCATTGTCTTTTATTTGCGCCGGATTATCAGCCGGACCAACCAGTACGAAATCGTTGTACATTAAATCAAAACGCTCAACACCATAGCCTGCCGCAACAAAGGCTTCTTCCGAATCCTTGGCGTGTACTAAAAGGACATCGCCATCTCCATTTGTCGCATTTTTTATCGCCTGGCCGGTTCCGACCGCCACTACGCGAACATCAATGCCGCTGTGTTCAGAAAACAGCGGCAGTACGGCATCGAGTAAGCCTGAATTCTGTGTAGACGTTGTCGATTGAACGACAATGAATGGATTGGCAGCTGTTAGCGTCTGCGCGAGCATAGAGATTGTCAGCAGGACTACTGCTTTGATGATTTTGTGTGAAGTCATGCTGGCACCGAGCATTCGAGCTTTCTCTTAATCTACTTAACCAAAAAATATAAAACAACACAAATTGCATGCACTTGTGGGTGTCTAGTTGATCTGCTACGTTCGCGACTACGTTCCTTCAAAAGTGATCCTTATGGCTACCTGGGAGTTAGCGCAACTGAATATTGCTGAGTCAGTCGCCCCTCTGGATTCTCCAGAGCTGGCTGATTTTGTGTCAAATTTAGACCGCATCAATCAATTAGCGGAAAAGTCTCCAGGTTTTGTTTGGCGCTTTACGGGCGATGCCAGTGATGCTTCCTTGTCTGTAGATCCTTTTCCAGAAGACACTATCGTGAACTTGTCGGTATGGAAAGATATTGATGCCTTGCACGACTACGTTTACCGCACGGCTCACACGGAAGTGATGCGCAGACGGCATGAGTGGTTTGTATCCAGGCAGGAGGCCTCAGCAGTTCTGTGGTGGGTGCCTGAGGGGCACCGGCCGGATTTCCATGAAGCTCACCAGCGGTTGATGCAGTTGAACGAATCCGGCCCCAGCGATACGGCATTTACCTTCAAACAACGCAAAGGCCCTCCGCAAACGTAGTTTGCGTCGGGACTTGCAGGCATTGTCTTGCGTCGAAGAATCAACGCGCTTTTCTATCTTCTAAAATAAAATCGGAAGCCCGTTCAGCAATCATGATTGTTGGTGCATTAGTGTTGCCCGATACAATCTCCGGCATGATGGAGGCATCTACAACCCTCAATCCATCAACACCCTTGACGCGTAGCCTGGGATCAAGCACAGCGTTTTCATCTGCGCCCATGCGGCAGGTGCTGGTCGGATGGTAAATGGTGTTAGCGATGTTTCTGGCCTGATCGAGGACTTCTTCATCGGAAGTTGCCTTAGGGTCAGGCAGCATTTCCTCAGAAATATGATCCTTCATGGCGTTGGACTGCATGATGCCTCGGGTGAAGCGAAGCGACTCAACTGCCGTTTTACAGTCGAGGTCGGTTGATAAGTAGTTGGGAGTTATCACAGGATGAGTATTTGCATCTGCGGACTTAATATGAATGCTTCCTCGACTCTCAGGTCTGAGTTGGCAAACCGATGCAGTAATGGCTGAGAATGGATGCAAGCCCTCTCCCGGCGAATCAGCTGATAGCGGTTGAAAATGGTATTGAATATCGGGACGCTCATTGGACAGTCTTGTGCGAGAAAATGAATACACCTGGCTTGCAGCCATGCTTAAGGGGCCACTCCTATTCAGTATGTATTGGATACCTGCCCGAGCTTTTTGTAGAGGATTAGCTAGCTCATCGTTGAGAGTGACGGGCTTCTTCGTCTTATACACGGCGCGAATTTGCAGATGATCTTGAAGATTTTCGCCCACCTCCGGTGAGTCTACTTTCACGTCGATACCGTGCGACTGTAACAATGCACCAGGACCGATGCCTGAGACCTGCAGTAATTGGGGTGATCCAATAGCACCAGCCGATAGAATGATTTCTTCACGTGCGCTTACGACCATGGGATGTCCCTTACGCTCCAAATGCACATCCGTTGCGCGACCGTCAGTGATGCCAATTTTTTTGACCATTGCCATTGTGATGATGGTGAGGTTCGGCCTGCTTTTTATACCTTTCAGATAAGCGGCTGCGCTGCTGCAGCGTCTACCTTTATGGGCGGTGAGTTGGTAATAACCTACGCCTTCCTGATTCTCTCCATTGATGTCGTTATTGATAGGAGTACCCATCTCGGCTACACCACGGATAAAGTCATCACATATAGGACGTTTAAAGGTCATGTCGCTGACATGAAGCGGACCACCCACACCGTGGTAGTCATCCTCTCCTCGAGCTTGATTCTCGGCACGTTTGAAATAGGGAAGCACGCTTTGGTAGTCCCAGCCAGTGCAGCCAAGTTCTGCCCAACGATCGTAATCTTGGCGTTGTCCGCGCACATAGAGCAAGCCGTTGATGGAGCTGGAACCTCCTAAAACTTTGCCCCTTGGCCACTTCAACGAGCGTCCGTTGAGTCCGGGGTCATTTTCCGTGACATAGCACCAGTCTGTTTTCGGGTTGTGGATGGTTTTGAAATACCCCACAGGAACGTGAATCCACGGATTCCAGTCACTGTCCCCTGCCTCCAGCAAAGCAACTGTTGCTGTACCATCAGCACTCAATCTATTGGCTAAAACGCACCCGGCTGATCCGGCGCCAACGACTACATAATCAAATTTTTCTGACATTGTGGGATGCCACCAGACTAGGTTGAAGGATTAGAAGGTACGATAATGGTACTGGAAATCTCATTATTGATGTGCCCAAAGATGTGTGCTGAGGGTAGAACTGAGGCGTTATTCAGGAAATAACTGGCAAATGACCAATGAAAACAACGGTAAGGCTAAGAATGCCAAAGGGTCGACCGTCACACGCGTGCTAGATATTCTCAATGCGGTAGCGGATGCGAACCGCCCATTAACTCCCACCGAAATTGCCGAACAGCTGACAATTCCCAAGGCCAGTGTACATCGCTTGTGCACGGCATTAGAGCAGCACGGCTATTTGCAGACTCGGTTGAGTGGCCGGGGATTGCAGGCAGGCCACCGACTTAACCAGTTAGCCCAGGGCGTTTTGTCAGCAGCTCCTTTTCAAGCCCAGCGAAGGGCCATTTTGGTCAAACTATCTGAAGATATCGGGGAGACGTGTAATATTTCCGTGCCCGATGGTGCCGAGATGATTTACTTTGATCGAGCTGAGACGCATTGGCCGGTAAGAATCAACCTGCAGGTGGGCAGCCGCGTGCCAGCTTGTGCCACCGCCAGCGGCAAGATGTATCTGAGTACGCTCAATACCGCCCGTCGTGAACGCGTTGTGGCGAATACTCGGCTCAAGCGCTTTACTGATAATACGCTTGTAAGTAAAAGCGCGTTGGAAGCAGATCTGGCAGCCACTGCGGCCCGGGGTTATGCATTGGACAATGAAGAGTTCTACCAGGGTATGGTTGCGTTGGCTGTGCCAATCAAAGACGAGCAAGGGCGGTTGTATGCCACGTTGTCATTGTATGCGCCGTGCATGAGGCTTCCATTTTCAGCGGTTACCGATTTTTTGCCGCAACTACTCGCAGCCAGTGAACAACTGTCTAATTTACTGAATGATTAATATTTTTCTGCTTAATCACACGTTATTTGTCAAACCTTAAAGCCTTTTATACCCAGCATAGTAAAAACGTATGAACTCTCTTTGGACAGATACGATTAGTCGCCTGACACCCTATGTGCCTGGTGAACAACGCACGGGCTCGGATATCGTAAAGCTGAATACTAATGAAAACCCCTATCCACCTTCACCGAAGGTTCTGGAGGCCATTCGCTCTGTCGATGGCCATCAGCTAAGGCGCTATCCTGATCCAGAGAGTGATGAATTACGGCAAACACTGGCCGATTACCATGGCCTAAGGCTTGACAATGTATTTGTTGGCAACGGTTCTGATGAAATACTGGCCCTAGCATTCTTAGCTTATTTCACCAATAACAAAGCTTTACAGTTCCCCCAGATTAGCTACAGCTTCTATCCGGTATATTGTGACCTGTACGGAATTACACCGAAAATGATTCCGCTGGAATCAAATTACTCGGTGAATTTGGAAAAATTTGAGCCAAATGCCGGTGGTATCGTTTTCCCGAATCCCAATGCACCGACTGCCATGGATGTCTCTGAGCAAGGAATAAGACAACTGTTAGCAAAACACACAGAACAGATACTTCTAGTGGATGAGGCTTATGCGGATTTGGGAGCAACGAGTGTCGTCGGATTAGTCAATGAGTACCGCAACTTGTTGGTAAGTCATACTTTTTCTAAAGGTCGCTCACTGGCTGGAATGCGATTGGGTGTCGCCTTTGGACATCCTGAGCTCATAGATGGCCTTCAGCGCGTAAAAAATTCGTTTAACTCTTATCCCGTTGATGTACTCGCTCAGGCGGCGGGTATCGCATCTATCAAAGACGAAGATTACTATCGCAGTACTATGCACACAATTGTCGAGACAAGAGAGCAAACGGCGACTGATCTTCGTGCCAGAGGCTACGAGGTTTTGCCTTCGTCGGCTAATTTTGTTTTTGCCAAGGTGCCTGGTAATGAGAGTGCTTCGCGTGTTTTTGAGAAACTGAGTGACGCTGGTGTTTTGGTGCGTTATTGGTCGAAGCCGCAACTTGATCAATGGTTAAGGATCTCAATTGGCACTCCAGATGAAATGCAAAAATTGATGGCTGTTTTAGATGCCTAAATTAGGTCACATTGTTGTGATATCGGCACTGGGTATATGGGCCGGTGTACTCAGTCATTCGCATGCCGATGACCGTACAGATTCCTGGCTGCTGAATCCACCTAAGCAAGCTGATGACGAGGGTGTGGGCCTCGTTCAAAAAGCCACGGGGTACGTGGATGGCGCTCAGCGTCAGGCATCTGAAAGTTTTAACAATTTCATGATACAGGTGGATGACTTCTTCGGTGATGCGACGGCTTCTGACAACGTCGTCGATAATCGGAGCTGGGCCCGTATCCGCATTGATGCAAAAAAGCCTGCGGATGAAAAAATAGATATAAAACCCTCTTTGAAGCTCAGAGTTGTGCTGCCGCAAACAGAACGGCGATTCAAACTTTTGTTTAGTACGGAAGAGGACGATACGGATGTTCAGGGCGATAGTGTTGGGAGAGCTTCCAGCGGCCCTGGCGATGGTAATCAAAATGCTTCATTTGCCATTCGGTTTATTCGCTCTGCACGCTCTAAGGGTAAATTAAATCTAGATTTGGGTATTCGCCAAAGAGATAGTGATCTGCAGTTTTTCACTCGTCTCAATACCGGTATTAATCGAGATTTTGGGGAATATTGGACGGCAGGCGTGTCTAATAGTTATTACTATTACAATAAGTCTGGGTTTGAAGACAAACTATCGTTTACCTTCAGAAGGGCACAGTTTTACACAGAGGAGTTGGTATTTCGTTCGTTCACTGAATTCAATTGGCGTAAAGGACGACGTGGATCATTCATCGGACAAACACTAGGTGTATACACGCAATTTGGAGAACGCAAGTCTCTGGCGTTTGAATTGATTGCGGGTTACCACACTTCTCTTAATGAAGGGATTGAAGAAAGATTTCGAGGACATGAATTCAGGTTTCGTTGGAGGCACAATGTGTGGCGACCATGGTTTTTCTATGAGTTTTGGCCGTCTGTATCGTGGCCGGCCACCAGTGACTACGAACAATCCTATGGAGCCTTGCTACGTGTTGAGATGGTCATTGGACAACGATGAGGTATCGCTAACATGAGACTGGTCTGTATCAGTGATACTCATGGTGATCACGAAAGCGTGACATTACCTGAGGGCGATGTGTTGATTCATGCCGGTGACGTAACCGGGCACGGTACTGAAAACGAGACGCGGTCTTTTTTTGAATGGCTGAGCAAGCAGTCGTTTGAACACAAAATTTGTATTGCCGGTAACCACGACACCTTCATGGAAGATGACCCAGTAACATCTGGTCAACTTGCCATCGAATCGGGTGTGTCTCTACTCAATGCATCCGGTGTTGAGATAAACGGTGTTCACTTCTGGGGCTCCCCGATAACCCCTCGATTTATGGACTGGTCTTTCATGCTTGATGAGGGGGCTCCGATTGAAGAGCACTGGAATCAGATCCCACTCAATACCGATGTGTTAATAACTCACGGCCCGCCGTTTGGTGTGCTGGATGTTGTCATTCGTGAAGATATGCCGGATGAGGCTGTCGGTTGTCGCGCTTTGCTTCAGCGCATAAGTGATGTTAAGCCGCGCTTGCATTTGTTTGGTCATATCCATGAGGGTTTTGGCTCGAAGCAAGTTAATGACGTCTTACATCGCAACATCAGCACCATGAACAGACACTATCAAATTGCCAATGATCCGCAGGTGATAGATCTGACCTAAGTTCGATTCGAAGGAGAGACCCATGAAATCAACATTTATAGTTGCCGCTGGACTATCTATCGTTCTTAGCCATGCCGCTTATGCCCAATCTGCGGAGGAGGCTGCTACCGCTTGTAGCGATGCGGTTGAATTGATCAACGAACAGGATTTCGCCGGGGCGCTGGAAGAGGCTAAGTGGTGTGTTGAAAGTCTGCAGCAAATTAAACAGCAGGCCATGCTTGAGGTATTCCCAGATGAAGTGCTTGATTACTCCGGAGGCGAACTCAGTAATCAAAGTGCAATGGGTATGACAATGCTTGAGCGCAACTATTCGAACTCAGAGTTTGATGTCGACGTATCGTTAACTACCGGCATGGCTGGCGGTGGCTTGGCTGCTCTTGCGCAACTGGGTATGGGCATGAATGCTGGTGCTGGCAAAAAAATGCGCATTCAAAAAAGAACGGTGCTGGATCTCAGTGAATCCGGGGAGGGGCAGTACATGGTTCAACTTAAAAGTGGCGGTTCGCTCATGATTTCATCAACTGAGCTAAATGCGGAACAACTTTTGCCCTTTGTTAGAGCATTTCCCATTGTCGAACTGGATGACGCGCTATCGCCGTAGCATTGTGGCTAACAGGGCGTTGTTCTTGACCGGATAGCTATGAATCTACGTCCTGTTGTACTTTTAACTGCCGCGCTATTGCTGAGCGGCTGCGGTGCGGGTGGTGTTACCACAACCTCCAGTGGAAAAAACACGACACTTGATATCGCCTTTTCAGCGTCTCCCATAGACCTGACAGGCATTGCCGCTTCGTACGCTGCGGATATTGCCTACGACAGTCACGAGCGAAACACTTTTGATATCTTTCTGCCACAAGCGAGTCAGCCTACCGGGCTCATTGTCTATGTGCATGGAGGAGGGTTTACCAGTGGTGATAAATCTGTCATCTACCAGAGCGAGCGCGCCGGAGAAATACAAGCAGCGTTAGCGCAAGGGGCTGCATTTGCAACCATTAACTACCGCCTATTGGATACGGTTGATGCCGATGGTGTTATTAAGCCTATGGGAGACAGCCGGCGAGCATTGCAATTCATTCGATACCATGCAGATCGATTAAACATTGATTCGTCACGTATAGCCATGTATGGGGATTCGGCCGGAGCTGGAACCAGTCTCTGGTTAGCTTTCCACGATGATATGGCCGACCCTGTAAATCCAGATCCCGTGTTAAGACAATCAACGCGTATTGCAACGGCAGGAGCTATCGAAGCGCAAGCTAGCTACGACATTTACCGCTGGGAAAGCGATGTCTTTATTGACTATAGATTAACCGTTGATGCGATGCGTGATGCGTCAACGATACTGTCACAACGTTTGTTGTCTTTTTACGGTGTTAGCGATACTGAGGGCTTACTCAGTGATGAAGTAACAGCTTATCGTCGCGATGTCGATCTCTTGGGCTTGTTGAGCGTAGATGATCCCAAATTCTGGTTAAAAAATTCTGAACAAGCTGAGGCCTTTCCACAATCTGCAACACAGCTACTCCATCATCCGTTTCACGCTCGCGAACTCAAAGAGCAAGCAGATGCTATTGGCATCATGAATGTTTCCTACATTCCTGCAATCGGTGTGTCAGATCCGTCTCAGGAAGAAGTCGTGCCTTTCTTGTTACGGCAAATACAGTAGTACTGAATTCTAGTGAATAAAAAAGGGCCGCATTAAGCGGCCCTTTTTATGAGTTGTTCTTAACGAGTAAGAACGAGCTTTTCATTTTACATAACGATTAGTCTAAGCCCATCTCAGCTTTTTCAATGGCTACCGTTTCGTTGATAACGTCAATGATACCGGAGTTGCCGCCTGCAAGGCTGGCTCCAGTGAGATACTTGCCGTTGATTACAATGGAAGGCACACCGGTAATTCGAGCACTCTGTGCAAGCTGAGTTGCTCTGTTCATTTTTGTTTGAACAGCAAAAGACTTCATCGTTTTTAAGAATTTGTCTTTATCCATCCCTAAGCCGCTGGCCAACTCTGCGATGTCCTCAGGCTTTCTCATGCGCTGCTTGTTTTCATGGATAGCTGTAAACATAGCTGCAACGAAAGGTTGCTCTTGTCCCATCAGTTGTGCTGCATAAAAACCTCGGGAATGTTGCTCCCATGATTTGTTCAGTGGTGGAGCTTCGCGAACGAAAATCACATTCTCTGGCATGTCCTTTTCCCATGCTTCGATTGATGGTTCGAACGCGTAGCAATGTGGGCAACCTAGCCAGAAAAACTCCAGTACTTCTACCTTGTCAGCAGCGGAAGTGTTGAGTGGTGGTTCGATGGTTTTGTACCTGCCAGCAGCAGTAGCTGTGCCGTTTACAGCGATCAGTCCGGATGATGTGATGGCAGTGGCGGCCAAGGTATTTATGAAGCCACGTCTAGATATTGGCATATTGTCGATCCTCGTAGTGTTGAAGCAGCATCAGGTATGGAACCTGAACGCACAATGAATGCTTGTTATTCATGCAGAAATTGCACCCGATGTGGGAGCCGTTTCGCGTGCTTGAACGGGCTAACAAACTTGTGCGAGAAAATTATCTTTCATAAAGACAACGGCCCGTAGACGGGCCGTTGGGTTACATCATCTTTACCAAAGCGGTGTCAAAAGCGTTAGCTTACCGCGTTGATCTGTACAGAATTAGTGCAATCCGGCAATGTAATTCGAGACGGCAGTAATTTCGGCATCGGTCATGCGCTCGGCGACTCCGCGCATCATAGCGGCTGGGTCGTTTGCACGTTCACCAGATCGGAAATAACGTAGCTGGTCAGCCGTGTACTCGGCGTTCTGGCCGGATACCATGGGCCAGGCAGCAGGGCCGTTTCCAGCGCCAGCAGGGCCGTGGCAGGCTGCACAGGCAGCAACACCAGCGGAGGTGATTCCACCGCGATAGATGTTCATGCCAAGTTCAAGGTTCTCTTCCGAGGCTACACCTTCGATTTTGGTCATCTCGGCAAAGTAGGCTGAAATATCCAGAATGTCCTGATCGGACAGGTTGGTTGCTTGGCCTGACATCAGAGCATTGACGCGGTTGCCATCGCGGTAATCTGTCAGCTGCTTGGCCAGATATTGTGGGTGCTGACCGGCAAGGTTAGGGTAACTGCCCTGAATTGCCTTACCATCAGCGCCGTGGCAGGCGGCACACACCGCTGCTTTAGTGGCACCAGCGGCGGCATCGCCGGCGGCATTGACAGGACTAACAAACCAGGCTGCTATGAGCGCTGCTGCAAGGGCCCATTTCTTCATGGAAACTCCGATTGATAACGTGAATGGGGTCTAGTCGGTAAACTGTACGCAGCCCAGACCTCTTGGGATCGACGAATTTTAGCAGACTGACAGACAACATTAAGGCGAACGTCATGAACACGGTGTATTTTTCGGCAGAATTCGAGTCCAGCGCCAGTGATCCTTATCACTGCCCGTCGTCGCTCGTCGAAGTTGCGTTCGCCGGTCGTTCCAATGCTGGCAAGAGCAGTGCCATCAATGCAATAACCCGAAACGGTAAGCTCGCCCGGACCAGCAAAACGCCTGGCCGTACTCAGTTAATTAATCATTTTTCATTGAAAGATGACCGTTATCTCGTTGATTTGCCTGGCTATGGCTATGCACAAGTATCGAAATCCCAACAAAAGAAATGGCAGGCGGCAATGACCCAATATCTGGTTTCGCGCGACAGTTTGCAGGGTTTGATTTTGGTGATGGATATTCGCCACCCCTTAACTGACAGTGATTGGCAACTGATCGAGCTACAGCAAAGAGGGCATGCAGGTTTGCATATTTTGTTAACGAAATCAGATAAATTGTCGAAAAATCAGATCGCTAAATCCGTTTCTAGTGTGCAGGCGAAATTATCTGAGGCGGATATCGAAGCAACGCTTCAGGACTTTTCAGCCCTGAAAAAGCAGGGCATAGATGATGTCCATTCGATATTGGATCAGTGGTTGTTCGACATTCCGTTACCGGAATAATCGTTAACCAAGACTTTCTCAGCTCGAATATTTCTCGTTACTTTTCGTAACAACGTTAGATTCTTTACTGACAAAGGAGCCTTGCGCGAAGCGTTCGCATGCGTAAGCTCATGTATTTTAAGGGATATTAGTAAATTCTGCCCATGGCTAGACTTTCTCTATACTAACTCGAAGCTTTTGTGGGTGTGGCATAGCTCCTATGCTCTGCTAACACTAAAAAGACGTGGAAATGAGGTTGTAGGCCAGCACAAGCTTTTTTGTTCGACACACCACGGTCGAACACCGGAGAGAGTGGTTTGTCTTTTCGATACCGCAGGCTCAATCAGCCATCAACGTAAGTACCTTAGGAGAATGAATATATGAGTAAGAAACCTACCAACGATTGGTCACGACGTGACGTGCTCAAAGCCAGTGCGGCATCTGCAGCGATCACCGGCGCCCCGATGTTCTTTTCACGTCACGCCTATGGCGCTGATTTTCTGAACAACCCTGGCGACTCAAAGACAGTAACGTTGGGTTTTAACGTTCCTCAGTCTGGCCCCTACGCGGACGAGGGTGCCGATGAATTGCGTGCCTACAAACTGGCTGTTAAGCACCTGAACGGTGAGGGTGACGGCGGCATGATGAACACGCTTCAGCCAAGTGCTCTAAAGGGCAACGGTATCCTCGGTAAGAAAGTTGAGTACGTAACCGGTGATACTCAGACTAAGTCTGACGCTGCTCGCGCATCTGCTAAGCGAATGATCGAGAAAGATGGTGTAGTCATGGTTACTGGTGGTTCATCCTCTGGTGTTGCTATCGCTGTACAGGGTCTTTGTCAGGATGCAGGCATCATCTTCATGGCAGGCTTGACTCACTCTAACGATACTACCGGTAAAGATAAGAAAGCTAACGGTTTCCGTCACTTCTTTAACGGCTACATGTCTGGCGCTGCTTTGGGTCCTGTACTCGAAAAGGAATACGGCAACGAGCGTCGTACTTACCACCTGACAGCTGATTACACTTGGGGTTGGACTCAGGAAGAATCAATCGTTGCTTCAACAGAAGCTATCGGTTGGGAAACTGCTGAAAAAGTACTGACACCGGTTGGTGCTGGTGACTTCAGTCAGTACATCACACCGGTTCTGAACTCTGGTGCTGATACTCTGATCCTGAACCACTACGGTAAGGACATGGTTAACTCTCTGACTCAAGCTATCCAGTTTGGTCTAAAAGATAAGCAAGTTGAAGGTAAGGACTTCCAGATCATCGTTCCTCTTTACTCTCGCCTGATGGCTCAGGGTGCAGGTGGAAACGCTCAAGGTATCTTCGGTTCTACTAACTGGCACTGGTCTTTGACTGATGCTGGTAGTCAGGCTTTCGTTAAGTCATTCGGCCAAGAATACGGTTTCCCTCCTTCGCAGGCTGCTCACACTTGCTACGTACAAACTCTGCTGTATGCAGATGCTTGTGAACGTGCAGGTTCTTTCGAGCCTTGTGCAGTAGTTGCAGCACTTGAAGGCCACAAGTTCGACGGTCTGGGTAACGGTCCTACTGAGTACCGTGCAGAAGATCACCAGTGTTTCAAAGATGTATTGGTTGTGAAGGGTAAAGAAAACCCATCTTCACAGTTTGACCTTCTAGAAGTGGTTGAAGTAACTCCTCGTGCTCAGGTTGAGTACCCGGTTGATCATCCAATGTTTGCTGGTGGTGATTTGGGCAGCTGCAATAACGGCGCGTAATTCGTCGACGCTTGTCAGTAGGATCTGGGTGTTCTTTTTTTAAGAGCACCCAGATCATTTTTGGCGGCAGGAGCAATCGTTTTTGGGTGACGTTAGAAGCACTCTCAAAGTTACTCCGGTTCGTTCATCGCAAATAGATCTGCTGGTTCCGTTCTACGTCGGGCCAGAATTCGAGTTGAGCGCTTTTTAGTTAGCTCACTTTTTCTAGTCATCTAACTGCGGTACCTCACCTGTCTGGGTTTATTAAACCTCGTTAGCACGTCTTTAGTGTTTAGCGAGGTGGCTCCTGACCAGGTGAAAGCTGTTGAGGAACTCCCCTCGATGGTCGGTTTTTGATTTACACGGGGCACATACGTGGACGCAATTTTTCTACAAGTTTTAAACGGCTTAGACAAAGGCGGTGCTTATGCGCTGATTGCCTTGGGTCTGACTCTGGTGTTTGGCACCTTAGGGGTTGTCAATTTCGCACACGGTGCTCTTTTTATGGCGGGTGCTTTCTGCGCCGTGACACTGGAAAAGGTGTTAACCATATCGACAAAAGTGAAAGATGAAAGCATCACCTTTTTTGATGCGTACAAAGAAGTGCCCATTTTGGAGGCCAAATTTCCGGTTGTGGGCTCTTTTATCGTGGACTACTCCGTGCCCTTTGCCATACTGTTTGCTATTCCTGTGATGTTGGCTCTGGGTTTATTGATGGAACGTGGTTTGATACGCCACTTCTATAAGCGACCGCATGCGGATCAAATCCTTGTGACATTCGGTCTGGCGATAATTTTTCAGGAAATTGTTAGGCACTATTTCGGTGCTAACCCTATCCCCCAGTCCGCACCTGAGATTGTTTCAGGCAGTGCAAACATCGGATTGTGGATAGGCTTAGGGGAAAACGTGGTTTATCCCTGGTGGCGAATTATCTATTTAGGATTTGCATTCCTGATTATTTCATCTGTCTTCGCCTTTTTGCAATTCACCACATTCGGAATGGTGGTTAGAGCGGGAATGCAAGATCGGGAAATGGTTGGCCTGTTAGGTATTGATATCCAACGTCGATTCACGATCGTCTTTGGAATTGCCGCAGTTGTCGCAGGTCTAGCCGGGGTCATGTACACGCCTATTTTACCTCCCGATTATCATATGGGAATGGACTTTCTGGTTCTCTCGTTCGTGGTCGTTGTTGTGGGAGGGATGGGGTCTTTAGGAGGAGCTGTGCTTGCAGGTTTTCTTTTAGGGATTCTGCAATCGTTTGCGTCTATGAATGAAGTCAAAAGCATATTCCCAGGCATCGATCAGATCATCATTTACCTGGTGGCGGTTGTCGTATTGCTGGTTCGACCTAGAGGTTTAATGGGTCGCAAAGGCGTGATGGAAGATTAAGGAGAAGACCATGAATAAATCAAATGCGGTATCCGATTGGGTTCTCTTAATTGTCTTTTCGGCTGTCATTCTGACCATGCCGATCTGGCTTGCACCCTTTGGAGCCAATTACCCGGACTTGATGCAAAAATTTGCAATCTACGGACTTTTTGCGATCGGCTTTAATTTGCTTTTTGGCTTAACGGGCTATTTGTCGTTTGGTCATGCCGCGTTTCTGGGTGTTGGTTCATACGCAGCTGTCTGGTCAATGAAGCTATTGACTATGAACGTTTTGCCTGCCGTGTTCTTTAGCGTTTTAGTGGCTGGTGTGTTTGCTTTTTTAATTGGCTACATCAGTTTAAGACGCTCAGGAATTTACTTTTCGATTCTGACTTTGGCCTTTGCGCAGATGTCTTACAAC
>JBGCGD010000031.1:0-4188 GCA_045110515.1 Granulosicoccus sp. | reverse complement strand
CGTAAACCCTGCGAACAAGCGGCCAAGTTTGCGTTTCAGCTGGCCCGAAGTAAGGGGATGACCTACGGGGGCAGCCACTATTCCATGACCAGCTCCTCCAAGCATACGATTCAACGGGTAACCGACGGGTTATTTGAATCTGTTGTCTCGGAAGTGCACAAGGACTTCACGGATGTTGAGCACAACGTTGAGTTGTTCGATGCCTTGCTGGCCAAAATCATTATCGACCCTTCTGCGTACGAAGTTGTGCTGGTTCTGAACGAGTACGGTGATTTTCTTTCAGACATGGCGTCCGGTCTTGTTGGTAGTCTTGGCACCGGGGCAAGCGGTAACTACTCCTTCGACGAAAATAACGACGTAGACATTGCCATGTTCGATCCGGCGGGCGGAACCGCACCTGACATCGCCGGAAAAAACGTTGCTAACCCTGCGGCGGTTCTATTGGCATTCGGCATGCTACTAGATCATGTAGACCGCTACGATCTGGGTCATGCGTTACGTTTGAGTTTATTGGGTTGTATAGAAAATGGTCACAGCACACGAGATTTGGGCGGTAAACTTAATACCGACGAATTTACACAGGTTGTCATTGACAACATCCCGGCACATCTTTAGCCGGATAACAGCAAATTCTCAGGGCCTTAACGGGTCGATCGGGTCAGGACCTAATCAATGAGTGCAACGCCGAAGTCAGTCAACGCTAAGCCGGGAATGCAGGAGCAGTGGGACACCTCCATGCTCGGTGGGGCTAATTCCCCCTGGCTTGAGAGTCAGTACGAACAGTACTTACGCGATCCCAATTCGGTTGACGAGGCATGGCGTGATTACTTTGCCTCGCTGCCAATGGTTGCCGAAAACGCTCGCGAAGTCGCACATTCTGAAATTCGAGACCAATTCAGGCAGTTAGCCAAAACACCAATGGCTCAGGCTGCGGGTAGCAGTAGTGCTGGCGGCGCAACAGGGGCGGTCGAACTCAAACAGATCTATGTCACCCAGTTAATTAATGCGTATCGAGTGCGTGGTCACCAGTTGGCCAAGACCGATCCACTGGGCCACCAGACGACGGCTAAGGTTCGCGAGCTGCGTTTACATGAAAACGGTTTGTCGGAGATGGACCTCGATACCGTATTTCCAACGCCTTCTTTAGAAGGCATCGATCGGGCACCACTCAAAGACATCATCTCCCATCTGGAAAAATGCTACTGCAGCTCTATTGGTTATGAGTTCATGTACATCGATTACACGCCGCAGAAAGATTGGTTGCAACAACGCATTGAAAGCGTCGCCTCATCACCGCAACTCAACGCTGAGACTAAGCAGTGGATTTTGCAGCGCGTTACTGCTGCAGAAAGTATGGAGCGTCATTTAGGCTCGCGATACGTCGGACAGAAGCGCTTCTCATTAGAAGGCGGCGAGAGTCTCATTTTAATCATGAGCGAACTGGTCAAGCGCGCAGGTGCCGCCGGTGTAAAGGACATGGTCCTGGGGATGGCGCATCGCGGCAGACTCAACGTGCTTGTGAACATCCTGGGTAAAAACCCGGCAGACCTGTTTCAGGAATTCGAAGGCAAGCATGATGAAAGCTTGTCTTCAGGCGATGTTAAATACCATCAAGGGTTCAGTTCGGATATCCGCACACCACATGGGCATATGCACTTGTCGCTGGCGTTCAACCCATCTCATTTAGAAATTGTCTCGCCCGTGGTCGAGGGTTCGGTTCGTTCCCGTCAGGATCGCTACGGTGATAAAGACGGCGAGAAAGTCATTCCTATCGCGATACACGGTGACGCAGCTTTCGCCGGTCAAGGCGTTGTTATGGAAACCTTCAACATGGCGGACTCACGTGGCTTTTCGACGAAAGGCACCGTGCACATCATCGTGAACAATCAGATCGGCTTTACGACGAGTAACGTTGATGATGCGCGTTCAACCTTGTACGCCTCTGATGTGGCAAAGATGATCAACGCTCCGATTTTCCACGTGAACGGCGATGATCCAGAAGCGGTGTACTTCGTGACCCAGCTAGCGCTGGATTTTCGTATGGCGTTTAACAAAGACGTCGTTATCGACATGGTTTGTTATCGCCGTCATGGTCATAACGAGACTGACGAGCCCTCGGTGACTCAGCCCATCATGTATAAGTCGATAAAGGCGTTGCCGACCACCAGAGCAATTTATGCAGAGAAGCTTATTGCCGAAGGCATATTGACGGCTGCGGAGGCAGACAAATTGGTGGAGAGCTACAGACAGTCATTAGATGATGGCGTTAACGTGGCCCCAGGTGTGATAGAAGGCATGGCAGAGGCACCTGAGTTGCAGGTTGATTGGTCGAAATTTGTCTCAAAAGACTGGCGAGTGCCTTATGAAGGCAAAGTCCCATTAGACAGAATTCAGGCCTTAGCCACTCAGCTGGGTACACTGCCGGACGGTCTTGTGCTGCATTCGCGTGTTAAGAAAATTGTAGAAGATCGACGAAAAATGACTGCAGGTGCCTTGCCACTTGATTGGGGCTTTGCAGAGACAATGGCTTACGCAACACTGCTAGATGAGGGCTACTCGGTTCGTCTCTCCGGGCAGGACTGTGGTCGCGGTACATTTGCGCACCGCCACGCGGTGTTGCACAACCAGTCTAAATTAGGCGCTTATGTTCCGCTTAGAGAGCTGACGGACAAAGCAAATTTTCTCGTCATCGATTCAGTCCTCTCGGAAGAGGCGGTACTCGGATTTGAGTATGGTTATGCCACGGCCGATCCAAACACACTCGTTATTTGGGAGGCTCAGTTTGGTGACTTCGCGAACGGTGCTCAGGTTTTGATCGATCAGTTCATAAGCTCGGGTGAGACCAAGTGGGGTCGCCTATGCGGTTTGACCTTGCTGTTACCACACGGCTATGAAGGGCAGGGACCTGAACATTCGTCAGCCCGACTGGAGCGCTTTTTACAACTGTGTGCGGAAGACAACATGCAGGTTCTGGTGCCAAGCACACCGGCGCAGGCCTATCACATGCTTCGCCGTCAAATGGTTCGTCCTATGCGACGCCCCATGATTGTTATGTCGCCCAAAAGCTTATTGCGACATAAGTTAGCGGTATCGACGCTGGAAGATCTGGCCGAAGGCACGTTTCAGCCGGTGTTGCCGGAAGTGGACGACCTTGACCCGAAGAAGGTCGATCGACTGGTTTTTTGCAGCGGCAAGGTTTACTACGACTTATTGGAAGCTCGTCGCAAGCAGGAAATGGACAATGTTGCGCTGGTTCGACTGGAGCAGCTATACCCGTTCCCTTATGATGAAATGCACGCTGCGGTGCAGCAGTACCCCAATGCAAAAACCATCGTCTGGTGTCAGGAAGAGCCTCGTAATCAAGGCGCTTGGCGCTCAAACCGTCACCGTATAGAGAGGGTCATGCCTAAATCGGTTGAGGTACTTGAATTTGCAGGAAGATCACCATCTGCCTCACCTGCCAGTGGGTATATGAGCCAGCATCTGATTGAACAAAAGCGTCTGGTAGAAGAGTGCTTGGGCTTGATACCCAACAGCCAGACTTACTAATCTACACTTAACTACTTGAATAAAACTCAAAGGCCAGCTTCATGACATCCGAGATCAAAGTGCCGACATTGCCCGAATCAATTGCAGATGCATTGATTGTGACGTGGCACAAAAAGGAAGGCGACCCCGTCAGCCGCGATGAAGTGCTGGTTGATATCGAAACCGACAAGGTTGTGATGGAAGTACCAGCTGCCGAAGATGGTGTGCTGGGTAAAATCATTGAGCCGGAAGGTACGACGGTGTCTGCGCACCAGGTAATCGGATCTATCGAAGCTTCTGATGGGGCAGCTCCTGCACCCGCTGCCGCTGCGAGTATGGCAGCAGCCGAAACTGCCGCTGAGCCGGAGAATTCCAGTGCAGGACAAACCAGCCCTTCAGTGCGCAAGCTGTTGGATAAGCATGGTTTAAGCGCCTCTGATGTTAAGGGCAGTGGCAAGAACGGCCGAATTTCCAAAGAAGACGTTGAACAGCACGTTGCCGGAAGCAGCAAGGCTTCTGCACCTGTTGCCAGTATCGCATCGGCTCCAGCAGCTGCAAGTGCGGCGCCTGTGAGCACAGCGCCTGCTAGCACAGCGCCACTGCCCATAGTGGCGGACGGTGAGCGTGTTGAAAAACGTGTGCCGATGACACGCTTACGGG
>JBGCGD010000030.1:0-84810 GCA_045110515.1 Granulosicoccus sp. | reverse complement strand
AATGCGGTAAGAGAACGCTGTTTGCGTTTGCGTTTGCGTTTGCGTTTGCGTTTGCGTTTGCGTTTGCGTTTGCGTTTGCGATCCAAGTGAAGCCCTGCCCTATCTCAAGGTAGGGCTTCACTTGACATTACGAGTTGATTTCTTTTTGAGGGACTGGTGGCGCCCTCATCCGAGGGTAAACAATGATAGAGCATGAAAGAAAAAGCTGGGTCGATGCGATCACCTGGCGTTTCAGCCGAGCGGCAATGCTTATGCCAGCCTTTATTGTCGCTATTATGATTTACGAAATATTCATGCGTTATGTGCTGCAGAAGCCAACCACTTGGGTCACTGAGATGAGTCTCTGGATGGGTGGATGGATTTATCTAACTGCAGGGGTTTATGCTATGCAGCAGCGTGCGCATATTCGCATTACCGTTCTACACGATATTGTGCCTATCTGGTTAAAGCGATTTTTTGATTTTATTTCAGTATTTTTGATTGTGCTTTGGGCCATAGCAACCGTGTGGGGTGGCTTTAACGAAGCGCTAGACTCGTTCCTGCGTTGGGAGCGTTTCGGTACTGCATGGGATCCACCGATCCCTGCTACAACCCAACCACTCATTTTGATTGTTATGGTAATCATGGCCATCCAGGCGGTATCAAACTACATTACAGACTGGAACGACTACGACCAGCCACTGATAGATGAGGAGATGCAAGCCGAGATCGAAGAGGTAAAGAGAGCGCAGGGTTTTGTTGATGACGGTGAAACGACCTCTCAACAGAATAATAATGAATCAAGCGGTCGGAGTTGAGATTAGGTTATGGATATCGGAACTATATCGCTGATATTGCTTATTTCATTACTGGTCTTGCTCGCTATTGGCATGCCATTGGGTTTCGCTTCCGGAATTATGGCGGTAGCAGTACTAGTGATGAAGTTCGGCCCTGAATTTCTGTTTGCAGATTTTGGTCGTGGTCCGTTGAACATTCTGGTGCAGCGGATGTATGGTTTGACGACGGACTATGTCATTATCTCCGTTCCGTTGTTTATATTTATGGCAACGCTGCTCGAGCGCAGTGGCATTGCCAAAGATATGTATACCTGCCTTAGTCAGTGGCTTAGTCGTACTCGTGGTGGTATTGCGCTGGTAACTTCGGTGATGGCAGTTGTCATGGCTGCGATGTCAGGCATCATCGGAGGCGAGGTTGTTTTGCTTGGCTTGATTGCTTTGCCGCAGATGCTGCGTCTTGGCTATGACCAGAATCTTGCTATCGGTACTATCTGTGCGTCCGGCTCGCTCGGCACCATGATTCCACCCTCGATCGTACTCATCATGTACGGTTTGATCACAGAAACGTCGATACATGCACTGTTCAAAGCTGCTTTTGTACCGGGTTTTGTTCTTGCGATCCTGTATATGATTTACATCATCATTCGCACACGTATCACCCCTTCTCTGGCACCTCTGCCCGAGCCGGGCCCCGATGATATGGATGGTCGCACCAAAGCGATTTACGGTTCAGCGTTAATTGCAGGCCTCGTTGCAATTGCACTTTTACTTTTGATTTTCCGCGCCTGGTTTCTGGACTACTTCGATAACATCACCGAAGATCACTCTATGGTGGGCATTGACTTTATTCTCAAAGCGGCCTTGGTTGCGGCGTTGTTAGTGGCGTATCTTTTATTTTTCATTAAACCGAAGCGCTCAGTAGCAGCATGGCAGGCAGGCAAGGGTATGGTCGCACCTTTACTCGTCGTATTCATTGTATTGGGTTCTATCTATGGTGGTGTTACCGGCATTACAGAGGCTGCTGGTATGGGGTCTGCTGCAGTACTTATTCTTATTATCTTGCGAGGGGAGTTTTCTTTTCAGTTGTTTTTTGAAGCACTGATGCGCACCTTTAAATCAACTGGCACGATCATCTGGGTAACGTTTGGTGCAACAGCACTAGCAGGTGCATACACCATTTCAGGCGGCCCGACTTACGTCGCCAACCTCATTATTGGTGCAGAACTACCGACATTGGGTGTGTTGATGATGATGATGCTCATCTTCCTTTTCCTTGGTGCTTTCATGGATTGGGTGGGTATCGTTCTTCTGGTAATGCCAGTGTTTTTACCTATCGTGATGAAATTGCCAGTTGAAGAACTAGGAGTGTTTGCACCGTTGGTTGATGCCCGAACATTTGTGCCAGTATGGTTTGGTATTCTGTTTTGTGTGAATATGCAGGTGAGTTTCTTGTCGCCACCGTTTGGACCTGCGGCATTTTATCTTAAGTCGGTGGCACCACCACACATTAGCCTACCGGCAATATTCAGAGGCTTCTTGCCCTTTATCATGATTCAACTGGTTGTGCTCATGATTGTGTTGTTCTTTCCAGAGATCACTATGTTTTTCAGATAGATTGAGAATGGACATCTGGTAGGTTTTCTCAATTCGATGTCTGATTCGATTTGGGTTATAAACCTGCTGGGTGTGAGCGCTGCTTGATTCGGTAACATAATTTTCTTTAGCGTGGTATTGGTGAGTAAAAGGAAGAAGCACGTTTGTTAAACGCGCTGAAATTTATGGCTTTCAACTGTGAATGTTCAAGAGGTGCTCGGTGAAATGCATAGCGCCTATTAGTCCGAAAACGCAATCGGGATTGAGAGTTTTAACCAAACCAACCTCCATTTTTCTATAAAGGTATTGGGTAAACAAAAAGAGTGCTTTGAACGTTTCTAAAGCGTAGCTCATTCCAAATAAATCTCTTCAATCCCCTTATAGGAAATGGCTCGACGCTATGAGTCGGGCAACTTAACGCAACTTGCCGCTTGAGTACAATTTTATGAGCGTTAATCATTTTACAGTTCCCGAAAGCCAACAAAACAGTCTTCAAGATGGAGTTTTGGTGGCGTGGTACGGTGATGATTTCACTGGTGCGGCGGCCGTCATGGAAGTGCTGGAATTTGCTGGTCTACCATCGATGCTGTTTTTGGATGTGCCGACCCAAGTGCAACTTGAGCGTTATCCAAATCTTCGATGTATTGGGGTTGCATCGACCGCTCGTACGCAATCTCCAAGTTGGATGGATGAGCAGTTGCCACGTGTATATGAGCAGTTGAAACAGCTCAACCCTGCGCTTGTACATTATAAAGTTTGCTCAACACTAGATTCGTCACCACATACTGGCTCCATCGGGCGTGCGATCGAAATCGCTTCCAATCATTTTTCTTCAAGCGTTGTGCCGGTGTTAGTAGCAGCTCCGCAAATGCGCCGTTACCAATGCTTCGGTCATTTATTCGCAGGTGTAGGTGATGAGGTCATTCGGCTTGATCGCCACCCGGTTATGGCGCACCACCCAGTCACGCCCATGGATGAATCGGATGTTGCACGCCACATCGCTAAACAGTCAGAACGTTTAGATGTAGATTTTCTATCCCTCGAAGCGCTTACCGCCGGAATCGAATCGCTTAATCTCAAGGAATACAGTTTGGATGATCAACTATCAGTGGTGACATTGGACTGTATGGATACCAGCACGGAATCGGCTGTTGGACGTCTGATCTGGCAAGGTCGCTCGCAAAATCACTTTGTTGTCGGTTCTCAAGGTGTGGAATATGCACTTGTTCAATATTGGCAAGACTCAGAGCAACTTCAGGCCGTTAAACCGCCAGGTTCGATAGGCCCATCCACCGGCATGGTAGCCGTATCTGGATCTGTTTCTCCGACCACGGCTGAACAGATAAGCTGGTCGTGTAGAAACGGATTCTCTGGGATAACGCTGGATGCGGTAAAAGTTTGCACCGGAGAAAAAGAGGCGGAAATAGAGCGGGTTGTTAATCAATCACTCGCGGCGCTCGAAGCCGGACAGGACCCAATCGTTTACACCGCCGAAGGTCCGGGTGATCCGGCTGTTGCACGATTCAAAGAAGCGATATCCTCTTCTGGCTGCAACATTTCAGAGGCGAATCAGACCATTGGTGAGACCTTGGGTCGTGTCCTTAAAAAAGTGTTGCAAGAGAGTGGCGTCAGACGAGCGGTGGTATCAGGAGGCGACACTTCAGGCCATGCGACTCAGCAGTTGGGAATTTTCGCTCTTTCAGCACTCTCACCAACCATACCAGGCGCAGCGATTTTCAGAGCGCATGCAGACGGCCCAATGGACGGACTGGAGCTTGCGTTAAAAGGTGGGCAGATGGGTAGTCCAGATTACTTTGGGTGGGTTAGAAGCGGAGGCGGGCTGCGATAACGTATACCGCGTTGGAAGCAAATCATGGCAAACACGTTTATAAAAGTCACTTATCGGCTGGAAACATCGGGCAGCATAGAAGCACTGGCGGCGAAAATTGCTTCTGACCAGTCCACCGGAACATTTACCGAGCTTCCGGGAGAAACGGCCGAAGTGCTAGCGCGCTGTGCCGCTCGCGTAGAGCACATAAAACCGCTGCCTAATACGACCGAACCAACGCTTTCCGAACCCGCTAAATCAAGTGTTTATCATCGGGCGGACGTTGTCATCGCCTATCCACTTGAAGCCATCGGTACGGACATAGCGGCATTAATGACGATCACTGTGGGCGGTGTGTTTGCTGTTCGTGGGCTTAGCGGTGTTCGCGTGCTGGATATCGAGCTACCTATTGAATGGGACTGCCACCCTGGGCCTCAATTTGGTATCCGAGGCTCACGAAGTTTGATGAGTGTGGTAGAAGGCCCGATGATCGCTTCAATTATCAAGCCTTCGTTGGGACTTCTACCCAACGATACTGCGGAGGTGGTAAAACGTCTTTGTGAGGCTGGGGTTGATTTTATCAAGGATGATGAAAAGTTGATGAGCCCAGCGTATTCCCCATTCGAAAAACGAGTCCAAGCGATCATGCCGGTTATCCTTGAGCATGAGCAGCGTACTGGCAAAAAGGTTATGTATGCCTTTGGTATTTCATCAGCCGATCCTGATGTGATGATGCGTCATCACGACATTGTTGTGGCGAACGGCGGTAACGCAGCTGTGATTAACATTAACTCTATTGGCTTTGGGGGGATGTCCTTTTTACGAAAACGCTCCGAGTTGTGTCTGCACGCTCACCGCAATGGTTGGGACATGCTAACCCGGCATGAAGGCTTCGGCATGGAGTTTCGCGCTTATCAAAAAATCTGGCGGCTGTTGGGAGTTGATCAGTTTCAGATTAATGGAATACGGGCCAAGTACTGGGAAAGTGATGAAAGTTTCGTTCGCTCATTCTCGGATGTGATGGCACCGATATTCCACGAAAATGATCGTGCATTACCTGTCGTCTGCTCCGGACAATGGGGTGGGCAGGCCGTGGAGACGTATGACCGTACTGGCCGAACGCTGGATTTAATGTATCTTGGCGGTGGCGGCATCCACGGTCATCCAATGGGGGTGACCGCCGGAGTGGCCGCGATCCGACAAGCTTGGGAAGCCGCACAAGCTGGAACAAGTTTGGAAGACTATGCAAAAACGCATCCTGAGCTTGCAACCGCTCTGGCTAAGTGGGGGGATAATGGGCGGCAGCAGAAATCGTAAATGCGTTTACGTCATCCGAGCAATACCAATCCAGTCAAACTTTGTTGTACTTTGTATCAATCGCGTTGATTGCGTCAACGTTTCCGACTGAGCGACCTTCAGGATCAAACTCGTTCGATAAAAAAGCATCGGCAACGGCTTTAGCCAGCTCCGGTCCAACGACGCGAGCACCCATTGTAATGATCTGCGCATTGTTGGAGAGTGCTGCACGCTCAGCGGAATAGGTATCGTGACATTGCGCAGCACGAATACCAGGCACTTTGTTTGCTGAAAGGCAGACACCAATGCCAGTACCACACACTAATATAGCGCGCTCATACTCGCCTGCTATCACCGCTGATGCCACACGATCAGAAAGGTTGGCGTAATAAGCATCAGCACCTTCCTCAGTCCGAGAAATCTCAGCAACATCATGGTTAGTGGACAGATGCTCGGCAAGGGTTTTAGCAAGAGCTTCACCGGCGCTATCGCCTGCAATAGCAATTCTCATGGATTGTTTCCTAATGATAGTGTGTGTATTTAATTCGAGACAAAGCGGATCATAGGGCGGCAGAACATTTGGCTAGAATGTCGAGGTAGCCATCAACGTCCCAGGCTGAGCGCCCTATGAATAAACCATCAATATGTGGGCATTGAATAAGTTCTTCGCAGTTTTGAGGATTGACTGAACCGCCGTACAAGCAGGGTACATGATGTCTCAGAATAGATTGGGCCAGCTTTTTAATCTCAGCATGACGAGCGTCAGCGTATTCTGCCGTCGCAGGTATGCCGTTTTCGCCAATGGCCCAGATCGGTTCATAGGCGAGCAATATAGTCGCAGATTTTTGTTCGTCGGTGAGCTTCGCAAGAGCGCCTTTTACTTGCGTTCTCAGGACCTCCGTTGCTCGCCCAGCTTCCCGTTCAGCCAGTGTTTCGCCAATGCAGACTAACGGTATCAGGCCATGTCGAACGGCAGCTTCAGTTTTAAGCCCAATGGCTTCGTCGGTCTCGTTAAAATATTCGCGACGCTCAGAATGACCAAGCTCAACAAGATCAAGATGGCAATCCGTTAACATGGTCGGGGACACCTCGCCCGTCCATGCCCCATGATCCGCCCAGTGCATGTTCTGCGCACCAACTTTGACCGAAGTTTCGGCAAGTATTTGTTTAACCTCGCGTACCATCGGAAACGGAGGAATAACAAAGCGCTGAATGCGCTGATCGCGGCTGCCATCTGCGGTAGCCAAGGCGCTAGAGAATACCCGTGCCTCGGCAATAACCTTGTTCATCTTCCAACTGGTGCCGATCCAAAACTGAGACTCGTTCATAACCACAAACCTTTCATTGATGAGCCGCCGTGAGGTTCGGGCTAGCCTGTGTTGTCGCCGCAAGGCAATATTCTGCCGGTGTGGCGTCTAAAATAACGGCATCAAACGCTGATAAATCAGCAAGCTTGTGCAGTTCTGTTCGCCCAAATCGAGCGTGATGTACCAACAAGCAAGTTCGCGTTCCAGCGACAATTATTGCGCGCTTGGCCTGGACTACTATGCCGTCCATGTGGAGCGGTTCCGTATCGAAAACGGCCGGCGAACAAGCGAAGGTAATATCAGCACTTAATGAAGTTATGGCAGTCTCCGCTAAGATTTCAAAAAAAGTTTTGAACATCGATGAATATTGTCCGTCGATGCGAGTAGCGTATTTCCGCTCTTTATCCTTAAGGGCTTTAATGAATGATGCATTGTTAGTGATCACAGTGAGCGTGTGATTTTCAACAGAGCAAGCACCCAGAGCAGCTGCTGTAGATCTGTCATTGATCATTACTGTCATGTCGGGCAACACCAGTTCTAGTGCGACTTTGGGCATAGCAGCCTTGGCCTCTCGAGCGTGTTGTTACCGAAAGCGGAGGTCACTTTCAAACTGTTTCCCCGCTTCGATGATCGCCCCACCTCAAATACTTGCGAAAAACACGCGCTGTCTCGAGCTCATCGATGCCGCAATGGATAATCATTTTTAAGACGGCAAACCTCTGCACCCAGTATCCCAGATTCACCGATTCATCTGACACGGGGAGTTCAAGATCGCAAGCTTGTAATTTTCACGTTTCAATATCGTTTCTCATTAAAGATGTTTTACTATCTGCTTCTATGATTTCTAGTCATAATCCGCCAAATTATACATGTGGTAGCAATGCCTGTTTCTGCTGCTATCATAAATAAAAACTATCTCTTGTGGACAAAGGAACGAGTCGCTCTCCCTGATTGGCCTGACCGTGATCCGCTTGTGCTGTCGAACGGATATGCATCGATAATTTACCTGGATAACGGCTTCCAATTTAAGTTTCTAGCCACAAAGTCAAAGCTGCTTTTCAAGCTCATTTGTGTCGGGGTATTAACGGTCAATGGCTTGGTTCTTCATCATGTCTCGTTTCCCTTATTAGTTAGAGAAGGGGTAGCATTGAACCCGCTGAATACAGTGCTCCTGGTTGTATCCGGTGGACTAAGCACGAGCCATTGGTTGTTGGCAGCTTTTGTCGGATTAGCCAAACCTCTGGGGCGTCTACCGCTAGACGTGTTGCTTAGCCTGTACAGCCTGTTTCTTGGAGCTGTGTTGATCTCTTCAGTTCTTAGCTTGCCCTTAGTGAACAGAATGCAGCTCATCAAAAAGCAGCAGCCCGCTTTTTAAGCTGGCAAGGGCTGGACGCATTATCTGCCAAATATATATAAAGATATGTTTATATAATTAAATACTTGTGCTATTGTTGGGCGCCGCAACGTTAAGCCGAGCCTGTTTTGAGCCCAAAAGAACGCCTCCTTTCTAATGCCAGCCCGGTAACAGATCTCCTTTTATCCCAGCTAGAGCGCAGAATCCTCATTCTCGACGGCGCAATGGGCACGATGATCCAACGGCATGCGCTGGAAGAGGCTGATTTTCGAGGCACCCGCTTTAGCGCATGGGAAACAGACCTAAAAGGCAATAACGACCTGCTAACGCTGACTCAGCCTACGATTATCAGTGATATTCACCGTCAGTACCTAGAGGCCGGTGCTGACATCATTGAGACCAATACGTTTAATGCCAATGCGGTTTCCATGGCGGACTATCAGATGGAATCTCTGGTACGCGAGCTCAATATCGAAAGCGCAAAACTAGCAAAACAGGCTGCTCAAGAATTCACCAAGCTCACCCCTGATCAACCACGTTTTGTCGCCGGCGTGCTAGGTCCTACAAACCGTACTGCTTCGTTGTCCCCGGATGTCAGCGATCCGGGTTTCAGGAACATTAGTTTCGATGATCTTGATCGCTACTACTACGAGGCTTGTGACGCACTTGTAGAGGGTGGCGTCGACATTATTATGATCGAAACGGTCTTTGACACACTAAACGCCAAAGCCGCTATTTTTGCCATTCAACGTGTTTTCGATGACCGTAATATCGTGCTGCCCATCAGCATTTCAGGGACGATCACCGATGCTTCAGGTAGAACGCTATCAGGGCAAACTCTGGAAGCGTTCTGGAATTCAGTTCGGCATGCTAAGCCTTTGTTCATCGGCCTCAATTGTGCGTTAGGCCCAGCACAGCTTAGAGAGCACATAGCAGAGCTTTCAGGTATCAGCGATACGTACGTTAGTGCTCATCCCAACGCCGGTTTGCCCAATGCGTTCGGTGGCTATGATGAAACTGCCGAGCAAATGGCAGAGGAGATAGGCGAATGGGCGGCACAGGGTCACTTGAACGTAATCGGCGGTTGCTGCGGCAGTACGCCAGAACATATTAAGGCTATCCGCGAAGCGGTTATCGATGAAAATCCGCGGGTATTACCCACGATTCCAAAGGCATGTCGCCTGTCTGGATTGGAAGCCTGTACGATCAACAAAGAGTCCTTGTTTGTCAATGTTGGCGAACGCACTAACGTAACAGGCTCTGCAAAGTTTCTACGCTTAATTAAAGAAGGCGAATACGAAACGGCGCTAAATATTGCCCGTCAGCAAGTTGAAGAAGGCGCTCAAATCATAGATGTCAATATGGACGAAGGTCTGCTTGATTCGCATGCAGTCATGGAACGTTTTCTTCATCTTATAGCCGCTGAACCTGATATTTCACGTGTACCCGTCATGATCGATTCCTCCAAGTGGTCGGTCATTGAGGCAGGATTAAAGTGTATTCAAGGAAAATGCGTCGTCAATTCCATCAGCATGAAAGAAGGCGAGGAAGAATTTTTACGACAAGCAACACTGGCTATGCGTTTCGGAGCTGCCGTTGTGGTTATGGCCTTCGATGAAGAAGGGCAAGCGGACACGGTAGAGCGTAAAGTTTCAATTTGTGAGCGTGCTTATCACCTTCTTGTCGATGAGATAGGTTTTGATCCCAACGATATTATCTTTGATCCAAATATTTTTGCCATTGCAACGGGTATTGATGAACATAATGAATATGGCATTGCCTTTATAGAAGCCACTCGCCAAATCAAGGAAAAACTACCCGGTGCTATGGTGAGTGGTGGCGTGTCCAATGTGTCTTTTTCCTTCAGAGGCAATAACGTTGTAAGAGAAGCCATACACGCTGTTTTCTTGTATTACGCCATCGATGCTGGCATGGACATGGGAATTGTCAATGCTGGTCAGCTTGCTATTGTTGAAGAAATTCCCGCTGAATTAAAAGCCGCAGTTACCGCCGTTATCTTGAATGAAAATGACGATGCCACGGATACATTACTCGATCTTGCTGAGTCATACCGCAGCCAAGGTACCGATACCGAAAAACAGCAAGATGAATGGCGAGAGTACTCAGTGCATCAACGGCTAGAGCACGCTTTGGTAAAAGGTATTGATGAATTCATAACCGAAGATGTAGAGGAGGCGCGTTTATTACTGGATAAGCCGTTGGATGTTATCGAAGGTCCGTTAATGGACGGTATGAATCGAGTCGGTGATTTGTTCGGTGCCGGGAAGATGTTTCTACCGCAGGTGGTCAAATCTGCTCGTGTAATGAAAAAAGCAGTCGCCTGGTTATTGCCCTATATGGAAGAGGGCTCGGACTCCCAGAGCTCCAGCGCCGGAAAAATCCTCATGGCCACCGTTAAAGGCGATGTTCATGACATCGGTAAGAATATCGTGGGTGTCGTTTTACAATGCAATGGTTTTGAAGTGATTGATTTAGGCGTAATGGTGCCGGCCAGCCGTATTATTGATGAGGCCAAATTGCATAACGTGGATATGATCGGGCTATCCGGTTTAATAACCCCTTCGCTTGAGGAAATGACGCATGTAGCGCAGGAGCTTCAACGCGAGAATTTTACGATTCCTGTACTCATCGGTGGTGCTACGACATCAAGGATGCACACAGCCGTTAAAATTTCTGAGCATTACACGCCGCCCGTTGTGCACGTGGTCGATGCGTCTCGATGTGTTCAGGTGGCGTCCAACCTGCAGAGCGACTCCAACAAGCCGCGGTTTGTTGCAGAGCTTAACGAAGATTATGAACGGTACAGAAAGCGTTTCGAGGCTAAATCAGATGCAACGCAATTATTAGATTTTCGCGCCGCGACTGAGAACCGCATGAAGTCCGACTGGCGTGAAATTGACATCCATGTCCCGAACACACCGGGTGTGACGGTTCTGCGCGATGTACCTATCGAGACATTAGTACCCTACATAGATTGGTCACCCTTTTTTCGAGCCTGGGAGCTTCGCGGCAGATACCCCAGGATTTTGAAAGATCCCACCGTGGGAAAAGAAGCTCAGTCTCTATTTGATGATGTCCAGGAGATGTTGGCAGAGTTTATTAGCAACAAGACGGTGACAGCCAATGGCGTTATCGGGTTGTTTCCAGCTAATGCTATTAACAACAGCAATGATATTGCGATCTACACAGACGAGAGCCGGACCACAGTCAGTAATACCGTACGTTGCCTGCGCCAGCAGCGAGTTTTCCCGGACGACAGACCTAACTTATCACTGGCTGATTTCATAGCGCCTGATGAGAGCGGTGTCTCTGATTACATAGGCATGTTTGCTGTCACGGCGGGTGGCGGACTCGATGCGCTGGTAGCTGACTATGATCGACAGAACGATATCTATAAAAGCATTATGGCCAAAGCGCTTGCTGATCGTTTAGCTGAGGCGTTTGCAGAATACCTTCATCGTGAAGTACGGACCCAGCATTGGGGCTATATCGCCGATGAGCAGTTGGATAACGAACAACTCATTCGCGAGCGTTACCAGGGAATCCGACCAGCTCCCGGATACCCCGCTAATCCGGATCACAGACAAAAGGAAGTCATTTGGGACTTGATAGACCCTCTGGGTAATGCCGGTATTTCGGTGACGGAAAATCTTGCCATGTTGCCGGCATCATCGGTTAGTGGGTTTTATTTTGCCCACCCGGATAGTCGCTACTTTGGCCTTGGGAAATTGTCTAAGGATCAACTCGAGGATTACGCTCGTAGAATCGACGAGCCATTGTCTGTGTCAGAGAAATGGCTTGCCGGTTCACTTGTGTACTAAGCCAATCGGTAAAACGCACTAAGGGTGGCTAGTCCACATTTATACCAATCAATTCAACATCGAAAATTAAGGTTGAACCAGGTTGGATACGGCCTGCCGCTCTATTTCCGTAAGCCAACTTGCTAGGAATGAAAAAGCGAGTTTTTTCGCCCTCGACCATCAGTTGCAATCCTTCGGTCCAACCTGGAATGACTTGATTTAAACCGAAGGTAATCGGTTCTCCACGATCCACCGAGCTATCAAAAACGGTTCCGTCTATCAAGGTGCCGTGATAATGCACTTTGACACGATCAGTGGCTTTGGGGTGGGTGTTGCCGGTACCCGCGTTTAGAACCTTGTACTGTAAGCCGGATGCTGTGCTCGCAACACCGTCTTCGGTGGCATTTTGTTGCAAAAAAGTCTCGCCAATTTCGATATTTTGCTTAGCTTTATTGCCGTTTAGTACCTGTTGAACAACTAGCCAGAGCGCCACGATGGCAAGAATAAAAAGTACGGTTTTCATGTGTATTCTATGGGTGATGAGACAGCTGGCTGGAATTATATAGCGCTCAGCTTTAATACCCGCAATTTTCCAATATTCAGGAGGCGACATTGATCCGACCCGCTGCCGAGCTGTCTGGTAGCATACTCGGAGAATCCTAGGCCCTGATAGCTGTTTTTATGAAAAAAGCCGGTGTTGTAGTTGTATTAGCCATCTCTTTTCTGCCCTTGTACTGGTTCATTCCTTTGTTCTCAGAACACCCGGGAACAGCCATTTTCAGTCTCTATCTTGGCTCCCTGTCTCTAATTTTGATGGGGCTCGCGCAATTTATGGCTACGCGGTTTAGTTGGCTCGAGTTGGTTTTCGGTGGGCTGGATCGTATTTACGTATTACACAAATGGATTGGTATTACCGCACTCGGTGCGTTATTACTGCATGACACCATAGACGCCGACATAGACGGAATTGCCCCAGAGACGTTTCTAACAGACGTTGCCGAGACGATGGGAGAATTGAGCCTGTATGGAATCTTGATTCTGCTGATAATAACGATTGCCACGTTTATCCCTTACCACTTGTGGCGTTGGACGCATAAGTTCATGGGGGCATTTTTCGCGTTATCCGTGTTCCATTTTGTCTTCATCATTAAACCTTTTCATGCGGTTGACCCCTTGGGTTTATACATTCTGTTTTTCTGTGCCCTAGGAATTTTTGGATATCTCTATACGTTGTTTCCTCAGGAATGGTTAGGAGCAGGTCATCGATACACGGTCACGAGCTTTGATCATTCGAACGATACGACTCATCTGTCTTTAAGTCCTCAAGGAAAATCGGCTGTGAAACACCGCGCGGGTCAATTCGCTTTTCTGACGGTTAACCAAAAAGGCTTGGAAGAGGCTCACCCATACACCATCAGTAGCGGTCCACGCGAAGACAAATCCTTAGATTTCACCATCAGGTCGCTGGGTGATTTTACGCATAGTCTGGGTCGTGCTGATAACCTTTTGAATGCTGAAGTGCGCGTTAAAGGCCCCTTCGGCCTATTTACACGCCCTCGAGGTGCAAAAACCTGTGTATGGATAGCAGGTGGGATCGGCATTACGCCATTTAAGGCATGGGCGGATTCACTGAAACCGGACGATGCTCCTAGCCACCTGTTTTATTGTGTTAAAACGCGCGAAGATGCGGTTTTCATTGCAGAGCTTGAAAAATTATCAAACGACCTTACCAACTTTCACCTGCACGTTATCGAATCAAGTACCCGTCCTCGGCTTACGGCACAAGATATTGTCGAAAAAGTGGGCGAACCATTAGATGCATTGCAGGTTTATTTTTGTGGTCCTAAACCCATGCGCCAGTCCCTGAGTAAAGATTTAAAAGCCCGCGGCTTACGTCCCACTAGCTTTCATTTCGAAGAATTTGAAATTCGCTCTGGCATCGGTGGGCGTAAAATTGCCATGAAAATTGTAGACGTTATCAAGCTGGGTTTAGACAAGCGTCAGCAAAACAAGCTTAGTTCGAGTTAGTGACTAAGGTTTCATCGCCGTAAGCGGTTCGTTTTTTGAGCAGCTTTTAATAAGCGTTAGCATTCTTTACCGGGAGTTGTATTGATGGAAAAGAGCATTTTTCAGTTTATCTGGAAATATTCCAAGAAGAATCAACTCCTGTTGTTGCTTATCACGCTGCTTACCTTTCCCATTCTCTACATCACTCTCGAACTCCCGAAGAGAATCATCAATGATGCGATAAGCGGCTCCGGTGAGGGTGTTGTCATCCTGGGAGTGTCCCTGAGCCAAGTCGAGTTCCTCATGGTCTTGTGCGCTGGATTTCTTCTGGCGGTATTGGCAAACGGCCTGTTGAAAATGCGCTTAAACACGATGAAAGGGGTGCTTGCTGAGCGTTTATTACGTCGCTTTAGATACCAGCTACTCACCCGCATTTTAAAATTCCCAAGACCGTTTTTTAGAAAAACAAGCCAGGGTGAACTCGTGTCCATGGTGACGGCGGAAGCCGAACCCTTGGGTGGCATTATGGGTGATATGTTGTCCCAGCCCATACTCCAGGCTGGTCAGATGATAACCATCCTGGTTTTTCTGTTCGCCCAGAGCGTTTGGTTTGGGTTAGCAGCGATAGCGTTAATACCCCTACAGGCGTGGATCATTCCGATTCTGCAACGCCAAATTAACTTGCTGAATAAAACACGTATTCAAGAGGTTCGTAAACTGGCTGCGGATATCGGCGAAACAGCAGCTGGGGTTAGTGATCTGAGAACCAATGGCGGTCTGAGATACAGGCTGTCCTTGTTTTCAAACAGACTGGGAAATCTCTACAACATTCGATTTGAGATTTACCAAAAGAAATTTTTTATGAAATTTCTTAACAATTTCATCAATCAACTCACACCGTTTTTCTTTTATTCGGTTGGTGGCTACCTGGCTATAAAAGGACATATTACCGTCGGTGCTTTGGTGGCAGCACTTGCCGCATTCAAAGATATGTCGTCTCCGTGGAAGGAGTTACTGGCGTATTACAACACCACGCAAGACGTCGCTCTTCGCTGGGAAGCAGTCACGGAGAAATTCGCACCGAGCCCGCTTGTCAACGATAGTCTCTTTGAAGGGACGCCGGAGTCAGTGCTAAGTTTAAAAGGTGACATTGAGATTAACGATGTCACCGTCCGTGATGAAGAGGGGCAGACGGTTCTGGAAGACATTAACCTGGTGATACCACAAGGTGCCCGGGTGGCCGTAAAAACAGACAGTGAAACCGCAGCTTTGGCTTTTGCCGACTTGCTCACGCGAGAAGTCATTCCTTACAGAGGCAACGTAAAAATTGCCGGTCACGAGCTAAATTCCATTCATCAAGTAAATTTGGCTAATCGGGTTGGCTATGCACACTCAAACCCGCATATTATGCAGGGGACTTTGGGTGAGAATATTCTATTGCCGTTTAAGAATAAGCCTCTCAACGAAATTGAACACGCGGTCGACGTAGACGACTTTAAAGTAAAGGCCGAACAGTCCGGCAATAGTGTGGATCCGTTTGATACAGAATGGATTGATCCGACCGTAGCGGGTTTGCAGTCTTCAGAAGAAATTAAAGACTGGTGGTTTGAACTTGTACAGGCCATGGGTACCGATGACTTTATGGTGCGACGCGCGTTACGGTCAACTCTGGCGTTTAACCAACATGAAAAACTCACTCAGGAGATTGTTCGTTTACGACCAGAGATCGCGAAAAGGCTAGCGGCGGCTGGTCTTGATGATGTTGTGTACGTCTACCATCCAGAAAAATACAATCCTATATCGCCTTTAGGCAGCAATTTACTGTATGCGACGCCGACCCGAATGCTCACCCAGTTGTCTCTGTCTCAAGAGACAGACTTTGTGAAAATATTAAAAGAGCAAGGTCTGGCCGAAGAGCTGACGCAGCTCTCTGCAACGCTTATAGAAAGTTTGACGTCCACCTTTGGTAAAGACGGAACAGACCACCCTTTATTCAGGCGCTTAAATCTGGACGAGGAGCTCTATCACCGACTCGGTGACATTATCAGTAAGCGCCGTGAAGTGGGTGATGCGGAATTACCTGAAGAGGATGCGGCACTTTTATTAACCGTACCGTTTGCGTTCTCAGCGGAACAAATGGGACCAGCCTTCACCGATGAGCTAAAACATCGTGTACTAGAGATACGCAAATCCAGTGCAGCGGATATGGTTCAACGGTTAGACGGTTTGTTTGAAACTATTGATGCTGAGAAATACATACCGGTTATGACGGTTTTAGGTAATGCTATTTTCGGCCGTATATCCAAAATGGCTGGTGCTAAAGAGAGTCTTATTGAAGACATTGTTGTGGACGTGCTTACTGAGAATGGGCTTCGTCGATTAGCTGCTGAATCCATATACGATTTAGTGACGTCTTCCGGTGGTGACAATCTGCCCGCAGTCTTTAAGGAAAGGGTCGCTTTCAGTCGAGCAGGAATTAAAAAGCCCGACATATTAATTCTGGCTAATTCACTCGCGAGTCATGACAGCGAAACTCGCAACATGATGCGTGAGCGTATTAGCAAAATCATGCCGGACACGACCAAAATATTTATTGAGAATCGAATTGCCAGCCCGCAAAAGTACGATTTGTATATCGAGATTTCAAATGGGCGCATAGACGGTGCGAAAAAGCAGGACGTTTCTGAGGAAGGTGATGGAAGTCAGGATCTAAACCGTAAGATTGAAGAACTCGCAAAAACGGAATTGTTCGGACAACTGGATGTTAAGCAACAGAAGCTACTGGCTTTTGGTGCTCAATGGTACAAGGCCGAAACCGGGCATGGAATCTTTCAAAAAGATGAACAAGCCGATGCTGCCTACCTGTGCATAAGTGGTAAAGCCGGTCTTTATTGGACAACCGATGATGGGGAGCGGCGTCTGGTCGCAGAGATAGAACCAGGGCGACTTATTGGAGACCTATCAGTCATTCTCAATGAGCGGCGGCCACTCGATCTTATTGCCATGGAAGAAAGCGTGTTTCTGCGCATTGGCGAGACGGAATTAATGGCTGTTATCGAAAATGATGCGCTTGTTGCTACCAGCTTAATGAAATCAGTCGCGGGCCATCTGATGGATGCGGTGGACAGTATTCGAGCCATGCGAGCCTATTCTATTGAGCGCGGTGTAGACTTCTCGGAATTCGACAATAGTTAAGTAGGGTTCCTTTTGATTTCTGAAATTGACGATAGGCGCACGCGTCGCAACGTCGCCGTTTTAGTGGCTGCGCAAGCCATTCTCGGTGCGCAAATGCCCATGATATTTGTGGTGGGTGGCCTCGCTGGCGGCATGCTTGCCGATAATGTCTGCTTTGCCACGTTGCCCATATCGTTAATCGTATTTGGGTCAATGACTACGGCACCGTGGATGTCGCCGTTAATGCAACGAAAAGGTCGTCGTTTCGGTTTTGTCGTCGGGGCTCTGGGTGGAGCCGTTGGCGCGACCATAGCCGCTATTGGCCTATTTCACGACTCATTTCCTTTGCTTCTACTGGGTTCCTATTTTACGGGGATCTATATGTCGGCTCAGGGGTTTTATCGCTTTGCCGCAGCAGATACCGCCTCGGAGAGCTACCGCCCAAAAGCGATATCTTATGTCATGGCTGGAGGGTTGTTATCAGCCATTTTTGGCCCGCAATTAAACAAGCTGCTGTTCGATGCGACAATGATTCCACTATTCGGAGGGATGTTTTTGCCCAACCCGTTTATCGGTACCTACCTTGCCATCGTTGTCATTAATCTGTTCGGCCTTTTTTTGTTTCTGTTGCTGGACATTCCAAAAATAGAGCACACAAAAGAATCGCTGGCTAAAGTTGCTTCTGGTAGAAGTCGTCGGGAATTACTAAAATCTCCGACCGTATTGGTAGCCATTATTTGCGGAATGGTTGCCTACTCGCTTATGAACCTTGTTATGACATCGACACCGTTGGCTGTCGTAGGCTGTGGTTTCACCAGCGACAACGCTAACGATATTGTGTCTGGGCATGTCTTAGCCATGTTTATTCCATCGTTTTTTACCGGCCACCTTATCGTCAAATTCGGCGCGCCAAGAATTATCGCCGTCGGATTAGTCGTGCTCACATTTGCGGGTATCGCAGCTCTAGCGGGTGTGACCTTAGGAAATTTCTTTGTGGCGCTGATCCTTTTGGGAATTGGCTGGAATTTCGGATTCATTGGCGCAACCAGTCTCTTGGCTACGGCTCATGCCCCTCACGAACGTGGACGAGCTCAAGGCTTAAATGACATGATGGTGTTTGGTTGCGTCACCCTGGCAAGCCTTGCATCCGGCGGACTGATGAACTGTTCGGGTGGGTCAGCTGTCAATGGTTGGAGCACGGTCAACTTAGCGATGATTCCGTTTCTTTTGCTGGCAGCTGCGGCGTTGGTTTGGTTGGCTAAAACTATGCGGCAACACGCGTAATCTTTTGCGTGGCTTCGCCGTGGTGCTCTTCACGCTTGCATGGTTTTGGTGCAGTCACCAATGTGGGCAGAATAGCCTTACTAAGCGGAAGAATCCGTATAGAAAATTCGCATTTTAGAATAGGTTGAGGGTGTTTATAATGCCTGCATTTATCAACGGCTTATTTACACGTGATTTATAACCCAGAAGAGACTATCTGTATTCTGCTTGCAGGCGGGCAAGGGTCTCGATTGCACCCATTAACTGAAGATCGCTCTAAGCCGAGCGTACCGTTTGGCGGTAAATATCGAATTGTAGATTTTACACTGAGCAATTGTCTGCACTCAGGATTACGACAAGTGCTGGTGCTGACTCAGTACAAGTCTCACTCACTGCAGAAACATTTGCGTGACGGGTGGTCGATATTCAGTCCAGAAATGGGCGAGTACATCACCGTAGTACCTCCTCAAATGCGGACCGGTAAATCTTGGTATGACGGAACAGCCGATGCCATTTATCAAAATTTATTTCTGTTAAAGAGAAGTGGTGCGAAACGCGTTTTGATTCTGTCAGGTGATCACATCTATCGCATGGACTATGAAGCCATATTAAGAAAACACGCTGAAAATGAGGCAGCATTGACGGTGGCTTGTATGAAAGTCCCGGTGAATGAAGCGCATGAATTTGGCGTTATGGCGGTTGATGAGCAAAGTCGTATTGTGGAGTTTGCCGAGAAGCCATCTCAGCCGACTTCATTACCTAACGACCCTGAACATGCGCTTGCCTCTATGGGGATCTATGTCTTCGATACAGACATACTGAAAACTGCGTTAGAGGATGATCACAATAATGAGTCATCCAGCCATGATTTTGGTAATGACATACTGCCTACATTAATTCAGTCTTCACGTGTTTATGGTTATGAGTTCGGCGGTAGTGAGGGCAGGGTATCAAGGGATCGTTACTGGCGTGACGTGGGAACAATTGACTCCTACTATGAGGCAAATATGAATTTACTGAGCACATCTCCGCCTCTCGATCTCTATCAGGCCTCGTGGCCCATTCGAACCTATCAAGGACAACATCCTCCTGCAAGAGTTGTAAGAGGTAAAAACGGCGAAGTCGGTCACGTCGATAACTCTATGCTGGGCAATGGCTCTGTCGTGTCGGGTGGAAAGGTGGTGAATTCAATTTTATCTGCCCGCGTCAAAATTCATGAGAATGCGGATGTTCAGGATTCAGTAATTTTTGATAATGTGGAAATCGGCAGCGAGGTAAAACTCAAACGTTGCATCGTCGACAAACACGTGAAGATACCGGCAGGTACTCAGATTGGGTTTGATGCTAAGTTAGATAAGCAACGCTACGATGTATCTCCAAATGGGATTGTTGTCGTAAAAAAGTAAATAAAACTACGGGTGCTTTTATGGGAAGGTTAGACGGTAAGACAGCTATTATCACGGGTTCTGCGCGCGGTATTGGCAAAGCATTCGCAGCACGATATATCGAAGAGGGCGCAAAAGTTGCCATAGCCGATATTAATATCGATGCAGCAACGGCTACTGCAAATGAGCTTGGTCGTTTAGCCATTCCTGTTTTTATGGATGTTACTTCACAAGAGAGCATTGATGCGGCTATTGAAGACGTTGTCGAGAAATTTGGTGGTATCGATATCCTGATTAACAATGCTGCACTTTTCACCGCAGCACCCATAGTAGACATAAACAGGTCTGATTACGAATCTGTATTTGCCGTAAATTTTGCTGGAACCCTATTTACGCTTCAGGCTGTAGCGAAACAAATGATTGAACAGGGAAGGGGCGGAAAGATCATCAATATGGCCAGCCAGGCTGGTCGTAGGGGGGAGAGTTTAGTTGGTGTTTATTGTGCTTCCAAAGCGGCAGTCATCTCGTTAACTCAGTCGGCGGGTCTGAATTTAATTTCACACAAAATCAATGTAAATGCGATTTCCCCGGGTGTTGTTGATGGTGAGCACTGGGAAGGTGTCGACGCATTCTTTGCTAAATTGGAAGGCTTGAATCCTGGTGAGAAAAAGAGCCAAGTTGGTAAGGGGGTGCCGTATGGCAGGATGGGCACAGCGGACGACCTCACCGGTATGGCCGTCTTCTTAGGCTCTTCCGATTCAGACTATGTTGTTGCTCAGACGTACAATGTAGACGGTGGTCAGTGGATGAGCTAACAGGCTCTGTCATTCCGATAAACGATTGGGGTCGTTAGGGTCCATAAGCGCTAAGCGTGTAATTTATACAGCCACTAAAGATTTAAAATCTGGCTGAGATACCATCCTTCATGATTTTTGGAGCCCCTGGTATCTAACCGGGTATTCTATAGTTTAAACAAAGGGGACTATTGTTCGTCATTAAACCAATTTGCCCCGAGCGGCGACGGGAATCACTTTTTCTATTCTGTTATCACGCACAGCGACCAATTGCTCAAACATATTGACTGATACGCACACGTGGTTCGGTATTACTCTGACAATATCACCTACTGCGGGTTTAGCCTGGCTCTGAGATAAGTCTAAAAATCCATGTTCCTCTGAAAACTTGTTAATACTGGCATCAGGGTGTTCAATGATGTAGCCGAATCCTTCCAGGCCGCCAGTGTCAGAGGTGAATGTCTTAGAACCGGCATCAAGAATTCCTCGTTCAGCGCCAGCGCGACTAACAACGCTTGTATATACCTCAAATGCACAGTCATTGAGCGTTGCGACTCCAGCAGCGATCATCATTCGATCATTAAATATGCAGGTGCCTGCTCGATGTTCGGTGGCCCCTCGAAGTTTTCCGACATTGACAAAGTTCGGTGTTCCACCTGTGGATACGATAGTGGCATGCAGGCCAATACTGGTTAATCCCTGAATCAGTTCATCATGAAATACTTGGGTTTGCTGCCAGCTATCAATAGCGGGGTAAAACAGCAGGCCCGCGAAATTCAGCATCGCATCGTCTTTAATGATCAGTGCAAGCTGAAGCGCTTCATGCGGTGTTTCTACGCCTGCTCTCAGTTGCCCTGTATCGCATTCCACCAACACGTCTAATGCACGTCCTGCGTTTCTAGCGGCCTTTGAATATTCAGTCAGAGTCACTGCACTATCGGCACAAACCTTTAGTGCGACGCGTTTGTGTAAAGCGGCTAGCCTTCCTGAGCGAGCAGCACCCAATAGATTGGTCGCAATGATGATGTCATTAATGCCCGCGTCAGCCATAACCTCTGCCTCGCCTAATTTCTGGCAGGTTATGCCTTTTGCGCCAGCATCTAATTGCAGTTGTGCGAGTAGGGGGGATTTGTGTGTCTTAATGTGCGGACGATTGGCGACTTGGGCTTTATCGCATATTTTCTGTGCACGAAGGATATTGTTCTCTACGCGATCGAGATCAACAACAGCGCATGGCGTTCCAAAGTTCTCAATTATGTGTTGTTTCAAGCTATGCGACTTATCGGACATAGAGCCTCTACTCAATAGGTGTGGGTTTGGCGGCTGAAAGTCTAACAGTGTGGGATGCATCAACCGTAAAAGTGATGCTCGGCTAAATAGTTACTACTATTTTGGCTCCAAATCTAGATATATTCCAGAATTAGTATTAGTATAGAGTCATGGAAAAATCAGAGAGCAATCACACTGCAGGAGACGTGTCAGAGTCGCTTCGCTCGGCGGGGCTTCAGGTGACGGCGCAAAGACTCGCCGTTTACCGAGCGGTCGAGTCCGAGCCTCATGCAATTGCTGAAGAAATCTACAAATCCGTCCGAACCGAACTTGGGGTAATCTCAAAACAAGCGGTTTACGATGCGTTAAATGCCATGTCAGAACACGGCATCTTAAGAAGAATACAACCAGCTGGTTCAGCAGCTCGTTACGAGCATCGCGTCGACAACCATCACCATTTAGTGTGCAGACAATGTAGAAATCTGGTTGATATCGACTGCGCCGTGGGTGTAGCGCCGTGCCTAGTGGCGGAACATGACCACGGCTACCAGATTGATGAAGCTGAAGTGACCTACTGGGGCATCTGCCCTGATTGTCAAAAGAAATAGCGATGTATCAAAAAGTTTGTAATGTTTTTTTATGTACGGCAAAAGCAAGATATAAAAACCTGACCGGCTGTTAAGTCGGTCAATCATCAACCCTCAGACATTACTTTTATCTGAATCAGGAGATCTGTATGAACAGCGAGATCAAAGGGGGCTGTCCCTTTGCACACGGTGGTAACACCTCAACAGAAAAGCCAGTCACTAAGTGGTGGCCGAGTACGCTTAATCTGGACATTCTGCACCAGCACGGCGCTCGCACTAACCCGATGGATCCTGACTACAACCATCGTGAAGCAGTCAAAGCCTTAGATCATGAAGCGGTAAAAGCTGACGTTAAAGCTCTGCTTACTGATAGCCAGGAGTGGTGGCCTGCAGACTGGGGGCACTATGGTGGTCTGATGATTCGTTTAGCGTGGCACTCCGCCGGTTCATACCGAATGGGCGATGGCCGTGGCGGCGCGGGTTCAGGCAACATCCGTTTCGCACCCCTGAATTCCTGGCCTGATAACGCCAGCCTTGATAAAGCACGGCGTTTGTTATGGCCTGCGAAAAAGAAGTACGGCAATGCGCTTTCCTGGGCCGATTTAATCATCCTGGCCGGTAATATGTCCTACGAATCGATGGGCCTGAACACGTTTGGTTTTGGCTTTGGTCGAGAAGACATATGGGGCCCGGAGACAGACGTAAACTGGGGCGCTGAGGATGAATGGCTAGCCGATAGTGCTAATCGTTACGAAGATCTGGACGATCCTTCCACTATGTACAACCCGTTGGCGTCAGTGCACATGGGTCTTATTTATGTAAACCCAGAAGGTGTTAACGGCAATCCTGATCCTGCACGCACTGCCAAACACGTTCGTGAAACATTTGCACGAATGGCAATGAACGATGAGGAAACAGCAGCGCTAACCTGTGGTGGTCATACAGTGGGTAAAGCCCACGGTGGTGGAGATCACGCAAACATTGGTGCAGAGCCTGAAGGTGAAGGCGTCGAAGCACAAGGATTCGGTTGGGCTAACCCGGGTCATGATGGCAAAGCATCAAACGCTTTTACATCGGGCATTGAAGGCGCTTGGACTAAGAACCCAACTCAATGGGATATGGGCTACTTCGACTACCTGTTCAACTACGAATGGGAACTGACTAAGTCTCCAGCAGGTGCAAACCAGTGGAAGCCGGTTGATATGCCTGAAGATGCGAAGCCCGTGGATGCCACAGATCCTTCAATTCGTCATGACCCCATGATGACGGACGCGGACATGGCAATGAAAGTTGATCCGATCTATAACGAAATCTGCCAGAAGTTTATGGCAGACCCTGACTACTTCGCCGACACGTTTGCAAGAGCCTGGTTCAAGCTGACACACCGTGATATGGGACCTCGTCCGAATTATCTCGGGCCGGATGTACCTGCAGAAGATTTGATTTGGCAAGATCCTATTCCTGCTGGTTCAACCTCTTACGATGTTGATGCAGTTAAAGCGAAAATCGCTGCCAGTGGACTATCAGCGGCCGATATGATCGCAACAGCTTGGGACAGTGCGCGTACATTTAGAGGATCAGACAAGCGTGGTGGTGCTAATGGTGCACGCATCCGTTTAGCCCCTCAAAATGATTGGGCTGCTAACGAGCCTCAACGCCTGTCGAGGGTATTGGCTGCTTTAGAAAGTATCGCTGCTGAATCAGGTGCCTCTGTAGCAGATGTCATCGTTCTCGCCGGTAATGTCGGCTTAGAGCAGTGCATCAAAGCTGCAGGCCACAGTGTTGAAGTACCATTCGCAGCGGGTCGAGGCGATGCTACTGCTGAAGCCACTGATGCTGAAAGCTTCTCTGCACTTGAGCCACTAGCGGATGGCTTTCGCAACTACCAAAAGCAGCAATACGCTGTTGGCCCTGAAGAGCTCATGCTCGATAAGGCTCAGTTACTGGGCATCACCGCTGCAGAAATGACTGTGCTTGTGGGTGGTATGCGAGTTCTAGGTGTCAACCACGGTGGTTCAAAACACGGTGTGTTTACAGATCGTGAAGGACAGTTAACGAATGATTTTTTCGTTAACCTGACCGACATGGGTAACAGCTGGCACCCGGTTGAAGCAGATGCAACTTTTGAAATTCGTGACCGTAGCAACGGTTCCGTAAAGTGGACTGCAACCAGTGCCGATTTGGTATTCGGTTCGAATTCCATTCTTCGGGCCTACGCTGAAGTTTACGCACAGGACGATAATCAGGAAAAATTCGTTCGCGATTTCGTCGCAGCTTGGACTAAGGTGATGAACGCAGATCGTTTCGATCTTCTAGCGTAGTTGTAAGCGTGAAGGGCGGGTTGCGTTCTTAGTGAAGCAGCCCGCCTTATAAGCTGATCATCATCATGCCGTTAGCCGATTTAAACTATGAGGTCTCATTTAGCACGAGAGTGACTCATCAATTGAGTAAGTTGTTCTCAATCATTTATCGCCTTTGCGGGGCAAGCGGTTATAAATCATGATTTTGAGGGAGCATCAAATGGCCCCCTCTTTAAACACAAAGTTGTTATTTTAAATATCTATTATGTTGGCGTCCGGGCCATAGGCAAAGCCTGTGATATTTTCGGCTGAGTCTTCACCGACTAACAAAATATCGTGCTCTCTGTAGCCTCCAGCACCGGGCACACCTTGTGGTATCCAAAGCATGGGCTCCATAGAGACAACCATTCCTGCTTCAAGAACGGTATCTATATCTTCACGAAGTTCCAGTCCCGCTTCTCGGCCATAGTAATGACTGAGCACACCAAACGAATGCCCGTAGCCGAAAGATCGGTATTGCAGAAGATTCTTCTCGGCAAGGAAGGTATTCAGTTCCTCACAAATCTCAGAGCAGCTTACCCCTGGGCGGATAAGTGATAAACCGAGCTCATGCGCCTCTACATTGGCTTTCCAGTAATTCAGACTTGCCTCATCTGGCTCGCCGACGAAGAGCGTTCGCTCCAGCGCAGTGTAGTAACCTGAAATCATTGGGAATGTGTTTAAGCTGAGTATATCGCCCAGTGAAAGCTCTCTGGTGGTTACAGGGTTGTGTGCTCCATCAGTATTTATTCCAGATTGAAACCACACCCAGGAGTCCCGCAATTCGCTATTGGGATGTGCACGCGCAATTTCTAACTCCATGGCATCACGGCCAGCCATGGCAACATCGATCTCACGAGTCCCAACGCGGATAGCTTGACGAATGGCCTCACCGCCAACATCAGCGATACGCGCACCCTCTCTAATGAGTGCGATTTCCTCATCCGATTTGATCATACGTGCTTGCATGGTATCGCCGGCAAGGTCAGTAAGTTCGCGCGCACCGAGCATCTGCTCAAGCGTTGAACGTGCAGCTAACGTCAGGTGATCTGCTTCGATCCCTAAGCGAGTGGTTTGACCAACGAGCTCTCCAACTGCTCGCCAAAAATTGTCTCGTCGCCAATCGGTATAAATGACGTTGTCTGCAATTGATCGTCGCCACGGCTGACTACCGTCAATATTGGCAGACACGACAGTACATGCCTCTTGAGTGACTACACACGCATACGGACGTCCAAACGCACAGTACAGAAAACCTGTGTAGTAGGAGACGTTGTGCATGGAGGTGAAAACGACTGCGGGTACATCACGAGTGGCCATGATGGAGCGCAATGAAGTTAGTCGTCTTGCGTATTCAGCAGATGAGAATGGGAGTATTTTCTCGCCGTCTTTGCGGGAGAAGAAGTCAGGGCGGTTTGCCTGGGCCATAGTATTTAATCCTGATCAATGCCGAGACATATTGATGCACCCGGCGATTATCCGGGCGTACAGGACTGAATCCGTCGGCAGACGGTCTCTAAGCGGTGGGTCTGTTTCTCGACGACGCCATCGCCGATCACCGAGGTGGAAGATAGCCAGTTTAAAAAGTTGCGTCAAGCCCTATCCCGGCGGAATTCATACCCCGTGGCGACATCTTGCATATAATGAGAAACGGTGAATTTACGCGTAGTGTTGCATTGACAAATGCGCAAGCGTTATCAGTGTTTAGGAGGAAATCCTGAAAAATTGATGAAACCGTTTTTATCAGGTTTAAAATGTTCAATATCGGCTTGAATTAGCTTTCAATCCACCGCTTAAACGGAAACTCCCACAGTGTCCAACGCGATTAAAACCCCAATTGCCGATTATTCGATAATGACGCCGGACGAAGGACCGGTGCGTGCCGATTTGATCGTCATTGGTGGTGGTAATGCCGCCCTTTGTGCAGCCATTTGCGCCGCTGAAGCTGGCCTGACTGTCATGCTGCTAGAGCGTGCACCTAAAGTGTATAGGGGTGGAAACAGCCGGCACACGCGTAATTTTCGATGCGCCCACGATGCACCCTTAGGCGTGCTCGTTGATGAATACGCCAAAGACGAGTTCTACGATGACCTTTTACTCGTTACTAAAGGCAACACCGATGAAGCATTAGCTAAACAAATAATTGCTAGCTCATCCGAGGCCTACGAATGGATGACGAAGCAGGGCGTCATGTTCCAGCCATCGCTCTCAGGTACTCTGTCTCTATCTCGTACAAATGCGTTTTTTTTAGGGGGTGGCAAAGCGTTGGTAAACGCATATTTCCAACGGTGTGAGGCTCTGGGTGTGCGTGTTGTCTATCAAGCCACTGTATTGGATATGCATATTGAACAAGGTCGGTGCGATGGTGTGCTTGTCGATGTGGATGGACGGCAGGAATACATGCGGGCCAAGTCGTTTGTAGTTGCTTGCGGTGGGTTTGAATCTAACAAGGAATGGTTACAGGAAGCCTGGGGGCCTGCGGCCAAAAATTTTCTCATACGTGGAACGCCATACAACCGCGGGGAAATACTTAAACAACTCTTAGAAAAAGGAGCAGATAGTATCGGTGATCCGACTCAATGCCACGCTGTGGCTATTGACGGTAGATCTCCTGAGTACGATGGAGGAATCGTGACACGATTGGATTGTGTTCCGTTCTCTGTCGTGCTCAATAAAAACGGCGAACGTTTCTACGATGAAGGCGAGGACGTGTGGCCTAAACGTTACGCTATCTGGGGACGGCTAGTTGCACAGCAGCCTGATCAAGTCGCTTATTCCATCATCGACAATAAATCCAGTGAGCTGTTTATGCCCTCAGTGTTTCCGGCTACTCAATGTGACTCTCTGCCTGAACTTGTCGAAAAACTCGGGTTGCCAGTCGCAGAAACACTCAACTCCATCGAAGCATTTAATTATGCCTGTACCGAGGGGGAATTCAAATCAACGGAGCTTGATGGATTAGCAACTAATGGAGTGTCGCCTGCTAAAACAAATTGGGCAAGACCCATTGATACACCGCCATACTACGGTTACAGCTTGCGCCCCGGCGTGACATTTACTTATCTGGGGGTCAATGTCGATAGCACCGCTAGGGTGACCTTTGATGGACAAGAATCTGAAAACGTTTGGGCGGCCGGAGAGATTGTCGCTGGAAACATTCTTGGACAAGGGTATTTAGCAGGTTTCGGGATGACCATTGGAACCGTGTTCGGACGTATCGCCGGTATGGAGGCTGCTAAACATGCAAAACAATAATTATGATGAAGCGGTACGACAGCTTACTGTTTGCAATTCGTGCCGTTATTGCGAAGGCTATTGCAATGCGTTTCAAGCCTTAACGCGCTACCGTAGTTTTGACAAACCTACGGTTTCTCATTTAGCGAATTTATGCCACAACTGTCGAGGTTGTTACTACGCCTGTCAATATACCGAACCCCATGAGTTTGCGTTAAACATACCTGCATTGCTAGCTGATATTCGTGCGAAGAACTGGGAGCAACATGTAAAGCCAACTGCAATCTCAAATATTATGCAAATCAGTATTTGGCCGTATGTCGCTCTAACTGCCATATTTACTGTTTTACTGAGGCTAGTATCGCAAACTGGCTGGAGCTCCTCTGAAGCGTTCTATATGTCTATCAGCCACACAACCTTGGTCAGTATTTTCCTACCGTTGTTTATATTGCCTTGGGTTTCGTTGTCATTGGGCGTTCGTAGTTACTGGGCGTCAGTAGGCGGGTCGAAGCCTGCACTAAGCGACTTAAAAACGGCATTTAGTTCTGCGGCCACTATGAAAAACCTGGCTGGTGGTCAAGGGCAAGGTTGCAATTATGAGTCAACCGAGCGGTATACACACATGCGTCGATGGGCACACCATGCCACCATGTACGGATTCTTATTGTGTTTTGCCAGTACGTCTGTTGCTACGGTGATGCACTACGTGTTCAACATGCCCGCGCCATACTCGTTTATCAGTTTGCCGAAACTTTTAGGTGTTAGTGGAGGGCTGCTACTATCCTACGGCACCTTTATGTTGGCTTTGCTGAAGTGGAAGTCAGATGCTTCTTTGGGTTCAGTCTCCAGAACCAGCGGTGAATATGCATTCATCGGGTTACTTTTTTTAGTATCAACGACAGGTCTTGTTTTGTACTGGAGCAGTGGAACAAGCTTCGCAACCGGTTGGCTTGTTTTCCATTTGGCCTTAGTGGCTACCTTCTTTGTATCGATACCGTACTCAAAAATGGTGCACGGTATTTTTAGGTTAGCTGCACTTTCACGTGAGGCACAAATTCAGAGACTAACGGGTTGATATTACGCGTATAGGAGCTCCTGAGTAGTATGCCTCGAATGCTTCGAGCATTTGTGAGTAAAACACGTCAAAGGTTTCATTGGTGCAGTAGCCGATATGTGGGGTAGCTAGCACCCTCGGATGATTGATCATCCAATGATCTTTTGGTGTTGGTTCTACATCAAACACATCGAAAGCCGCACCTGCAATGACATCGTTATCAAGTGCCTGTTGTAGATCATCCAAGTTAACAATCTCAGCTCTGGACGTATTGATGATAAAGCCGTGCGAGCCAAGTCTTGTCAGATCATCGGCATTAACCAATCCATGTGTCCGTGCAGAATGGCGTAAATGTATAGAAATAGAATCTGCTTGTTCGAACAAGGCTTCTCTGGTTACGTACTGGACATTGTGCGGTACACAATTCTCCTCAGTGAGATTCTCACTCCAGGCTATGACGTTCATGCCCATCGCATTGGCGAAGCCAGCCAATTGCTGGCCTAAACGGCCTAATCCCAATATCCCTAGTGTTTTTCCTCGTAAATCACTGCCCATGGCGGATTGCCACTGATTGTCGTTTTTCAGATCATTGACCAGCGGAATGAGTTTGCGTGTTAGTGTCATCAAGAGCAGGAAAGCAAGTTCAGCAGTTGCGTGACCGGGAGACTCTGTTCCGCAAACGGTGACCCCTTGTTTCTGCGCGGCGGACACGTCAATAGATGCATTCTTTTTTCCGCTGGTTACGATTAGCTCAAGGTTTGGCAGTCTTTGGATAACACTAGCCGGAAAGGGCGTACGTTCACGCATGAGTCCCACTGCTTGTACATGCTGCAATGCGGATACTAGTGAATCTTCATCAGTAAACGGTTCAGAGAAAAATTCTACATTGGCAAAGGATTGTCCATGCCAGTCAGCATACTGATGTGCTTGATTGGAGTAGTCATCTAGTAGCGCAATTGTGGGCAGCAAGGTTTCGGCCTCGTTTATTGTCTCTGAGGCTATTCTAACCGCTACTTAGAGATTTTCCTGTGGTTCGGGACTAAAATGCCCCTCATCTCCTATTTCATATGCTCATTATGCAGCTTCTAAAAACTGCTTTCCACCCGGACTTGTCTGTCTCCGATATTCGTGAAGACAGTGGGTTAACTATCGTTGAGAGACTGGCGGCGAGGGGGATCGTCTTGCGGGGCGATGACATCTTGTTGTTGTATACAGAGCGTTATGATGACTACAGCTTGCCCGGTGGTGGAATCGATAAAGGGGAAGATAACGAAGCCGGTTTAATACGCGAGATGAAGGAGGAAACTGGAGCGAGATCGGTTCGCAATATCGTTGAATTTGGCCGGTACGATGAGTATCGTCCTTGGTACAAAGACGATGCAGATATTATCTATATCAAATCTTTATGTTTCGTCTGCGATATTGACGCTGAATTAGGTGAGACTTCGTTGGAATCATATGAAATCAGCAATGGCATGAAACCACTTTGGGTTAACATTGACAGCGCCATCGCACACAATGAAAAAGTCAGCGCAAGCAGCCCTAAAAAGGGACTCTCGATAGAGAGAGAATCATTTTTGCTTCGATTAATTGCTGGACGGCTCCGAGATTAAATGTGACTCTTTGTAGGGTAAAATTGAGCGGATCATTCATTAAACCGCTTAGATAATGTTAAAAAATTCTTTATTTGCCGTGTTGCTTCGCTCACCTTGGTGGTACAGCGTCTTAATAGGGGTGTTTTTTGTTCTGATTAGTGCCGCTATTGCCAATGGACAATACGTTATTCTCGGTATTTTCACCTCGCTGCCGTTTTTCGGCATCGCGACTTACTCTGCTTACAAGCAAGCGCAACTTCCCAGTCAGAAAAGGGTCATAGAAGTTGCGGACCAGGTGCAGAAGATGCGCCCTATCCAAATTGCGGAGAAAATAGCCGAGCCGTATGTCGAAGCAAGATTTGATTCGGAAACTTACAAAGGGCAAGCAGCCAACTTGCTGCTCGTCCGCGGAAATCGCAGCATTCTCATCAATACAAAACGCTTTAAGGCGGCCAACACGGGGATTGACCCGCTAGAAAAGATGGTGGCTGAGGGAGAGAAGGTTGAAGCGACCGAATACTTATTCGTTGCACTTGGCGTAATGTCGGATGCTGCAAGAAAGTACGCAAACCAGAACAATATATCCATTCTTCAAGCACCGGAGCTGGCTCTGTACTTTGATGGAAAAGCCGATATCAGTTAAGCAAATACATAGACTTGGATAGTCCCAGTATTTTATGTATGTTGACGAGAACCAATGACCTGAATTGACCAATTCTCGAAATTAGCTAGCTTAATGAACGATCAATGTATGTAGGGCCGCGGCACCATAGGTGTAGGACAAGAAGTTAGCTACGATTTGCGACCGATTCTCTATGCGCGATATAGCTGGTAGAGACGACCAATATGGCACCTCCTATAAACACGTAGATATCAATTGATTCGCTGAACAACAGTGCGCCGAAAAGTATGGCCCACAGTAATTGTAGGAAGCTTACCGGCTGAAGAACCGATAGCGGTGCTAAGTGAAATGCTTTTGTCATGGTGTAGTGACCGACTGTCGCTAATATTGCCGTCAGCGCAAGCAATAGAACCTCAGTCACATTGGGTGTGACCCAGTGGGCTAGGGCGGGTAGGAGCATCGTTAACGTGCACACTATCGATAGTCCGGTAACAATGACCGATAAGCTTTCTGTCGATGTCATTTTTTTGGTCATAAGCATAGAGGCTGCAAACAGAGGGGCTGCCATGAGCTGTGCAATTTGACCGCTAGAAACCCCACTAAAACCAGGTCGAAGAATAATCATGACGCCTAGCAGTCCGAAGACGACGGCAAGGATTCTTCGTATGTGCAATTTCTCACCCAGAAATAGGGCAGCACCTACGGTAATAAGTACGGGGGTGAGATAACCGAGTGCGGTGACTTCTGCAATAGGTATACGTGCCATGGCGTAAAACCAAAAAATCACACCGATGCCGTGTAAAACTCCTCGACACAACATCACGCGCCAGGAATGTATTTTTTCGGTTCCCTTAAGCAGTTGAATAATGACAGGCAGCATGAGCAAGGTGCCTAATGCGTAACGAATAAACGCCGCCTGAGGCGCCGGAATTCGTGTTCCGATGTATCGCACAACAATCGTGACGCTGACAAAGCAAAAGCCCGTCATTAGCATCCAAAAGATGCCTCGGGAAATGTCGGAAAACGGTTTCTGATTGCTACTCATGAGGCAGTATACCTGCCTTGGGTGAAAATCAAACGGGACGCGCGATTTATGAATCAGTAACGAAGGTTCAATTTAAGTCAGAATCTCGTTTGCCAAAATTATCCAGAATAGGGCAGTCTGGTCGAGAATCCCCCGCACATTCATTAATGAGATGTGACAAGGTATCGCTCATGGTATTGAGCTTGGCAATTTTCGCTTTTATTTCAAATAGGTGTTGCTTCGCAATACGCTTAACGTCCGCACTTTCACGCGCATCGTCCTCATAGAGTGCTAGTAAGGTGCGGCAATCCTCTATGGTAAAACCCAAAGAGCGAGCCTGGGCAACAAAGGTGAGTTTGTGCAGGTCGTTATCACGAAAATCACGATAGCCGTTATGATCTCTGGGTGGATTGATAAGACCGATATCATCGTAATAGCGAATCGTTTTTACCGGCAACCCTGACTCTTGTGCCGCTTGTTTGATATTCATGGTATCGATTCTACTCGCGTATCAATCCATCGAAGTCTTAACGCATTTGCCAAAACGAAAATACTGGATAAAGACATGGCAGCTGCTGCCAACATCGGCGATAAAACGATGCCGTAAAACGGATACAGAACTCCGGCTGCGATGGGTATCAGTAGGATGTTGTAAGCAAAGGCCCAAAATAAATTTTGCTTAATATTTCGGATTGTTTGCTGACTGACATTGATAGCGCTAACGACCCCTTTCAGGTTACCCGACATCAGCACTACATCGGCGGCTTCTATGGCGACGTCGGTCCCAGTGCCAATAGCAATACCTACATCTGCGGTTGCAAGTGCTGGTGCATCGTTAATACCATCACCAACAAAAGCAACGCGTTGCCCGTTTGTTTGTAGGTCTTGAACTGTGTTGACCTTCCCACCAGGCAGAACGCCTGCAATGACGCGATCAATGCCTAATTCATCGGCTATATTTCGTGCTGTGAGCGCGTTGTCGCCTGTAATCATTACCGGTGTCAGGCCCATTTTCTGAAGCGTTCTAACGGCTGTAACAGCGCCTTCTTTTATTGGATCTGTAACACCGATGACTGCTGCAAGCTGACCATCAATAGTGGCATAAAGAGGCGTAATGCCTCGCTTAGCGAGCGCTTCTCCTTTTTCCAACATTTGACCCGTCGGGATGTTTTCTCGACTCATCAAACGATCGGCGCCGATCAGTACGTCACGACCACCGACAAGCGCCTGAACACCGTAGCCGGTGTGTGATGAGAAATTTTCGGTTTCCCGAATGGGTAAGTCTCTAGCGGTTGCAGCCCTGACTATGGCATCGCTAATCGGATGTTCCGATAAAGCCTCGACTGAGGCAATCAGAACCAAGACGTCTTCCTCTGAGAATCCATTGGCTAATTCGAAATGAGTTAATTCAGGAGCACCCTGTGTCAGTGTCCCTGTTTTGTCGAATGCAATCGTATCCACGCCTTGAAGTCGTTGCAGGGCATCACCTTGACGAAACAGCACACCCATTGACGCAGCTGTGCCTGTGCCGACCATGATGGAGGTGGGGGTCGCTAACCCCATTGCACAGGGGCAGGCAATGATCAACACAGCAACACCCGCTACCAGTGCATAGCTCAGTGAGGGTTCTGGGCCAAACGCAAACCAGACGGCCATCGTGATAAATGCGATAAGAATGACCACAGGCACAAACCAGGCACTAATTTGATCAACCAGACCCTGTATAGGGAGCTTCGCCCCTTGTGCTTGTTCCACCATCGTGACAATTTGAGCCAGCAGTGTGTCCTTACCAACAGCGGTAGCGCGGTAAGTTAGCGAGCCTGTTCCATTGATAGTGCCACCACTGACGCGCGCGTCTGCTTGTTTCTCAACAGGAATGGGTTCGCCGGTGATCATGCTCTCGTCGACGAAGGATTGGCCCGCTAACACGATTCCATCGACGGGGAATTTTTCACCGGGCCGAACATGAATATTGTCTCCTTGAACAATCTGATCTATTTCTAAATCAATGATGACATCGTCACGTTCGACTCGTCCTGTTTTTGCTTGCAAGCCAATCAGTTTCTGAATTGCGCTCCCGGTGCGACCCTTTGCACGTGCCTCTAGGTAACGGCCAAAGAGAATCAACACCACGATAACAGCAGCCGCTTCGTAGTAGATGTTTGCCGTACCTCCGGGTAGTAAACTCGGGGCAAACGTTGAAACCACAGAAAACGCATATGCTGCGGACGTCCCTAAGGCAACCAATGAGTTCATTGTGGGTGCACCGCGAAAGAGGGCAGGAAAGCCTGTGCGGTAAAACTGTAAACCCGGTCCAAACAGTACTACGGAGGTGAGTAAAAACTGTACATAGTGGCTGTTTGTTGTACCTAAGGCAGTACCGATCAATTCCCGAAAGGCCGGGAACAGGTGCGATCCCATTTCAATGATAAAAACTGGAATAGCAAAGACTGCTGCTATAAGAGTGGAGCGTTTGAGCTGCGCTATCTGATCAGCGCGATGATCGGAATTTCGTCCAGACTGCTCATCGCGGACACTGGATGCGTAACCTGCGTCTGTTAAGATTCCCGCTATAGCCGAGGTATTGAGTGTTGTTCCGGTAAAACGTACATCAGCCGTGCCTGTCGCCAAATTAGCGCTGGCGGCGGTCACGCCATCAATGTTGAGCAAGGTCTTCTCAATTCGACCCACACACGATGCACAGCTCATACCCTGAACATCGAGCACCACCGATTGGGTTCTGGCCGGATAGCCAGCATCAGACAGGGCTGCTATTACAGGCGATAAAGCGTTGGTCTCCACAAGGCTAACGGTTGCAGATTCCTGAGCCAGATTAACGGACGCGTCTGTAACACCATCCACCGCCAATACTGCCTTCTCCACTCGAGAGACGCAGGATGCGCAGTTCATTCCCTCTATCGGTATTGTTAGCGTCTTGGACGACTGCATGGCACTTCCTATCGAATAACCACCTCTACATGATTTATGATGGAGGTTCCAGTGACTGGAATGTCAACTAATATAGCTTAAAAGCCATGAATCAGGCTTGCCCGAGTATAAAAAACGCTCGTTAAGCACCGGAAGTGATGTCGCCATGCCCTAGAATCGACGAGCGCAGGTATGAGAAGCAAGTTTCCTATAATCTTGTAAGGAATTTTCTATATACGGGCGAGTATGTAATGCCAAATCATGATTACCGTCGAGATTTAATGGGCTCTGCCAGTGTGACTCCGCAGCAGCCCGTCGAAGCCGGCTCGTGGCAAAGTTATACCCTGATCTATACAGCGGGAAAATTTGGTATTGATGATCAGGGTGGGGTAAAGCTTGCGTTCCGTACCCATTCGGACATGACCCCATTACAAATGGACGACCCCACAGCACCTGGTTACTTAACGGTCGAGACGTCCAACAATGCGTTGATTGAAGTCGATATTAGCTACAAGCGAAACTTGAGGCCATGGGGGCATAGCATCACGGTTCTATGTAAGGAGTTTCTTAAACCGGGAGATGAAATTACGTTTCGTGTGGGTGACCAACGACAAGGGTCTCCCGGTGTTCGCACTCAAACACATATAGAGGCTGAACATCAATTCCGAATAACGGTTGATGCTTTCGCAACGGTCGATTACACACCGTTGGAAGAGGATAAACAACCATTCATCACTATCGTACCGGGTAAGGCATCCGTGTGGAAAGCGCTCTTGCCCACATTACGGCAAGTCGGACAACCTTTTCGGTTTATCGTTAAGCCTGAAGATCGTTGGGGAAATCCGTCTGATCAGTTTACTGGCGTCGTGTCCTTGAAAGCTAACAACCCGATAAAAGGTCTACCGGAAAAAGCCACTTTCAATAGCGGCGATTTTTCAATCGTGCTGGACGATTTAGTAATAGACGAAGAGGGCGACTACCACATTGACGTACTTATAGACGATGCAGTTGTTGCTCGCTCAAACCCTTTACGTATCAAGAGCAGTTCGCCCTTTAGTCACTATTGGTCAGATATGCATGGTCAATCCGGGGAAACCATCGGCTCAGGGTCTGCACGGGATTATTTCTTTTTCGGGAAATATCGATCTTTTGTCGATATCACAGGACATCAAGGTAATGATTTTCAAATTACCGATGACTTCTGGTCGGAGATAAATAGTCTGACGGCCGAATTTAACGAAGAAGGAATATTTTTAGCATTGCCAGGATATGAATGGTCTGGAAACACAGGATTAGGCGGTGATCACAACGTATGGTACCGAACGGAAGGACGCCCTATATATCGATCTTCACGTGCAATCATCCAAGATAAAACCCGGCCGGAAACTGATTGTCACGATGTCACGGAACTGTTCGAGGCTCTGGAAGGAGAGGACGTGCTTGTCGTACCGCATGTCGGTGGTCGATTCGCTGATGTGACCTATGCGCACGATGCCCGCGTTGAACCTTCAGTGGAAGTACATTCCAGTTGGGGGACCTTCGATTGGATTGTTCATGACGCTTTAGCGATGGGTTATCGCATTGGTATCGTTGCAGGCTCCGATGGCCACAAGGGGCGACCTGGCGCGTCTTACCCTGGTGATGCCAAATTCGGCTCCTACGGCGGTCTGACTTGTCACCTACTACCTGAATTGACGCGCGATAGTTTGTTCAAAGAGTTTCGTAGAAGACACCATTACGCCACCACGGGTTGTCGATTGTATCTGGCAGCACAGATGAATTACGGACAGCCCGCTAAGATCTTCTTCAGGAATCCCTCATTGGGCAATGATGAGCATACGCTTAGTGATACTGCAATGATGGGCGACATCGTTCAAACCGATCAAGCGACTGCTACGTTCAGTTTGGATGTCCTAGCGCACGCGCCGATTGAAAAAATTGAACTCTACGATGGAACCAAACGAATAGAGTGTATGCGTCCGTATTCAGAATCCGATCTGGGTGCGCGCTATCGAATAAGTTGCAAGGGGCAGGAAACTCGAGGCCGTCAGCGCTTGGTCAAATGGACGGCCTCAGCTAACTTGACGGGCGCCACCATTGTCAGAATAACAGCGACTAATTTCTACAACCCTGATCGGCAGCCGAAGCTTACTTCTGCGACGTGTTTGGAATGGACCAGCGTTACCACAGGTGGCGCACAATCTATTGATCTATGGGTAGAGAACGAATCCGCGGATTCTTCAATAGACGTTAAAACGAATCAGGGTGTTATGAACGTAGCGTTAGCAGATGTCACTATTGACGGTACAGAAATTTCGTGTGGCGGCATAGATAAAGCACTGGTCATACAACGTCTGCCCGAGCAACTCAACGAGACACAGCTATCAATAAGCCGTGATGTGAAGATTCCCGCGAAGGGCGATAGCGTGATTTATGCACGCATTACATTGGAGGACGGGCATGTTGCCTGGACAAGTCCGATATACAGTTTTAAATGAGCTAGCTTAAAACCATTAAGCTATGCTATGAACCATGACAAACACGGCATCTTCGGCTCCATCCACTGACAACATTCTCGTAGGTGTTGTGCTGATGCTTGGTTTTTGCGTAACCGCACCCTTGCTGGACGTAGCAGCCAAACTTGCGTCCTCCAGTATACCCGTAGGGCAGATTACCGCTGCGCGCTTTACCATTCAGTGTGCGCTTATGGCACCGTTTATAAAAGTCATGGGGCTGTCTTTACACGTGCCGCGTGCGTTATGGCTGCCACTCATAGCGCGGTCCTTATTTTTGCTGTTTGCAACCTTTTGTTTCATCGCGGCGATCCGTGTAATGCCGCTTGCCGATGCACTAGCCATTGTATTCATAGCGCCTTTCATTGTTTTGTTGTTCGGTAAATTCTACTTAGATGAGGACGTCGGACCACGCCGTATCTCGGCGTGCATGGTTGGATTCGTCGGAGTCCTGTTCGTGATTCAACCCAGTTTTGCGGCCTTTGGCGTCGTTGCGCTGATTCCTCTGGGAACCGCAGTCGCCTTCGCTTTTTACATTCTTGTGACGCGAGGTCTGTCGCGCAAGTTACATCCGGTTGCTTTGCAATTCCATACCGGTTTGGTTGCTAGTGTATTTTGCCTACCAGCGCTACTGCTTGCGCAAGGTACCGGCTCAGATTTATTAGATCCTGTAATGCCGACAGGATTTGCTTGGCTATGGCTCTTTGGTGCTGGATTCTTCGCAACGGTTAGCCACATGATGATGACTTACGCTCTGTCCTTAGCACCATCTGCCACCTTGGCTCCACTGCAGTATTTTGAGTTACCGGTGGCCACCGTATTCGGCTATCTGGTTTTCCACGATTTTCCTAACGCACTTAGCCAAATGGGCATAGCCATTATTATCGGTGCTGGGCTCTATATGATTCACCGGGAGAGAGTCACCGCCAGAGAGTTGATGACTGAACGAGCAGCTCCGCCGATTTGATGGTTTGTTATTTTCATAACTGTGTACACTAAAGCTGTGGAAAGAGTTGGCTTACCACCAACACAAGGACTCTCAGACGATATGAATCGATATTTATTACCCCTCACAGCCTTTATCATCGCCTTGCTCAGTGGCTGTGCCACTCTGTCGGGCGTCGACAGACCTAATGTGCAGGTAGTCGGAATGAAGGCCTTGCCTAGTGAGGGATTAGAAGTCCGCTTCGAATTAAAACTTCGTGTGCAGAATCCTAACGAAACACCACTGGCGTACGACGGTATGTCAGTTCGGCTTGATCTTGATGGTCGCGGCCTTGCCAGTGGCGTTAGCAATATAACTGGCGAAATTCCACGATTTAGTGACGCGGTATTAACTGTGCCAGTCAGCATCTCTGCGTTCAGCGTTGTGCGCCAACTTTTGGCTCGAGCTGACGCCATGGGAAAAGAGGGAGTCACAAATCAGCCAATAGCCTACTCGCTCACAGGAAAGCTGGGGGCACCTGAAGGTAGTTTTGGGGCTGTTCGATTTAGCGATAAGGGTGACTTAAATATATTTACCTCAGAAAATGAATAGTGCTCTTGCTAACCTTCCCAGCTAGGTAACGGGTCATATCCCAGTTGCAGCAATGCATGCGGGACATCAACAAAAACCCAGTTCTCAACAAGAAGCTCGTCTTCTCGCCGCCACCAGTCGCAGACACGCATGAAGATTCGCTCTTGTGTGGGGCCTTGTCCGAGGAATGGTTTTACGTTGATACCTGTCACGGATGGCCAACCACCCGAGCACGTATAATTTCCGTCGCCATATCTTGTGAAGTGCTTGGTCAACCCGTTGTTTGAGGATCCACCCGACCATCCGTTAAACTGCGATTCAAAGGGAACTTGAAACGACGCAAACTCGTCGATACCCACAAAACTTCCAAATGCGCCCGGGCCGTACCACATCATGTTTTTGTGCCAATAGGGTCGCCACGCTTCATCCTTGGTCGCCAACCCGGCGAGCATATCCGTCACTATCTGATAACTGCGTTGACCCTCGGCAGGATCGGTGGCGTTCATCATGACGCCGTCTCTGCTTGCAGGGCCGTGGATCAGACCGGTATAACCGCGTGACAGACCCGGTCCCATGGCCAATGGCCATTGATTGCAAGCAATCATCAGTTCCGGTAAGTCCAAGTAGATATAGCTTTCTACGGCTTTACCGTTCTCAATGCGATGGAACTCCCCATAGCGTAAATAACGCAGCGTGCCTGTGGCCTTGAGACCGATCCAGTCTTGTGAAAAGCGTCCGACATAGTAACCGGTAGAACTAATCCAGTTTTGTCCTTCAAATTGGCCAGCCAGGAATATATCGTCACGTCTGTAAAGCCCTTCAAAGGCTTGTTGTAACGGGCGCAAGAATTTATCGACGTATACCTTAGCCCCATCCAAGTCATTGAATGGATGAACAACGTTGATGCTGGCGTCTGAGGCGAAAAACTCTGAAACAGCGCCTGAAAAATCGCTTGGGTGTTGCAGGGCCTCTGCGTAGCGCAGATAGAGTGAACGGTCATGTGATGACATGTTATTTCCTTGAGCGCACCTCGAGCAAACGCATGGCAGAGCTCTCGGCAATTGTACGAGCAGATTGAAGGCTTATTGATCCCATGCGCTGACTATAACGGTTTAGACCTGGTAGTCAATGGAGGTTAATATCTTGCAGCGAGGGGTGACGGGAACTGCGGTATCATCTTTGCTGGATTGGCCCTCATTCTAACTTCACAGCATGCCTACACGATCTCCCCGTGCCGAAATGGGTATTGCGACAGAACAGTCCCATACCAACAAGTTGCGCTACAAATCGTTTCTGAATAGTTTCGAGCAGTCATCAGCTGTTGCAATAGAAAGCGCTTCGCACGCGTTCTTTGAAACGGATGCTCACATCGATATTGCCCATCCGATAAACAAAATGACGGGTGGCACAGGCTATTTCTAGGATTTTATACATTGTTGTATCAGGCATTCTCTAGCTTACAACGTCAGAATAGCATTTTGCTCGGTGGACAGTATCTCGATACTGAATGGCTAACCACAACGGGTTACTACACTGGTCATTTCAACCAGCCCTTACTGCACCACAAAAATATTCATATTGGGCCGTGGTCAGGTATGTCGATGCATCCTGTAGAACACATCATTTATATATCATCGGTACTGATACATTTTATCATTACATCGCATCCGGTCATCGTACTTTTGCATTTGTACATGCGTTGTATGGCCCGGCATTTTCGCACTCAGGCTTTGAGAAACTGTTGATAAAAGACAAAACCGTCACAGAAGCCGCGGACTTTCATCATCAATTGCACCATAAGTATTTTGAATGTAACTACGGTACGATCGAAATGCCTTGGGATAGATGGTTTGGATCGGTACATGATGGCTCTGAAGAGGCGACACGAGCTGTGAAAGAGCGTCGTCGAAGAATGTATAAAAGCCGGGCATAAAGCGAGCGTCAGCTTGTGAGTTATGGCAAATTGAGAGGCAGTAATGACGGTTAATGAATCCCTATCATTGCTAGCCTGTCAAATATCCATCCCCGAGATGACGACAGTCGCAGAGCGCGACACACATCTTGCCAACACTTGCGATAAAGTTGCCAATGTAATGGCTGGCGAACAAGTCGATTTGGTCGTGTGGCCATGGATTGATAATGATAACCGTCTCGTGTATTTTTTTAACATCTACACAAAGGCGTAAAACAATTATGAGCAAAAACATAGTGCAAGCCGATAACGTCACTATGTCAGCTGGCGGGCTTTATTCTCTGGCTACCATTGGCGCAAAAGACGTCATTGATAAATCAATCCCCAGAGTGTTGGAAGCCATAGACAACATAGAGCTTCAGGGTAACGAGCATTGGAATTTTTCTGATATGGGTTGTGCCGATGGGGGTACTTCCTTGGACTTATGGCGATCAGTAACACGACACTGCCGTCAAAAGCGTCAAAACGATATTCAGATTGTGTATGCAGATCAAGCCAGAAATGATTTCAATGCACTGGTAGGCATACTGCACGGCTTAACACAATTCGAATCCTACCTGCATGAGCTGCCCCACGTGCATGCTATCGAATCAGGCTCATCGTTTTATCAGCCCATACTGCCACGTCATTCCTTACATCTGGGTTTTTCTGCCACCGCGATGCATTGGCTCCGAGGCGCACCTACAAATATAAGCAATCACGTTCACATGGTGGGTGCTGAAGGTGATGAGCTAAAGGCGTTTGAACAACAAGGCCGTGAAGATTGGGCCGCAATATTATTGCATCGTGCACGAGAACTTAAACCCGGTGGCAGGCTAGTGTTGATCAATTTTTGCCAAGATGAGCAGGGTAGATACTTGGGTAACACGGGAGGCGTTAATATGTTTAATAACTTCAACGCTAACTGGCAATCCTTTTTGGCTGACGGCACTATTAGCGAGCAAGAATATCAGGGCATGACATTGCCTCAGTACTACAACACAGTAGACGAATTCAGCGCACCGCTACTCGATAAAAATAGTGATGTGTACAAAGCTGGGTTAAGGCTTGAGAGTATTAAAACTGCGGTAGTGCCGTGCCCGTTTGCCGAAGATTTTAAACAACACGGCGATGCTAATAAATTTGCCAAAGCCTACATTCCTACTATTCGTAGCTGGAATGAAAGCGTATTTGCCGGTGCACTTTCTGCCGATCGATCACAACAAGAACGTTCGGAATTAATCGAGGCATACTACCAGCGCTATCAAGATCAGGTAGCCGAGAATCCTGAGGGGCATGGCATGGGGTATGTGCATGCGTATATGACGATTGCTAAGGAAGCTGATTAAACAAGGTGTGATCGTTAAGGGGGCAGGGGGTCAGAGTAAAAATACTTATCCGAGGTTTTTCTTTGGCCCTCTCGACTTTAGTGTCTGGGCAACTCCGGTCAAGGTTTGAATCTCATCTTTGAATTTTTCGCTGCCCGAAGCCAGATTTTTAGTTATACCCCAATGTATCTCCGTATCGAGATTACCTGCATCTGAATTGTCAAACAGCTGAGAATAATTTCGTAATCGTGCTTGTTTGCTTTTTGCTAACTGTTCGTAGCAAGGGTGTGAAGTTAACATTGTGGAATCAATTCCTCTCGCGTTGGCGTGATAGCTTGATCAGCGATACTCTCCCGGCGATGCAACCATATTTGCCTTAACGGGATTGTTTTCGATATATCTATAGCAAGCCAATGCATACCGGTTACTATCTATCGGGATGGTTATTACCTTGAGCCCATACGCTCCATGTGCTGCATCTCGGGATAGTTGTTACTCTGACCCCATAATTCAAACAAACGACAGAATCCAATCCCGAACCTTAACAGCGTTTTTAGACAAAGGCCTTGTTTTCGACCAAACTAAGTAAATACCCCGGCCTGTTTTCCAAGACCATTCTTCACGTGCAGCCAGTAGCTTTCGGTCTATAAGATCTCGCACTATATGCTCCCAGCCAAAAGCAAAACCTTCCCCCGTTTGTGCTGCCTGTAGCACGAGTGCGTAGTCGTTGAGTCTCATGCCCACAGAGATCTCGGCGTTTTCGATTTTGTGGAATTGAAACCACTGTGACCAGGTCGGGCGCATACGCACAGGTTCTTCAAGATGAATCAGTCTTTCGTTTAACAGATTAGGAACGGAGCGCAGATTTTTGGCGGAATGCATGACGATGGGGCTTGCTACTGGATAGATAATTTCGTCTGCTATTTTTGTCGCGAAACAGTCCGGCCATTCACCGTGCCCGAGGCGCACCGCAATACTAATATTTTCCAAATCAAGGTCAGGGTCATGGACGCTATTTTGCAATCGCAAATCAATATCAGGGTGTAATTCGCGCAGACCATGTAGCTTTGGCATCATCCAATAGTGCGAAAACGCGGTGGACGAATTAAGCGTGACGTATTCTGAACGTCCCATGTTATGTACCGCTTCTGCGGCATTCTCTATGCCCCGCAGCGCCTGTGATACATCAGCATAAAAGCGTAAGCCGGCGTTCGTTAGTGCAATTTGCCGATGTCCACGGTCGAACAATCTGACCTCCAGCGAAGCTTCAAGCTGTTTGATGGCCGCGCTCACTGATGGCTGCTGCATGCCAAGCTCATTTGCAGCCAAAGTAAACGACTTGAGCCTGGCTGCCGCCTCGAAAACAAACAAATTACGGGGTGAGGCGATAAGTTTGAGCGTATTTCGCATAGTCTCAGTCTATGCTAATCATTGAAAAATACAACGGTTACAGGCACATTTTAAGTGTTTACCATCGACTCATCGCATTTACTCGAGCAATCCGATGGTAAGACGCACCCGCAGAGGTAGAAAATCCCTCGACGATAGCCACACAAACTCAGTCTATGCGCCCTATATCAATCGGGCGCTGCCTTACTTCGACCCGCTATGCGAAGAGCAGCTGGTTAAGATTGACGAGCAGGTTGATTGGATGCTCGAGAATATTGGGTTCGCATTTCGTGATGATCCTGAGGCACTGCGCATCTGGAAGGCGGCGGGAGTCAAAATCGACGGTGACAAGGTTTTTGCCGATGCCATTTGGGTACGAGAGCAATGCGCCAAGGCGCCTTCGCAGTTTACGCAACTGGCGCGTAATCCCGAGCGCTCTGTCACGATTGGAAATGGCAGCCAAGTATTTGCGCCTATCTATGGTGCCCCGTTTGTGCGTGACCTTAAAGGCGGACGGCGTTACGCAACGTTTGATGATTTTGAAAAATTACTCAAGCTCACCTATATGCATCCCAACCTTCACCATAGCGGATTGGTGATTGCTGAGCCCACTGATATACCGGTTTCCAAACGCCACCTTGATATGGTGTACGCGCACATGGTGCTCAATGACAAACCGCATCTTGGTGCTATCACTGAAAAAAGTCGCGCTCAAGATAGCGTCGATATGGCAGAGATTCTCCATGGAAAAGAAACCATGGATAACAATGTCGTGATTATGGCTAACGTGAATACTAATTCTCCGTTGCTAATAGATCGTGTGGTCACCGAGGCCATTCAGGTTTATTCATCGCGTGGTCAGGCTATGGTAATCACGCCATTCATTCTCACGGGAGCTATGGGGCCAGTCTCTACCGCAGCTTCGATAGCGCAAGCCATGGCAGAAGTCATGATAACGGTCGCCTTCGGGCAACTGGTTAAACCGGGCGCGCCGTTTGTAATGGGTAATTTTTTATCATCCATGAGTCTTAAGTCTGGTGCGCCTACGTTTGGTATGCCTGAACCTGTGCTCTCCAACTATGTGATAGGCCAGATGGCTAGAAGGCTTAAGTTACCTTTGCGATGTGGAGGTTCATTAACCGCTTCTAAAATTGAAGACGCTCAGGCGGCGTATGAAAGCGCCGATTCAATGCATTCCACAGCGCTGGCTGGATCAAACTTCACTTTGCACGCAGCAGGCTGGCTTGAAGGTGGATTGGCGACAGGTTTTGAAAAACTCATTATGGATGCGGATCGATTAGGCAGTTACCAGAAGGTACTGGCCGGGCTTGATATGAGTGATGATCAGTTTGCGCGAGACGCCTATCGGGAAACCGAGCCGGGTGGTCACTTTCTAGGTTCAGCGCACACCATGCGCCATTACCAAACTGCATTTTACGATGCCGCTTTAAGCGACAGTGAAAACGTCGAGAGCTGGGAAGAGAAGGGCAGCAAAGACATGCGCGAGCGAGCCTATGATAAATGGACCCATATGCTCGATGTATATGAAGAACCTCCGATGGATGAAAGCACCAAAGAGGCGCTTACCGCCTTTATGGATAAACGAAAATCAGAACTTCCCGATGCCTGGTATTAAGCCACCAAGTACTCATGACATTCAGTAATACTTTTACTTTACGCCTTGATTATCAGGAGATAAAAAATGCCAGAGTTTGTTAAAGAAGGCGCTACGAAAGCGACTCTTCCCAGTCACGCTAAGGTTGTCATTGTTGGTGGTGGTGTCGTAGGTTGTTCCATACTGTTTCATCTGGCCAAGTTCGGCTGGAAAGACACGGTGTTACTGGAACGCGATGAACTCACCTCTGGATCCAGCTGGCATGCTGCAGGGCAAATTCACACCATTAGTTCAGACCCGAATATCTCAAGACTGCAGAGTTATACCATTGGCTTGTACAAAGAGATTGAAGCACTCTCGGGGCAGGATATCGGCTTGCATCTCACCGGTGGTTTTTACCTTGCCTCTAATAAAACCTGGTACGACTACTTAAAAAGAGAGCGTTCAAAGGCGCGCTATATGGGGTTGGAGCAGGAATGGATATCTCCCAAAGAAGTTGCTGAACGCCACCCGTTGATTGATCCAAAGCACTACCTTGCAGCCCTCTGGGATGATCAGGATGGTGACCTTGACCCTTCCGGTACAACTTACGCTTTCGCTAAAGCTGCGCGGCATTACGGCGGCGAGTATTTCACCCATACGCCCGTTACAGCAACAACGCAGCGCTCTGATGGAACCTGGGATGTCACCACAAGTAAAGGTGTGATCAACGCAGAACATATCGTGAATTGCGGCGGGCTTTGGGCACGTGAAGTCGGGCACATGGCGGGCATGAATCTCCCAGTACAGCCTATGGAGCATCACTACCTGTTAACCGAAACCATTGATGAGGTAAAAAACTTCGGTTCACGATTACCTTGCGGCATTGACTACAACGCCAATATATATTTCCGGCAAGAGCGCGACGGCTTATTGCTCGGCACCTATGAGCCGGTAGGTACACCATGGCGGGTCGATGGAACACCGATGGATTTTGGGCATGAACTACTCAATCCTAATCTTGAAAATATTGCAGATCGTTTAGAGCTTGCGTTTGATCGAATCCCAGCGCTGGCCGATGCGGGTATTCGCCAAACGATTAACGGCCCCTTTACCTTTGGGCCAGATGGCAACCCCATGATTGGCCCCGTTCCGGGTATGCATAACTACTGGTGTGCTGTGGGCGTGATGGCTGGCTTTTGTCAGGGCGGCGGCGTCGGTTTAACCATTGCCGAGTGGATGATTGATGGTGAACCATCGATTGACGTATGGGCAATGGATGTTGCACGCTTTGGTAACTGGGCTACACCGGACTGGGGGACAGTTAAGTCAACTGAGAATTACGAACGTCGGTTTGTGATGACATTTCCAAACGAAACATTGCCTAAAGGTCGCAGGCAACAAACCACTGCACTGTATGATCGGTTAATTGCCAAAGGCGCGCGCATGGGACAATCATTTGGTTTAGAGCACGCGTTATGGTTTGCAGATAGTCCGGAAGATGCCGTTGAAGAACCAACCTTCGAACGCAACCGTTCTCATGACTATGTTGCTCGCGAAGTAAAGGCGGTCCGTGAGGGAGTTGCCGGCATTGAAATCGCCAACTTTGCCAAGCATGTCATCAAGGGGCCCGGTGCTCGTGCATGGCTTGATAACACCATGGCCGGTCATATACCAAAGCCTGGGCGCATTGCACTGACGCCTATGCTCACCGACAAGGGCCGTTTGTATGGGGATCTAACGGTCGCTTGCTACGACGATGAGCACTTTATGCTATTCGGATCAGGTGCCATGCAGGATGCACATAGTCGCTGGTTTGCGCGCACACTGCCTGTAGATGTGACCTATGAAAACCAAACCGGTGAGTGGCACGGTGTGGCAATATCCGGACCTTTATCTCGCGAGTTGTTATCAAGAATTTCCCGCGATGATATCGCAGCGTTAAAATTTCGCGATACCCGGCGAACATTTGTCGGAGGGGTACCGGTTGTATTACATCGCTTGAGTTTTAGTGGTGAACTCGGTTATGAAATCTATTGCAAGCCTCAGTACCTGATCAAACTGTCTGAATCGATTGAAGAAGCAGGCGCAGATCTCAATTATCGTTGGTATGGCAACCGTGCACTCATGAGCTTACGTCTTGAGAAAGGGTGGGGTGCCTGGGGACTCGAATTTCGCCCAGATTTTAATGCTATCGAGTCTGGTATGGATACTTTTATCAACTGGAATAAAGACTTTGTGGGTAAACAAGCTACTCTAAAATTCAAGGAAGAAGGCGTTGCCAGAAAACTGGTGACACTCACAATAGACACACCAATTGATGTCACTTTGGATGAAGCCATTCTAAAAGACGGTATAGCGGTTGGTTATATATCTTCGGGCGGCTACGCACATCATGTAGGACAATCAATGGCTATGGGATTCGTTGATAGCGCTTGTGCTGCTCCCGGGACAACGCTTGATGTGGAAATTCTTGGTGAGTTATACACCGCGGTTGTTCAGGGTGCCCCGCTTTATGATCCATCCGGCGATAAAATGCGTGATAGAAAGTGAGTGAAATGATGAGAATAGGGGTTGTTGGGACAGGCACCATAGCTGCCGCCGTTGTCGATGGTATTGCTGAGGACGGTCATCAAATAACAGTTTCACAACGTGGAGAGGCGCACTCATCTCGGTTAGCTGGAAAATATGAAAATGTGACAGTTGCAGGCAATCAAGCGGTACTTGATGCGAGTGACATTATATTCCTGGGGCTGATGGCTGATCAGGCAAGACACGTTCTCTCTTCACTGACATTCAGGCCTGACCAAAAGGTCGTATCACTCATGTCTGGGCCAACCATCAACGAGTTACAAGTTAAGGTTGCGCCGGCGATTGCTGTTGCCAATATGATCCCTTTTCCAGGAATTGCCACGGGTGATTCTCCGATCTTGATACTGGGTGAGGCTGAGATCGCCAATGCACTTTTTGGGGCTCGCAATTCTATCTTTCAATTGGCGGATCAAAGTGAACTTGCCGCCTATCTCGCCGCTCAGGCAGTGCTGTCACCGGCAACACTCATGGTGCAGAAAGCCGGAGAATGGCTTGGAGATAATGTTAAGGATGCTGCACAGGGTGAAGCGTTTTTGCGTGCTCTGGTTGGCTCGAGCTTGCAAGCCACACCGGATTGCCAGCACCTGATCCAGGCACTGAACACACCCGGAGGATATAACCAACGCCTGCGACTTCATATGGAAGCTTCGGGCTTCACGAAGCAGCTTGAAGAGGGGCTTTCCACGTTATGAGCAGCTGAGTGATCTGTTGCGCATATTTCAGAATATCCATATTTATCAACGGTCCATTGTTCACGATTTTGATTCCTGCTTCGCCAAAACTTGGCATACGCTCAATCACCTTTTCCAGGTGCGGCATAATGCGATCAAGTTCTGCTGGAAACAGGTCTTCTTTAAAATCTTTTGGAATGCCATCGAGTGCCCAGAACTGCGGTTCCGCTTCATAGACACCAGCCAATACACCTTTGCCTTCCTGGCGCACGCTACAGGATGCGTAACTGTCTCGCCATGCTGGTACTTCGTGATCCATTGCTTTAAGAGTCGGGATCGACTCTGTGATTATTTCCTGATGTTGGGTTGCGTACAAGGGTACGTTTAATCCTAATGGTGCGAGCATTTCGCGCGCCCAGAAGGAGGTCGCCACCACGACATGTGATGCCCGGACCACACCACTGGTTGTATCTAATATCCAGTGATCGTTCTCACGCTTCAAAGCGTTGACCGGGCAATAGCGCTCCGTACTTGCACCTAAATTGCACGCCGCTTTTACTAACGCATTGGTGGCCCCGACAGGATCTATGCCTCTCGAGGCTTCAGTTCAAATGCGTTGTTTAAGCAGTCGCTAGTGCATTCCTTTTTTTACCAGCTCGCGTTGGGATGTAACGGTTAAACCTCTAATCGGATTCACGCTGTTTCTTTCGCTAGATAGGCGCCCTAAGGCATTGTTGAGCTATAGATCCAGAACAAGCTTCTGACCAGCACAGCGCGAAACACACAAACAAAGTGTGTTTTGAGCGGCTTTCTGCCTCTCGCTCAGAAAGCTATCGCGATGATCCGGTGCCCCTTGAATAATTCTAGTGACGCAGGTACCGCACACACCTTGTTCACAGGAAAACGCGGCGTCAATGTTGTTCTGATCTAGTACTTCGAGAATTGTCTGATCCGCACCCACTTCCAGCACTGTGCCGCTACGGGCAAGCTCTAGCAGGAAGGGGAAAGTAGGTGCTCCCGCGATGGCGGGATTGGCTGCAAAGCGCTCAAGGTTCACTTGTTGGGCAGAACGATCTTTTAGCGCCAGAGCCTCAGCCGCTTCCATGAATGGTCCGGGGCCGCAAATATACACTTGTCCGGTTGGGTGAGACGCGAAGATACTTTTCAATTGCCTGCCGGTTTCAACCCCGCTAAACCCCTCGTACAACGAAAAATGCTTCGCATATTGGCCGCGGTTTAACCTATCCTGAAATGCGGTGTAGCCTGTACCGCGTGTGAAGTAATGCAGCTCAAAGGGTCTTCCTATTGCTTGCAATCGGTCTGCCATGGCAATGATCGGTGTAATACCAATACCCGCTGCCATTAACAATGTGAAAGGTGCTGATTCATCCAGTGGAAAGTTATTCCGCGGGCTCCCGATCTCAAGCCTATCACCTTCGCCTACGCCACCGTGCATCAGTTCAGAGCCGCCGCGTGACGGATCGACATGTTTTACCGCGATCTGGTAGTGACGCCGATCATCAGGATTACCGCAAAGCGAATACTGCCTGATGATGCCTTCGCCACAATGAACATCAATGTGGGAGCCCGGTGTGTAGCTAGGCAGTTTAAGTAAACCTTTTTTTACTAATAGGAAGGAGCGAACATCATCAGCCTCTTGAATTACCGCTTCTACTTTGACATTGATCAAAGCCATTGTTTACTGGTGTACCGGCTGTAATTTATCGAGTCCTTCTTTGAGCTTGTCCAGTTCGTCTTTGGGCATGGACATATACGCTCGATGTTGCCTAGACCACGCGGGGTGTAAATGGCATCAGCACCATTCACCATAGCGTCAATTGCACCACTGTGCGCTTCGTCTTCAGTGACGTACTGACGCATGGTTTGTGCGGCGGTTATAAAGATATTCGGTGCTGCTGCACGAATGTCGCTTGTTGTTGTGCTGTCTATTGTCAGCGTGTCTATCTTTTGCGAAGCTGCAGCGGCCGCCTCTTCTGCATCAAATGCGGTTACCTGTGTCATGCGCACACCGGCACTCTTATTCTTAAGTAGGCATGCAACGGTCAGGTCACGTAGAGCCGGCTGTCCGCTGTAGGTGTAGATATTTTTCATAGATGATACGGGTCCGAGTACGGTCTGATTTACTTCCGAGCGAAGATCAATTTTTTGCGCGCACGAATAAGTTTTGTGGCTCTTTTAGTCCCATCGTGAAAACTGTGAAACCAACGATCCAGTGGAATTTCTTCAGACCCGTAGTTGCATTCAAAGTAGCGATGATGCAGTTGATGATGGAAAGACCCTGCTTTAATAACTGACTTATCTTTTACGAGTACCTTGTGAAAACCTGAATGGGTAAACAAAGCCCCGAGATTCAGCGCGAACAGATGAAAAATGACATGCAATGGATGTGACGGCAAAACGAAATGAATAACAATGGCTGAGTAGTAAAAGAAATGCTCCACTGGGTGCATTGACAGACCTGACCACGGGCCAACATTGACGTTACGATGGTGTAGATGATGTACTTTTTTAAACAACCACGGCAAATGTATCAACCGATGAATCCAGTAGAAATGAAAGGATTGCCAGAATCGCAGCACCAAAAAAAATGCTACAAACCCTATCGGCCCATCCGTAACACCATTTAATACCGGCACCTTGCCATTAGCGGCAACATAAAAGTAGACAATCATCCAAGCAGACCAGATTGGTACACCGGAAACAAGAGACCAAAAAACGTTGTCCCAGGTTTGATACCCAAAGGTAAAGCGAGTGCTTTTCTCCATCGGGCGAACATCAAATTTTAATCTCATCTTTTGCGCCGAAAAGACATAAAGATAAAGATGCATCGGTACTGCCAGAATTAATACGGCGCTATAGTTAATTGCCAGTATCTGTAATACCCAACGCCACTCAAACACTTGCATTGCTGTCATCGACGGCCAAAAGAAAAAGTAGGCAATAAGGGCGCAAAACAGATGATAGACAGGTGTCGTTAGTTTAAACCAGGTATTAGCAAACCAGGAAAGTGCCGCCTTGGGTTTAGGGGGTATATCAAATACCGGAGACATCGTTATTGGCAGATCTGGATGATAGTTCCAGTCTGCTCTAGGCGATGCTCCTGTTGAGTCTTTGTCGACGCTGCGCATTACCTGCCCGTTGCCAAAGTTGCCTTTTGAGCCACCATTGTCAGGGCTGATTACCTGCAATCGCTGCAAAGATTCGCGCTACACCTTCTGCTCCGGGATCGGCAAAACCGTCAAGGGAACGCGCTTCAAGGTAGGAAGACCGGCCAGCACCTGCCGTTAACATGGCAGCTGTCGCATCTGCACCCTCTCTTGCTTGCTGTGCAGCTTCACTAAGACTTTTGTCAGCGACAAGAGCATCAAGCGCAGGTTTAAGAGCATCTATTAACGTTCTATCACCGGGTTTGGCACCGCCATACTTTTGCATCGCATCAAGGCCCGCAGATAATGCCGTGCTCCAGTCCGGTTTTAATTTAAACGCCTCTGACGCATTCTCAAACATAATGGCGAACAGCACACCACTCGATCCGCCCATTGATTTGCCCTTGATGTCTCCCAATGCTGATAGCAAATCAGCACCACTTGCCAGGGGCAGGCGGTCAAGCTCTGATTTCACCGTTCTGGCCGCTGCCGCGAATGTTGTACCTGTGTCACCATCGCCCACTTTACTGTCCAGCTGATTGAGATCGTCTTCCATTGCAATACACGCGTCAATGGCAGCACCGAGTACAGAACGTACTTCAGCATTGTCTGATGCTTCAAAGCTCAATGTTTGGAGGTGAGGTGGTTCAATGCTTTCATTCACTGTGACAGGTTCATATTTAGGCCACACAGGATGATCAATCGGCGCCAGCAAAGCCTCGCGATAGCTATCATCAAGTGGCAGCATAGTGATTGAAAAGCCAGGCATATCCAGAGCAGTCATGATTGGCACCGGGCCGAGGGTAAAATCAGACAATGACGCAAGCTCCGTAACCATGAACTCCTTAAACAACACCGCACACTCTAATCCGGTCAAACCACCCAGATTATTGAACAGCGCGATATGACGTTTTGAAGAATCGACTTTCGCTAGCAGGCGTTTTGAACAATCAAGCATCAGATCCGAGCAATTGGCGAACTTAGCTACCTCAACACCCGGCTCACCATGGATGCCTAAACCAACTTCGACCTCATCGTTACCGATACGACTTTGTTTCTCTGTGCCCGGTACGGTGCAAGTGTCACGTGCTATACCAAGGGATTGAAGGTTCTGGCTTACCGCAGTGGCAGCAGAGAGCACCTCTGCAAGCGTTGCACCGTTCTCTGATAGATATCCGGCAACTTTATGTACGAACACAGTTCCAGCGATACCGCGAGGCTGTAGCGCATTCTCAATAGCAATATCATCGCCGACAATCACCATCTCTACGTTATACCCCAGGCTTTTCGCTTTTTCGGCAGCTAACCCGAAGTTCAACCGATCACCGGTGTAGTTCTTGATAACCAGCAAACAACCGGCAGAGCCGGTTACTTCAAGGATGGCGGATAAAACAGCATCAACACTGGGCGATGCGTAAACTCCACCGCAGACAGCAGCGGTTAGTAGCCCTGCGCCCACCAGCCCTGCATGCGCAGGCTCATGGCCTGAACCTCCACCTGAGATAATTGCAACTTTGCTTTTATCCCAGTCCGATCTAACAACCACACGGGCGTAGCTGTCATCTTTGAAGCGTCTAACTCTGCCACCGGATGATGCAACTAATCCATCAATGGCATCAGTGACAATCTGTTCTTTGTCATTATAAAAATTCTGCATGAATTGATTCCCACACCGTGCGTTTGAAAATTGAATCGGCCTTAAATTATTTTTAGACTTAGCCTTTTACAACGTCAGATATCACAAAGCACTTACGTACATACTTTGGCACATGCCAGTCCATCTCAAGCCCGGCTTCCATCATAAAGCTATCGCCAGCTCTGACGGTTCGCTTCGAGCCATCGCTGACAAGCGTTATTTCTGCCTCGCCTTCAAGAATGTGGCAAAACTCCATGAAGCCATCCATCTTGGCGCGATGATCCCCAGCCGTACATTCCCAAATACCGCAACGTGACCCGGTTTGATGATCATTGCCGTACAACCAGACGCCCATTTCCGGGTTTCCTGCTGTAACGTTGGCGTCAGTTTTGATGGTTTTTTCTACGTCGGGACTACCAAACAAAATAAATGCAGGATTTGTCATACCTAATATCTCTAAAAAATTTATAGGTTTCTAACGCTAGGCTGATTTCTTAGCTGATTCCAATCGATCAAGTATTTGCATCCCCCAGACGGCCGTGCTTTTACCAAGCATTTGCACTTCTCTAAAAGGAATTTTTTTAATCGGTGACACTGGGAACGGCAAACTGTCTGGAGCGGCACCAAGCACACGATCTGCCAACACTGTACCCATAAGGTTAGACATAGCCACACCACGACCGTTGTAACCCATACCGGCTATAAGGCCTTTGGCAGGCTCATAAAAATGTGGCAGGCGATCATCCGTGATCGCAAGCTTACCGCCCCATGCATATTCCCAATCAATCCCTTTGAGTTGTGGAAAAATTCGCACTGCTTCTTTTTTTAGCCATTTAAATCCAGTTAGGGATCCATCACGTCTAAGGTTGCCATGGCTCCCTATGACTATTCGGTCGTCAGGTTCGCGCCGTGTGTAGATGATTACCCGACGTGTGTCAGACAAGGTTTGTCCACCGGGTAATATAGAGTTTATGACTTCCGGTGATAACCTCGGTGTTGCAATTTGCACGGAGACGAAGGGGATTAGGGCAGACTTCAATCCCTGCACCAGGGAGTCAGAGTATCCGTTTGTAGCAATTACCACCCATTTGGAATTGATCGAGCCTGCGGGTGTTTCTACTGTCCAACCATCCTTCGTTTGGACTAATCGCGTGGCCGGTGTTTTACCGTAGATTCTTGCGCCGACCTTTTTGGCAGCCTGAGCAATCCCATGGGCCAGTGCCAACGGTTGTATTGCACCGCCACGTGGCGCAAGAATCCCCGATTGGTACTCAGGGGAACCGCTGAGCTTTTGCAAAGCGTTGCCATCGACAAATTCGATATCTGCGCCATGCCGGTTCCAGGCTTGCGCTGCACTGCGCGATGCATGTTTGGCTTTTTCGCAGTGATCGACTCTCAGCCAGCCATTCTGCCGAGCCTGACAATCAATTTGATGATCTCGAATATATTCAAACAGGTTGTCTGCCGAGCCTAGTGAAAACTCAGTGAGTCGCTCGAAATATTTGTCTCCCACGAGCTTGCGAACCTGTTCCGGTCCGTTAAAAGGCAGAATGGGGTTGACCTGACCACCGTTACGACCGGACGCACCGAAGCCGACATCAGCAGCATCCAGTACCACCGTATTGGATCCAGATTCTGCCAATTTGTGTGCCGCTCGCAAGCCGGTAAACCCAGCTCCGATGACGGTAACATCTGCGGTGGTCTGCCCGGCAAGTGGTGTATTTGGCTCCTTTGAACCTAATTTTGCGAGCCAAAGCGAGGCTGGATTGTCATGATGTGCCAAGGTAATTTGTCCGGTCATCTACAGTGATTTCAAATGCATCGTTTTGTTGGGCTTGCCACCAGATTAAAACTGAATGTCGATAATCCAGTGCACTTCTACATTGACAGTTTCTCTGATCAAGAATTTATACATGTTTTGTAATACAAAACAAATGTATCGTTATTATAAACTATTTATCTTTCGCTACGCTGTCAATTGTCGATGAACGAATACCCGGGCACATGCCAACAGGCAGTGAAGATTTTCTGGCCTGTGCTAGTGCTTTCAATGGCGGCATATACAAGTTGCGTCAGAGCACAAACTGACGCTGCAGAGCCACAATAATGCAAAGTTCAATCGTCCAAAAAATGTTGGTTTTGCTGACTGCGATCAGCGAGGCGCAGAAACCGATGACGTTTTCTGACATTGTCAGAAAATGTGGGTTGAACAAGAGCACGGTTCACCGTGTGCTTGCCATTTGCACTGAAGAAAAGATGGTGCGGTTTGACGAACAACGCAAAGTCTATTTTCTGGGATCACGAATTTTCGACTTGATCAAGAATGCTCATAGCGGCTTTGATATTCAGACGATTGCCCTTGATGAAATGTTCAGACTTTTCGAGCGCTACAGCGTTAATGTGACGTTAGGTCTGCCAAGTGGAACAGAGGTGGTTTATCTACGGATTTTGGAAGCCCCGCATTCCCTTGGTGGTGCTCAACGTCCTGGTATGCGCGAACCGATGCATTGCTCTGCATCAGGCAAGGCATTGCTTGCTTTCCTCCCAGAGAAGGTCATTCAGGCCAAACTAAAGGGATACGTATACAAAAGGTGTACGCCTCGCACGATTATCAATCCCGAGGATTTTATTACCGCGCTTTTGGAAGTGCGCAACCAAGGCTTTGCCACGAATGACCGCGAAGAGTACGAGCACTTTCTGGGCATATCCGCCCCAGTGTTCAACTACGTCAGTGAGCCTATTGCTGTCATCAATCTTTGGTCCGTTTATCCACAGCACACAATCGAAGATTTGAGTGGCTGGAGCGAAGACCTTCTGCTGTCAGCAAGCCGTGTCACCGAACTCATTGGCGGCGTCCCCCCGACTGATCTCGCGATCTAAATAGCCCACGAGGCGTAGCGCCACCTGCTTTTAGTTTCGCAATATGAAGCTAACATTTCGCAATAGAGAAAATAAACTTGCAGAAAGCATGGTTGAATGGTCATACCTGGGACTCGCTATGCTGAGTTTTGGTCGTCCTTAGTTTGGGGATATTGATTGGCGTGCCACTTGGACTTTTCATAGGCGTATCCAAGTTCTTTAAGTCGTTCTTCGACCCGCTTATTGAACTTTATCGCCTCGTGCCGCCTATCTCGCCGCTCAGGCAGTGCTGTCACCGGCAACACTCATGGTGCAGAAAGCCGGAGAATGGCTTGGAGATAATGTTAAGGATGCTGCACAGGGTGAAGCGTTCTTGCGTGCTCTGGTTGGCACGAGCTTGCAAACCACACCGGATTGCCAGCACCTGATCCAGGCATTGAACACACCCGGAGGATATAACCAGCGCCTGCGACTTCATATGGAAGCTTCGGGCTTCACGAAGCAGCTTGAAGAGGGGCTTTCTACGTTATTAGCAGCTGAGTGATCTGTTATGTATATTTCAGAAATCCATATTGATCAACATATTGAAAAAGGTTGAATACTTGGTCTTTTCTCTACGATGTAACCACTGATTTCTTGATGACCACATGTTAAGACACTTCAGATATTTCGGGGTAAGGCGGTGGTTTAAGTGCGCGCGTTTCGGTTCGAACTAAAACAGCTGATAAATCAGTGCGGGTAAGTTCGCGTGGACGAGCGCATATTGAGGGGATGGTTAAACCTGCTTATCGATTTTTTATTCCAGGGCGTGAGGACACCTTTCGTCACTTACTCTAATCAACGTTTAGCTCTACGTTGTTGCGCTGAAGAAGTGAATTTGCAAAGCCCAAGCAAACGTAAGAGGTTTAATTTTAAAGTTAGAAACCTAAGCGCCTAACGGGCGTAACAAGGCGCGGGAGATGATGTGGCGCTGAATTTCAGACGTACCTTCCCATATCCGTTCGATACGTGAATCGCGCCAGATACGCTCTAATGGAAGTTCATCCATGACACCCATGCCACCGTGTATTTGAATAGCCTCATCAGCGACAAAGGCCAACATTTCAGTTGCCTTCAACTTCGCCATGGCCATATCACTATCGGTGCATGTTCCTTGGTCATACTTCCAACCAGCCTCCCACGTAAGTAGTTCAGCAGCTTTGAGTTCCATTGCCATGTCTGCTAACTTAAATGAGACGCCTTGGAACTTGCCAATCTTCTGGCCAAACTGTTCGCGTTCAGCGGAATAGGCGACAGCGTGTTGAAACGCTCGCTCAGCGCGGCCTAAACAGGTTGATGCCACCTGAAGCCTTGTAGCACCTAGCCAGTCGTTGGCAACTTCAAACCCTTTGTGCAATTCCCCTAGCATGTTCTCTGCAGGAATACGGCAGTTATCAAATTCTAATATTGAATTTGTATAGCCTCTGTGGGAAACGTTTTTATACCCGTCGCGCACAGTGAAGCCTGGTGTGCCTTTATCAACGAAGAAAGAGGAGATCAACTTCTTCTTACCACGCGGTGTATCTTCTTCGCCTGTTGCCATATAAACGATAGCAAAGTCGGCAATATCAGCATGACTGATAAAATGTTTGGTGCCATTTAAAACGAAATCACCACCGTCTTGTTTAGCTGTGCCTTTCATGCCACGTAAGTCAGAGCCAGCACCTGGCTCTGTCATTGCCATGCAATCCCATTTCTCGCCCCTAACGCACGGTTCAAGATACTTTTCACGTTGCTCCTTTGTACCGGCGCAAAGAATGTTTGAAGGGCGCGCAACTGCTGTCCAATGAAGAGCGTAATTGGCCTTACCGAGCTCTTTCTCGTATAACAGCCACGTGAGTGTGTCGAGTCCGGCACCACCATGTTCTTCAGGGATGTTTGCCGCATACAGGCCAGCCTCTATCGCCTTTTTTTGAATCTCCTTGACCAGATCCATATCGAGATGATCGCTTTTTTCAATTCCCATCTCATGCGGATAAAGTTCGTTTTCAACGAATGACCGTGTGGTCTCAACGATCATTTGTTGTTCTTCTGATAGCGCAAAATTCATATCACTAAACCTTTAAATCGGGGGCAGGGCTACGGTCTTTATAACGACTCAATCGCGAATACTGGCAGGTTTTGGCAGTTGAGTTTGCGCCTCGTGCAAGGCTTTCATCTTGGCTGCCATCTCAGCGCCAGGTTCACACGATCTGCGCGTTTCGAGAGACACATGCACCAGCAATTGATTACACGTACAGAGCAAATCACCGGGTGTGCCGTCATCTTTAGCGCGATGCATCTCGTGATACAAGCGAAGTTTCTTACCTTCTGCCTGCAGCACCTGCGTTATGACAGTAATAGCCTCGCCCGGGTGAGTTTCATTTCGGAATTGAATTAAATTTTCTACCGTGAAGTAGGAAAGCCCTGAATCTATGTAGGCTTGGGTAGCCCCGACCATCTTCATTACCACATCGCCTGCGTCAGAGAATACCTGCCCATAACGGCTTTCATTCATATGGCCGTTATAGTCCGTCCAGTCGATGGGAATTACGCGGTTTAAAGTATTCAGCGGTTTGGTTATATCGCTGGGTAATGGCGGTTGGGTACGTTCTTCCTGTTCAACCAATGTCGCACCAGCGCCCCAGTTACGAGCTTTAAGACCGCGCAGGATAGTCACCAGATTATCGTCACGAATGCGCTCCAATTCGCGAATGGTGTGCATACCTGATTGAGTATCTGACTGGTCAGCAATAGCATCTACCAAGTCATCGGTGAGTTCTGGCACATCCATTAGTTTCGTCCAGGGCCAAGACAGGCAAGGACCAAACTGCGCAATGAAGTGTTTCATCCCGGCTTCACCACCAGCAACGCGGTACGTTTCAAACAGACCCATTTGAGCCCAGCGCAGCCCGAAACCAAATCGTATGGCATCGTCTATTTCTTCTGTGGTTGCGACACCGTCTTTAATCAACCAAAGCGCTTCACGCCAAACAGCTTCTAAAAAACGATCAGCTATATGCGCATCGATTTCCTGACGAACAATCAAAGGCTTCATACCAACTTCAGTGAGTAGGGTCTTAGCCATCTCTGTTGTTTGGCTATCACCCACAAGCTCAATGAGCGGAAGCAGATAAACAGGATTAAACGGATGGGCAACAAAGATTTGAGCAGGCATGGCTGCCGTCTCTTGCAGCTCTGATGGTTTGAATCCAGACGTTGACGAACCAATGAGTGCATCAGTTCTACAATGTGCCTGAACTTCAGCCAGCACCTTGTGTTTAATGTCGAGACGTTCGGGCACGCTCTCCTGAATCCAGTCGGCATTCTTTACAGCGTCAGATATTGAGCTTACAAAAGAAAGCTCACCTTCTTTCATGATGGAATTATCGAGCAGCGCTGGCAATGAGCGCCTTGCGTTCTCTAGTACTTCACTGATCTTGCGTGCTGCTTCCGGATCGGGATCGCATACAACGACGTTCCAACCGTTGAGTAAAAAGCGTGCAGCCCATCCGCCACCAATAACACCGCCGCCTATGATTGCTGCTGTTTGGGTCATGACGCTGGCGCTCTTTTTGTCAGGTTCAATTTTTCGCGAACCGCTTCAGGTCCGAGGACTTTGGCCCCGAGGCTCTCGATAATGCCAACGGCATGTTCAACAAGCTGTGCGTTGGTAGCAAGATTGCCTTTGCCTAGCATTAAGTTGTCTTCTAAACCAACGCGCACGTTGCCACCTGCCAACACAGCGGCTGCCACATACGGCATTTGATGGCGACCTAATGAAAACGCTGACCAATTCCAAGTGTCTGGAACATTGTTGACCATCGCCATGAAGGTGTTGAGATCGTCTGGTGCGCCCCAGGGGACACCCATGCAGAGTTGCACCAGTGCATCGGGGGCCAACACGCCTTCTTTAACTAACTGTTTAGCGAACCAAAGGTGACCGGTATCGAAAGCTTCTATCTCTGGCTTTACACCGAGGTCCGTCATCATCTTGCCCATGGTGCGCAGCATGCCCGGTGTATTCGTCATGACGTAGTCTGCTTCGGCAAAGTTCATGGTGCCGCAATCAAGCGTACATATTTCAGGTAAGCATTCTGCGATGTGGGCAACGCGTTCTGTCGCGCCAACCATATCTGTTCCTTCGCCAACCGGTAGAGGCTGTTCAACTCCGCCAAAGACCATATCGCCACCCATACCTGCGGTCAGATTAAGCACGACGTCAATGTCGGCATCGCGGATACGGTCGGTGACTTCACGGTAGTAGCTCAGCTGTCGAGACGGCGTACCAGTCTCAGGATCACGTACATGACAATGGACAACCGCCGCTCCGGCCTTAGCCGCATCAATGGCTGAATTTGCAATCTGCTCAGGCGAGCGGGGCACATGTGGCGAACGATCCTGTGTTCCGCCCGATCCCGTCACGGCACACGTGATAAAAACCTCGCGGTTCATTTCCAATGGCATTGTATTTCCCCTATAAAAGTTCTCGTATCTTGATAGAATCTACAACCGACGTTTGACATAAAACGTAGTATATTTGGCAAATAGCGCGTACTCGCCATGCAAAATACCCCAATCACCCTCAGTATTTTGATCTTAGACGATTCAAACATGCTGACCGTGGCGTCGGTGATTGATCCGCTACGCGCGGCTAATCGGCTTTCAGCAGAGCAACTATTTGAATGGGGAATATTCTCGCCAAAGGGTGATCCGGTTAAGCTAACCGGCAATATTGAGATGAAAAGTCAGGGAGCGTTTTCATCGGCTAAGCCCGGTGACTATCTCATCGTTATCGCAAGCTTTAATCAGGAAGCTAACGCAGACCGCTCGCTCGTTCAGGACGTTCGTCGTAAGGCATCACGCTATAAAACGGTATGCGCAGTAGAAGCAGGCACCTGGATATTAGCCAGGTCGGCAATCATTAAAGACCATCGTGTTACCACGCATTGGGAAGATATTGAAGCTATGCGGCAACAGTATCCCAGCCTCAACATAGTTCCTGATCGCTATGTCACTAATAAAAACGTTTGGAGTAGTGGTGGTGCTTCCCCGGCGTTAGATATGATGCTGCACCTTATCGAGAAAGAGCAGGGGCGCTCACGGGCGTTGGAAGTTGCCAGTGTGTTTATATACGATCAAATGCACGCATCAACAGATAGCCAGCCAACAGTATCGCTTGGAAAGCTTGAGTATGCAGAACCGCGTATTGGCGCAGCGGTTAGGTTGATGGAGGAGAATATCGATACACCTATATTGATTTCAAACATCGCCAAGCAGCTGCAAATATCACCTAAAACGCTTGAAGTTATTTTTAAGAAACACCTTGGGCAAACGCCGGCGAAATACTATCTCGGTCTACGCCTTAGTATCGCGCGTAAGCTTTTATTAGATTCATCATTGGATATTCTGGAAATATCCATCCAATGTGGATTTGATAGCCAGTCATCGTTCTCACGTAGCTTTTCTAAGCGTTATGGGGCTAGTCCTAGTGTTATGAGGGGGCGTGCTAGTTCGTAGTGCTCAAGAGATTTAAAATATTATTACCCGGTTTGCTGTGTCTAAGCAGATTTTTGATTAGATAGCTTGGCACGAAACGCAGTTGCAAGATGTCCAATATGTTCGCTCAATTGTAATACCGCTTGCTCGGTATCTTTCTCTTCAACGGCCTTTATAACAGCGACGTGCTCGCTCATTGAGCGCTGGGTGTTTTCACTCATTATGGTGAAAAGATGGGTGCGTAGCGCTTTAAGTGGAGATATTGTGAGGTTATAGGATTTGGAGAGAGCGCGGTTCGCTGCGCATTCAATGATTGCATCGTGAAACTGGTGATCACCGATTGTGTATTCGTGAGGGTCAGTTGATGCCAAGGCTTTTTGCATTTCTTCACTGGCGGCTTCCAGTTGCTGCACTAGCGTGTGGTGATTCCTTTCGATACCCAAGCGTATTGCCGCAGTTTCCAGAATAAAACGGTGTTCGCACAGCTCATCAACCGCTAGCACTTCCGGAGTGAACACATAGCTTCCTCGTTTTGGCGAAATGGTCACCAAGCCTTCCCATTGCAAAGCGGCCAATGCGTCGCGCACCGGTGAGCGACTAACTTCTAAGGTATCTGCAAGCCGCTGCTCAGACAGTTTTGATCCGAGCGGCAACTCTCCGGAGACGATAGCTTGACGGATCTTCTCAGCCGTGACGTGCATCAGCGATTTCGGATAGTTGACCGGCTGCATGAGTTGTTCCTTCTCCAGTGACCTGCGGAATGATAGTAAAGCTACGATGATCTGTGCAACTAGCATGGTACATGGTACTTGACTTAACTACCATGTTAGATGGTAGGATGCGCCAGCATCATCTAGATGACCTGTTTTCGGGCATATTGAGCCTTTCTGGAGCACATTAAGTTGATTGAAGCGTTGTCCAAATCTGCCATGTCCAACATCGTCGAGGATATTCAGGCGATTGTGGGTGGGGAATACGTGTTGACCAACCCGAATGATGTTGCGGGTTTTGTCACGGACTGGACGGGGCAATATCGGTCGAGCGCGCTAGCGGTCGTCAGCCCATGCACGACTGCCGAAGTAGCTGACTTGGTTAAGCTTTGTAATGCCAGAAACGTTTCCATAGTTCCGCAAGGCGGAGGAACCGGCTTGTGTGGTGGCGGGGTTCCGGTTGCCGGTAGCTCATCAATTATTGTGTCGTTAAAAAGATTGAACGCTGTTCGTACATTCGACAAAGCGAGTCGTACAGTGACCGTAGAAGCAGGCGTTGTGTTGGAAACGCTGCACGAGCTCGCCCTAGAGCATGATCTGATTTTCCCTTTAATGTTTGGTGCCAAGGGCAGTTGCAGTATCGGTGGCAATCTATCTACTAATGCAGGTGGCTCGAATGTAGTGCGCTATGGCAATACTAGAGAATTATGTTTGGGCATTGAAGCCGTTATGCCAAACGGCTCGGTGGTCAACGCGCTCACCGGGCTTAGAAAAGACAACACCGGTTACGATTTAAAAAATCTGCTCATTGGCGCTGAAGGTACTTTGGGTATTGTTACTGCCGCGGTGTTCAAATTATTCCCTGCACCAAATGCTCGGGCAACGGCCTTTCTGGCCTTAAATAAACTGGATGCAGCGCCCACTGTGCTCAATCGCTTGCAAGACGTCACTGGTGGAGGGGTTGAAGCTTTTGAATACATGCCTCAACCGGCAGTCGATGTTATCTGTAAGGTTTTCCCGGCCACCCGACGTCCATTAGAAGGGCAGGTGCCAAATGGTATTTTGGTAGAGGTTGCTTCTTCCCGACCTGACGATAGTGAAAAGCAGGATGACGGCATCATCTCCCTCGAAAGCGCAGTGACTGCAGTGTTGGCCGAGCTAATGGATGAAGGGCTCGTCGTGGATGCGATGATTGCCGCCTCCGAACAGCAGCGCCGTGATTTATGGAAAATGCGTGAATCGATGTTGGAGGCTATTACCGAATCAGGCCCGGCTTATCATTTTGATATCTCTTTATCACTGGCTAGTATTGCGCCGTTCGTCGAGGCAATGGATGTCGAGATGAAGCAGCTCGGGTTTCAACCGCTGACCATTGGTCATTTAGGTGACGGCAATTTGCACTATGCATTGAGTGCTGCTGAGAATCAGGATTGGAATGCGCTGCCACTCGATATCGCCACAGAAAAAGTGTTTGCAACGCTTAAAGAGATGAAGGGTTCGTTCAGTGCAGAACATGGCATAGGGCAGAGCAAGCTTTCTGTCATGAGCAAAATGAAAGAACCTTCGCAATTGGCGGTTATGCGTTCAATCAAAGAAGCTTTAGATCCCAACAACATCATGAACACCGGCAAGCTACTGCCGCCGGCATGAGCCTATTTTTTACGAATAACTGATAACCATTAACGCCTGCTAACTATCGCTGACCACAAAGAGGAAAGACGATGGAAAAATTATTTAAGTCTCTTAAGCTGTCTATGATTGCTGCCGGTCTGCTAGGCAGCACAATGTCACCTGTTGCAGCCTCAGAATCTCTGTTTGAGGGTTGCCCTTCGGGCCCCATCATTAAGCGATTCATCCAATTTGGAAAGACGGGCGTTATGCCGCGTGATCTTGGCAAATGGTTGAATACTCCCGACGATCAATATGTCGAACCTTGGAAGCCTTTTGATAATGTCGATTTTGTTGGAATATGTTGGGTGTCAGCTTGGTTAATTCATACCGATGATGGCGTTGTGCTTATTGACACGCTTTATGGTCCGTTTAAGAAGATGATTGTCGACAATATCAAAAGTACCGGCACTGATCTGGAAGACATCAAATACGTGCTCATGACACACGGACATTTTGATCACGTTGGAGGTGCTGAGGCACTTAAACCGCTTCTGCCCAATGCGACATTTGTGATGACCCAAGGAGGGTGGGATGAAGCTGTCTATTCCGCTGCTCGCTCACAAGATGGCCCTAGAGCCTGGAACATGATCGAACCGGAAATGGTGGTTGCTGATGGAGACGAGATTACCGTGGGAAACAACACGTTTACCGTAATCGAAACACCGGGACACACGTGGGGTACCGCATCTTATATTTATGACGTTGTTGATGGTGACAACACTCACCGAGCTATCACCGTAGGCGGCCTTGGATTGAATGCCATCGAAGGACCTCCACAAGTTGAAGCCTATATCAAGAGTGTTGATCGCGTTCGCCAACTCGTTGAGGCTAAAGATATGCCAGTTGAAGCGCATCTGACGACACATGGTTTTTCCGCACGCCTTGATGAAAATCGCCAAACGCATATGGCTCGACAGGATGGGGAAGCTAATGTCTTTGTTGATCCACAGGCCCTGCTCAATCAAGTAGCAGGATTGCGTGAGCGTGCAGTAAAGCGTTTGGAGAAAGAAAAAGCGAATCAATAAGTACAAGGTAGTTCACAAGTAAAAACAGCTTAGAACCAAAAAGAAGTAATACTACAAACCATAAAGGAGAGAAAACCTATGAAATTTAAATCAACATTGCTTGCCGTAGCGGCAAGTGCCTTTTTATCAGTAACTGCTGGATCGGCTGCTGCCGAAGATTGGTCACCAGACGGTCCTTTGACCATTCAGATCGGTTTTGGTGCAGGTGGATCAACCGATACGATGGGTCGTGTTCTAGCAAAGGTTATGGAGGAAAACACGGGTTGGAATATCGTTGTAGAAAACAAGCCCGGTGGTGGTGGTGTTGCCATGTTCACTAGCCTTTCTCAGCGTCCGGCCAACGGTGATCTGATTGGAATGGGCGTTAGTATCCCGGTTCTGGTTCAACTCGTTCAGCGAGGCGACCAACTTCCATTTGATGTAGACAGTTTCGATTATTTAGGAACTGTTGCGAAGGCTGAGTTGGCTCTCGTTGCTAGTAAATCAGCACCTTTCGACGACGTTGAAGGGTTAGTTGCTTACGCTAAAGAGAAAGGTTCATTACCTGTTGCTACGATGGCACCGCCACAAGTTCTGGTTATGAATCAAACAATGGCTAAAACAGGCGCTGAGTTTAATCTGGTCACTGCAGATGGTGGTGCCGAAGTGATGAAGCTTATTCTCGGTGGTCAGGTACTGGCTGGTTTTGGTTCAGGCGAACATTTCCCGTACCTCGAATCAGGTGACATGAAAGTTATTGCCGGCGCTAATCAAAGCCGACTAAGCTATGCGCCAGATGTGAAGACTTTCATTGAGTCTGGTGTCGAAGCCTATGTTGATCCCGTCTTTTTCCTAGCGATGGCTGCTGGCACTGATCCGAAGGCAACGTCTGCTATTGCTGCTGCTATAGATGCGGCAATTGCTGCACCTGAATTTGAAGAGATTGTTCAAAATGCAGTAAAAGGTGCGCCAGTCAACATGGGTGTTGAAGGCACTAAGAAGATGATGGTTGACGGATTAGCGAACGCGAAAATTCTCTTCGCTAAATAGTCCAACAGGAATCACTCCGCTGTGGTTAGCGGCGGGGTCGTTCAGCGTGTGGAAACAATGTGAATACTATGGCAGATCGATTTTCTGGCTTGTTCTTCCTATTGCTGGGCCTTGCGATGTATTTTTGGGTTAACCCAAACTACATCGAATCGGTGGATGGCGGAAACCTGTCGCCAGACACCATGCCTAATATTTTATCGATCATCCTTGCCATCTGCGGTGGGCTGTTGATACTTAAACCGACCGACGAGCAGATCCGCAACCCGATGTTGATGGCCAAGACAGCTCTTTATGTTGGCTTGCTGATTGCCGGCATCTATGCCATGTCGTTGTTCGGGTTTGAATACGTAGCGCCCTTTCTGGCTCTTGCCATTATGTTGTTGCTCGGTGAACGACGTCCCTTGTGGTTGGTTCTTGGTGTGATCGCTATGCCAGCGATCATCTGGTTTCTGGTTACCCAGGTTCTTGGTAGGGCACTTCCTTAAAGGATTACAACAATGGTCGATCTGTCTATCATCCTGGCAGGATTTGGAGATGCATTTTCCCTTTATAATCTAGTATTCGTGCTTTTTGGCGTTGTGCTTGGCCAATTTGTCGGTGCTGTTCCCGGCATTGGGCCAATCATGGCCATGGCCATTGCCATCCCTTTTACCTTCGGTCTTGATCCGTTACCCGCTATTGCGTTTCTTGTGGGTGTGAACAAAGGGGGGCTTGTAGGCGGTGCAGTGCCCGCGATTTTGATGAACACACCCGGCACCCCGGATGCAGCGGCTACGGCTATGGATGGCTATCCATTAGCAAAAAAAGGCCAGCCTCTGAAGGCGACGAAAATGGCACTGTTTTCCTCAGTAACCGGAGACACAGTGAGTGATATCGTTTTGATAACCGTATCCGCTCCATTGGCGATTTTGGCGCTGAGGATGGGGCCGATTGAGGTGGTTGCCCTCATGATTTTTGCGTTTTCGATTTTAGCTGGACTCATTGGCAAGTCACTGACAAAAGGTATTATCGCCGCCGTTTTAGGGCTTCTCGTTGCCTCTGTTGGGCAGGACCCTGAAAATTTCACGCCGCGGCTGATCTTTGGTTACTGGGATTTGTTTGACGGTTTGGCGCTGCCCTCTGTAGCAATTGGCATGCTGGCCATTTCCGAAATTCTACATCGACTGTCGCTTGCGCATGGCAACATGCAACCGGCCATTGTGGCTAAGGAGACGGGCAATCCCGATGATCAGCGTGTCACTTGGTCGGAGTACTGGTCATGCCGTTACACCCTATTAAGAGGGGCTTCCATCGGAACCATACTCGGTGCTCTACCTGGCATCGGCTCAACCGCTGCCGCTTTTATGTCTTATGCAATGACAAAAGCAGGTTCCAAAGACCCGGACAGTTTTGGCAAAGGCAACATTCAAGGCATAGCAGCTTCAGAGTCTGCTAACTCAGCAGTTGTGGGTGCCAATCTAATTCCGCTGCTAACACTAGGAATACCTGGAAGCGTTAGTGCTGCCCTCATTATTAGTGCCTTCATGATTCATGGAATGCAACCCGGGCCCCTTTTGTTCGAAAATCAAGGACGCCTGGTGTATGGTTTATTTGGTGCGATGATCATGGCAAATTTTATCAACCTCTGGGTAGGCCAACTTGGGTTGCGACTCTGGGTAAAAGTGGTCTCTGCGCCTGAGTCCATTATATTTTCATCGGCTCTTCTACTTTGTTTTGTGGGAGTTTCGATGGCAACCAGTGGGCTTTTTGGTGTGGCAATCATGTTGATCTTTGCCGTTGTTGGATACCTAATGGCAAGTTTTGGTTATTCGCTGATCATTTTCATCATCGCATTTTTTCTCGGCCCACGATTTGAAAAATCCATTGCGCAATCTCTTGCCCTGACCAATGGAGACCTTACCCAAATACTAAGGAGCCCAGTCGCGGTGGCGTTACTAGCTCTATCTGTATTTTCAGTGGTTTGGTTTCTTCGTAAAAATACGCAAAAAAATCCAGCTTAAAGCTGTGAACGTTATCAGTTTGAATCCCTAGCTGATAACTGCCTCATACAACTAATAGGAACGAACAGACCGATGTCGGATCAAATAGAGTTTATGCATCAATCCATCGCTCAAGCGGTGCATGACCATGGCATAGAAACCATTTTTGGATTAGTGGGTGATGCCAACCTTTTTATGGCCGATTATTTTGTATCCCGATGTGGCGGCAAGATGGTACCGGCGGTGCATGAAGGAGGCACTGTATTGATGGCGCAAGCCTATTCGCAAGTCACAGGAAAAGTAGGGGTGGCAACCGTCACTCAAGGTCCGGGCCTCACCAATTGTTGTACCGCTCTGCGAGAAGGGGTGGTTGCTCGTCGCCCGATGATTCTGTTGTGCGGCGATACGCCTGTAATCGCACCGTTTCATCCTCAAAACATTGATCAGCGCGAAGTAGTGAAATCCACCGGCGCTGGATTTGAACAAGTGAAATCACCAGATACCGCTGCGCGAGATGTAGCAACAGCGTTCTATCGTGCTCGAAAGGAAAGACGCCCGATTGTATTGAATATGCCGTCTGATTTTATGTGGGCGGAAGTAAAGCATCAGACGGTTATCTTTCCACTTCCCGAAATAGAATCTGTTGTTACTGAAGGCACTTTGCATGAAGATGCCATAGGGATGATTGCCTCAGCCAAGCGGCCATTAATTCTTGCGGGTGCAGGTGCCGTTGGTGCGAAGGATCAATTAATACGTTTAGCCGAAAGATTGGATGCGCCACTAGCCACAACCTTAAAAGGCACGGGATTATTCAAAGGGCATCCTAATAATATTGGTTTTTTCGGCACGCTTAGCACGGCAGAGGCTTACGACGTTATTGGAGCCGCCGATTGCGTTATTGTTTTTGGCGCCTGGATGCATTTCCTGACGACAGATCGTGGCGAATTATTAAAGGGCAAGCGAGTCATCTTGGTTAACAACAGCCTTTCTGATAGTGGCGCATTCTACCAGCCGGATGTGACCCTAATCGCTGACGCTGGGCATACCGCTGACAATATTCTTTATTGGCTGGATGAAGCTGAAATCGCTCCCTCAGGTTTTGCCAAAGAATTGCCCAGCCACGATCTCTCAGTGCATCCAAAAGGGGATTCTGATAAGTCCGGCGATGGCTGCATCAATTTTGAATATGCTTTGGATCGCTTAAACGACACCCTTCCAAAAAATCGCATTATGCTCACCGATGGAGGGCGCTACATTACTGAGGTTTGGTGTCGTGTGGATGTGCCTGATCCAAACAGTTTTCACATGAGCGATAATTTTGCAGCCATTGGTCAGGGGATGCAGCAGGCTATTGGCGCTGCCCACGGAGATCCGAGCCGGCCCGTCGTACTGTTTATGGGGGACGGCGGATTTATGATGGGAGGGCTCAATGAGTTCAATACAGCTGTGAGAACAAACTGTAATTTGATTGTGATCATTTGCAATGATTCCGCTTACGGGGCCGAGCATATTCAAATGCTAGACCGGCAATTGGACCCCATGCTAACCGAGTTCATATGGCCGTCATTCGCAGGCCTTGCTAACTCGCTTGGTGGACACGGCGTTGCAGTCACTTCTCCTGCAGAGCTGGAAGTTGCTGTTAAAGCAATTCAAGACCGGAAAGGCCCCATGATCGTGGAGCTTAAGCTGGATCCGAACAAAGTTCCTCGAATGAAAATGTGATTTTTCGTGAGCCTCGATCAGCCTTTGCAGGCTATCGGGGTCGCTGGGACATTGTAGAACATCCTTAGCGTTCCTATTAGCGAGGAATGCCTTCCAGCGCTTTTGACTGGTTGTTCGTGATTTGAGGCGCCCCCTGTTTCAGCTGGCGTTCGCCCTTGTCCACAGAGGACGGCTCTCTTGATGAAACGCTGTCTTATTACAGTGGTGATATAGTACTCGTTCCCAGAGGGCATCATCCCGGTGGCGTGCCTTATGGCTATGAGTTGTATTATCTCAATGCCATGGCAGGGCCGATGAGAAAATGGCGCTTTGAAAATCATCCTGATCACGATTGGATCTTTCAAAAAGACGAAGCCTAATCACTCAAGCTTCTGCATTCAAACATCCACATTCAAACTTCAGCATTCAAACTCAATCTCAGGTCTTATAGAATTCTCAAAGACAAATATACAACACTATGTTGGCGGGCAATCCTTTGCCGGAACGTCCAGCCGCACGCAGCCGGTTTATAATCCAGCGAATGGCCAACCTGATAAAGACTTAGTACTTGCCACAGCAGATGATGTTAATGCAGCCGTAGCCGCAGCAAAGGCTGCGTATCCTAGCTGGGCAAACACACCACCATTGCGTCGTGCGCTTGTGCTAGATCAATTTAAGTCGATTATCTGGGAGCGCATGGATGAACTGGCGACAGCGATTACGCTTGAACATGGTAAAACCTTTGATGACGCAAAAGGCGAAGTGACGCGTGGCCTTGAAGTTGTCGAACTTTTCGATAATGTCTCAACCGATATGGCCATTTACCGGGATGAAATATTCGGGCCTGTATTGAGTGTTGTGCGCACTAAGAGTTACGAAGAAGCGCTGGCTGTTATAGATGGTCATGAATATGCCAACGGCACAGCGATCTTTACGCGAGACGGCGACACTGCTCGAACATTTGTGCGAGATGTAGAAGTGGGCATGGTGGGGGTTAATGTACCTATCCCGGTGCCAATGGCATTTCATTCCTTCGGTGGTTGGAAATCTTCCATTTTCGGAGATCACGCTATGCACGGAATGGAAGGGGTTAGATTTTATACACGTATAAAAAAGGCAACGCTGCGATGACCTACCGGATAACGCGTAGATCCCGAATTTAAAATGCCTACGCTTGGTTAACACAAACGTAAAATCATAATTAGCTCAGCTCCTCCAAACGATATAGCTTGGGCGGATAGGTTCGTGCGTCTGGCAATCTCTGCTCTAGACTGAGGGAGCTCTCGAATGATTGATAGTACGAGCCGCTCGTTGTAAGCCCTGACGCGTGACAGGTTGGAACCGCCGGCAGATGACGACAGCGTTACCTTTCGGGTAGAGTATCGTCTTCAGTGTGTCCAGTCATTGGATCGATTTTTCTTTGGTTAGCGTTGCTCAGTATATCTTAAATGTATTTACTAATTGGCATGCGTACAATGCCGGGTTGTGCTGGATGGCGAACACATAAATTTCACTCAGAACAGCTAATTGCAATTAACGTCACTTTGGTCTGTTCATAAGTTCTGATAACCGTACCCTGCGGTGTGAGTTGGCACTTTCATAGGCCGCTTCAACCAATGCAAGTGTGAATAAATTGTCCTGACCGGAGGTTTGTGACACAACGTTATTTGATAATGAGTCTACCCAGTGTTGCTGAATGGCTAGTACGCTTTCTTGAATGTTATGCCACGGTTTTGATGCCCACGCCAACAACTGGGGTGAAACATCCACTCGGCGTGTAGTGGTTTGTGTGGTGATCACTAGCTGATAACCAGCGTTTAACCGAATAGAACCTTTTTCGCCATCAACTTCAATTAACGTTTGTGGAAACGTTTCTTCCGAGAGTCGCGTGGCATAGGAGCAATCTACGATGGAGTGTGCCCCGGATTTATGATCCAGCAACAGAGTAGCTACATCTTCACCTTTGATGGAAGGGTTTATGCGATTTGTTCGCGCTGTTAGCGAAGAAACGTCCCCTAAAATGAACCGGGCTATGTCGAGTGTATGAATCCCTAAGTCTTCTATGATGAATCGTTCTCCTTCGGCCAAATAGGGTTGGCCCGAAAAAACATCGTATGCGGATCGGAATGAGAATCGCCCCCAAAAGGGCGCGCCGATCTCACCGCTATCTATCACTGCGCGAACGGCTTGTATCGGAGATTGCCATCTAAAATTTTCATGAACCATTAACGGCACACCTGCCAATTCGCAACTCTGTACCATGTCTTTGGCCTCAGTCAGATTGGTAGCAAATGGTTTTTGGCAGATCACTGGCGTGTACTTGCTTGCAGCCAAAGTCACCAGTGAGTGGTGACTTTGGACAGCGGTCGCAATATCGACAAAATCATATTGATCGGCTGCGAATAATTCATCGGCGGTTTCAAATCTATGTTCGATACCAAATTGATCGCCAATTGTTTCTAGTCTCTCGGGATCAGTATCGCAAATTGCAGAGATCCTAGCACCACGTACGTCCTTCCATGCGTGCAGGTGATTAACCGAAAAAAATCCGCAGCCAATTAGTGCGCCTTTATAGTTTTTCATGATGTTTTCAAATAGGTTGTTAGTTGATGTAGTTCATCAGTTCAATGTGGTTTTTATAGCAATGGCAGTTGCAATCCAATCTCCCGGTGATATTCGAGCCGTTAATATATTTGCTGTGTGAGTCTGTCCACGCAATAGGGTCCCAGCTCGAATGTCGTCGAATTAGTCTTAGCAGTAGATCGCTCAAAACCACCGCTATCTTGCGTACAAAGATCAAACGTATCTAGTGACAGTGTCGCTATTCGTCCGTCGTCAATCTTAAAACCCTTAACATTAACGGTTTGCAGAATACTGGTAAGGTTGGAAATCCAAATTTTCCAGTAATGTGACAGATGCAGACTGGTGAAGAGACTAACCCTTTGAGAGGGTATACGGCCAGGGCAATTCAAGTGGTCTCGAGTACGTTTTCTACAATGACGTTCCAACCCGTGTTGTATTTCATTAGTTTGCCGAGAACTCTGCCCATGGGGTCAGTAGAGCCACCAGCGCCAAAACCGATTTGGATAGTCAAGGGGCCATCGGACTTCCATTCGGCTGCAGAAACAGAGGATGCCAGTGCGATCAAAACGCTAGCAATTTGTACTTAAATTTCATTAGGATTCCTATTTGAGATTTGAATGAAGCACTCTCGTTGGCTTTTTGGTGCTTTAATTTATGTGACTTGGAAATTGATATCAGGCTCTGAAATTATTTCGTGGATATCGTCGAAGCGATATAGCTATAATACATAGCTATACTTGAAAGCACCAACTTAAAAATAAACTATGGAAATTAACGGCGCTACGGCAATAATCACCGGTGGTGGAAGCGGCCTAGGAGCTGCGACTGCCCGACTATTGGCAACTAGAGGTGCGAAGGTCGCAGTCCTTGACCTCAATGCGGAGCATGCTGCTCAGGTGGCTGATGAGATTAATGGTGTTGCGGTTGTTGCCGATGTTTCGAATGAAAGTGCGGTTTGTGACGCCTTAGAAAGTGCTGCGTCATTGCTAGGCACGGCACCTCGCATCGTTGTCAATTGCGCAGGTATTGGATTGGCAGCCCGGGTCGTGAATCGCGACGGAGACTTGTCTATTGATGTGTTTGAGAAGACAATACGAATTAATTTAATTGGCACCTATAATGTCATGAGCCACGCTGCAAAGCTGATGACATCATTACAACCGTTAGATAACGGTGAGCGTGGAGTCATAATAAACACCGCGTCAGTCGCCTGGCAAGATGGCCAAATTGGTCAGTCAGCTTACTCTGCATCAAAGGGTGGTATAGCTGCTATGACGCTCCCGATAGCCAGAGAGTTCGCAAAAACGGGTATACGGGTGATGGCGATAGCCCCCGGGTTGTTTAATACACCGATGATGGAAGGCCTACCTGAAGACGTGACAGCCAAGATAGCCGCTGAGGTTCCATTCCCTCAACGGCTTGGAGAGCCGCACGAATACGGACTGCTCGTTATGCAGATAGTTGAAAACCCATATTTAAACGGTACAAATATTCGTATCGATGGGGCCGTTCGCTTAGCACCAAAGTAAGTTGCGCAATGAATCCGTTAATAAAACCAGATGAATTTTCAACAACTGATGCAGGCTTGCGCCGGTTCCTCGGTTATCGATTGAAAAGGGCATACAACACCTTACGGTCAGACATGCTAGTGCGGCTGGAGCCATTGGGGCTTCGAATAACCACTTTTTCTACGCTCCTCTTGATCGTTTACAACCCGGGGCTTCGCCAGTCCGAGCTTGCCTCAGCATTGGATATAAAAACTTCTAATATGGTGGCGATTATAGATGATCTGGAAACTCGTAAATGGATCAAACGTCAGCCTGTAGTGACCGACCGTAGAGCTCTGGCGTTGTTTGCCACAACTGCTGGGAAAATAGTTTGCAAGAAGGCCGAAGCACTTACCTTTGAAAATGAAGAAACTCTTTTAAATAATCTCACCGTCACTGAACTCAACACGCTTTCTAAGCTTTTAGAAAAAATCGAATCGTCCTCGGAAAAATACTGATGCCTAAAAGTAGCTACCTAAAACATCAAGTTAGTAAGACAGAACTAGACGACGGCACGTTTTTATTAGAATCAGAATTACCTTTAGGTCCAATTGCAAAAAATACAGGTGAATGGCTGCATCGGTGGGCGGATGAAGCACCCCAGCGAGACTTTTTAATGGAACGTTCGGGAGCCGGTTGGCGTAAAATTAATTACAGTGAAACACTACAACAAGTGCAAGCCTTGGCCGCCTCGCTATTGGCACAAGGGATGGGGCCTGGTACCCCCGTTGTTGTACTTTCAGGTCCTAGCATTGATCACGGTATATTGATGTTGGCAACTCAATACATTGGCATGCCATTAGTTCCATTGGCTGAGCAGTATTCCTTGATACCGGAGGCAGCCAACAGACTAGATTATTGCGTTAATAAAGTTAAACCAGCATTGGTGTATGCCTCAGATGGACATAAATTTGGCAGCGCGCTAAATAGAGACTCTTTAGCATATGTTAAAAAATTAGTTAGCACTAATGTGCCGCGCGATACTAATGGGTTTACCGCCTTACAATTTGACGATTTACTAAAAGGAAAGCCCGACAAAGCTCTCGAAGATGCAGTTTCTGACGTGGGTCCTGAAGCGCTAGCAAAAATATTATTTACCTCAGGCTCTACTGGTAATCCTAAGGGTGTTTTGCAATCACAAGAAATGCTAACGGTTAATCAGGCACAGTACCTCAGTTGTCTACCCATGTTTGCCGAACGGCCTCCTGTGATTGTCGACTGGTTGCCGTGGAGCCATGTGTTTGCAGGCAACTCGAATTTCAATGTTGTATTGTCCAATGGCGGAACTCTGATACTCGATGATGGAAAACCCGTTAAAGGGTTGTTTGATCGTACTCTTGAAAATTTGTCGATGCATGTAGGAACCTTAAGCTTTAACGTCCCGGTTGCCTATGCATTGCTGGTTGAAGCGCTTAGTGAAGACAAAAAGCTAAGAAACCGATTTTTTGCTGATCTTGATTTAATATTTTACGCTGGCGCATCCTTGCCTATAGACATTTGGTCAGCGCTTGAAAGAATGGCATTAGAAGTCAGTGGGAAAATTCCGATGATGACATCAAGCTGGGGTCTAACAGAAACTGCACCTGCTTGCTTACTACACCATCAAGGGGGGGCAGCCTCTGGCATGATCGGTGTGCCCGTACCAGCGCTGAAAACAAAGTTGATTCCATACAGTGAAGGTCGATTCGAAATAAGAGTCAAAGGCCCTAATGTCATAAGCTCGTACTTCGAAGCACCCGATGTAGATGCAAAGTCATTTGATGATGAAGGGTATCTCATCACAAATGATGCCGTAAGATTTGTTGATCCAAACGATCCTGCTGCGGGCGTACGCTTTGACGGACGTATTACAGAAGACTTCAAATTGCTGACTGGTACCAAAGTGCAAGCGGCCGATATCAGGCTTAGAGCGCTCGATGTTTTGAAAGAATTTGTACAGGATATTGTTGTTACCGGCGCCGATCGTAATGACATTGGTTTGCTAATCTTTCCGTTGCAAGCTATTTCGCCTGCGAACGACGGTGAAGTTGTCACCGATACAGATTACATTGATAAGCTCACCCTACGACTAAAAAGCCTTAACGGCAAGGCGAGTGGGTCATCCAATAGAATTGCAAGGGTATTGTTAATGGCGCAGCCACCATCTATTAAAAATTCAGAAATTACAGCGAAAGGCAGCTTAAATATAAGCGCTATTTTGTCTTGTAGAGCAAGCTTGCTTGAACGTCTCTATGTTGATTCTGATAGCGCCTGTATTATGGTATGACGGAATCTCTCATAAGAGCCTAAGTTTGTAGCTTAGGCTGGAATCATAATTCGATCAAAATATTGTGCAACGCCTTTATAGTCGTTTAACGGCAGTACACAGGCTATGTATTGGTCTGGTCTTATGATAATCAGCGCACCCTGTTTTCTGTCTATACCACGAGCGTCATATATATCTGCTGATGGCATAGCGCAGAAAACCTTTTCATAGTCGATTAAATTAAAAGATCCTTTGAGGGGGAGTAACAGAGCAGGCATGGTTTCTATCGCTAATTCCCGATGACCGGCCTGAAATACAGCTCGAACATCGAAAACGCTATCGATTTCTGAATCATTTGGCGTGAATTTAATAATAGGGCTATCGCTACTATCGCTTAGGAAACGACATAGATTTGCGGTTGGTTTGTCTGTCTGGCCATTGTCACCAGCACCGCCGAATGCAAACAGCCGCCAGCGCCCATCCGCTTTTATAGTATGTCCCAGCTGTATTTGTTTGGCATCGCTGAGGCGAACCACTAATTCAGAATGGAAACGCATACCAACCTTTTGGTGCTTAGCCAGTTGCTGGTACTCATTGATTTGCGTTAGGTTGGAGGCGCTATACTGAGTTTCCACTCCAGCTGTGTACCTCGCATGCTTTTTAAAGTATTGCTGGAATAGCTGTGCAGCTTCAGTATCTTTTGGTTTGTTGCTAAACAATTTGGCCATGTCTTTGTCAAAATTGATTAACTCTAGAGCTTTGGCCTGTCTTTCTTGAGAGTAACTATGTAACAAACTAGGTTTTGACTGACCTCTAATAACCGCTGCGAGTTTCCAGCCTAGGTTAAAGGCATCAGCCATGCCCACGTTCATACCTTGGCCGGCCTTGGGGCTGTGAGTGTGGCAAGCATCACCAGCGATAAACGTGTCAGGCAGGTGATTTTCGCGTTTTTCATTTGGGATATTGTCGAAAATATCGCACACGCGCTGGCCTATTTCATAAGCTGACCACCAAACAACTTGCTTAACCTCTAGTGTAAAGGGCGATAAAATTGCGCGGGCTTTGTCGGCTAATGATTCGGGTGTTACATCAACATCACTGGCTCTTTCATTTCCATGTAGCTCGCTTAGCTCGATATACATGCGAACAAGATATCCGCCTTCACGCGGTATAATTAACAAGCTACCGTTATCGGCGGACTGTATCGCGGCTTTCTTTCTAATATCAGGAAAATCGGTAACTGCAAGAATATCCATGACTCCCCAAAGCTGCCTTGCTGATTCGCCTTTGAGCTGCTGGCCAATAGTTTTTCTAACAACACTTCGAGCACCGTCACATCCCACGACATATTTTGCATTAATGGTTTGAGAATTATTTGCGTCACGATCACAGATAAACTTTGCCGCGAGTGGGTATTCAGTATTTGCGACTCGTGTTAAGTCAACGAGTTCGCGGTTGTAGTCAGGAGTGAGTCGGATGGCGCTGTTAATCATTTTTTCAAGGTAGAAGTCATGCACTCTGGCCTGGCTTAGAATGACGTGCGGCATCTCAGATAAATCATCTTCAACATCCTGAATGAGATCGGCACGGTGTAACCCAGTAGATGAGGAGCCTTCACTGGTGAGCAATGGGCGCCAAAATGCAACTTCGTTGACGTAGTAAGCTTCCTTGAGTACCTTTTCAGAAAATCCAAATGCTTCGAACATCTCAACTGACCGGCAAGCGATTCCATCCGCCTGGCCCATTTCAAGCGGTCCCGATTTGCGCTCTACAATTCGCGTGCGAATGTCAGAAAACTCACTGAGTTGAGCCGCCAGTGTTAATCCAGCAGGCCCACAGCCTATTATGAGGACGTCGACATTTTCCGCTCTTTGGTTTTCTGCCGAAGTACGCTCAACAATAGATGGATCACCTGTTCGAAAACGATTTAGATGATACTGCATCGAAGTTTGTCCTTTGTGGGTTTGCCTTCCCGCTCGATTGAAGTTCCGAGCGAGTAACTTATTTAAATTTTGCTGGACGCTTTTCCAAAAAAGCTCTCAAACCTTCTTTAGCAGCATCGGTCGTTTGTGACATAGACGCAGCTAAACTTTCTGTGAAGAATCCGTCACTGCGGGACATATCATTTATTCGTGGAAGAGCTTGTATCATTAGGTAGTTAGAAAACGGTGCGTTTTCAGCTATTTTTAGTGCAAGTTTTCGCGCTAACGGTAGAGACTCGTCTTCACCCACAGCATAGTGAGCAAGACCTAGAGCTACACCGTCTTCCGCTCCGTAACTTCGACCGGTTAGCATCATCTCTCGCATCCGGTCTGCCCCGAGTATTCGGCCAACTCGCACCGCCGCTCCACCACCTACAAATATTCCGCGACGACCTTCTGGCAACTGAAAACGTACGGATGGTTCTGCGATTCGAACGTGAGTAGACGCCGCGATTTCAAGTCCACCACCAATGACAGCCCCCGTGAGTGCGGAAATTACAGGGAGCCCACCGAATTCAATAACTTCTGATACGCGGTGCCAATTGCGTGAGTGGTAGACGCCTTCCGTTGGTTCTCTCTGCTCATGTTCTTCAAGGTCAAGCCCGGCGCAGAAATGACCGCCACTACCGGTTAGGATCACAACCTTAGCGCCTTTAGGTGGTTTTGAGAAAAAGCGATCTAGCTCATCGATCAGAGCATCGTTCATTGCGTTACGCTTATCAGGCCGGTTAATCGTGACAGTGACTATGTCTGCATCAGACTCTACCAGGATCATTTTAAAAGGCTGACTACTTTCTGACATGACGGGTCTCTTTTTTGATAATGGCGCGGAAACAATAATGATGGCGCCGGAATTAATTGTTATATAGTATAGCAATTATTGTATCTGACAATAACTTGTACACGCCGGGGAGCAGAATCAACATGGTAGATTTCGCGAAAGTTAAAGCTATCGACTTTCACACACATGCCGAAGAACCCTGTAATGAGTGCCGCGACGACGGTTATAACGAATTTCAAACTGGCATGGCGGCTTACTTTAAAAACCCCGCAGGGGCAGAGGGTATGTTGCCGACAGTACAGGATACGGCAGCCTACTACCGTGAACGTAATATAGCTGCCGTGATTTTCCCTGTAGACGCTGAACGTGAGACTGGGTTTAAACGTTACTCAAACGAAGAAGTGGCAGGCCTGTGCGCAGATAACGATGACATTCTTATACCGTTTGCGTCTATAGATCCCCACAAAGGCAAGGCCGGCGCTAGGGAAGTCAAAAGATTGGTGAGAGATTTTGGTGTGAAGGGCTTTAAATTCCACCCAACCATGCAAGGCTTTTATCCGAATGACAGGGAGGCCTGCTACACCGTGCTTGAAGCCTGTGCTGAGGAGGGAGTTATCACCTTGTTTCATACGGGGCAAACCGGTGTTGGTTCCGGTATGCGTGGCGGTATGGGTATGCGACTTAAGTATTCAAACCCCATGTATCTTGATGATGTAGCCGTTGATTTCCCGGACATGCCCATTATTCTGGCGCACCCTTCGTTTCCATGGACTGAAGAAGGGCTGGCGGTAGCGCAGCATAAGCCCAACGTTTACTACGACATGTCGGGTTGGTCGCCTAAATACTTTCCAGAAACCTTTATTCGTTACGCAAACTCCATCCTTAAAAAGAAGATGCTGTTTGGTTCAGACTGGCCCGCGATTACGCCAGACAGATGGCTTGCAGATTTCGAAAAAGCCCCCTTTAAAGACGAAGTACGACCACTCATTTTAAAAGAGAATGCACTACGCCTCCTAAACCCGACTGACTAAGTACTCCGATATTTTTTACTCGAAATGACCAGCCAGCTGTTTAAATTTTATGACTCCATTCAAAGCGCCACTTGAGGATATTTTGTTTTCCCTGCAGCATGTTGCTCAGGTTTCAACTACCAACGAATGGGATGACGCCACAGCTACAGATATACTGAGTCACTTTAGCGTCTTCGCAGAAGAAGTTCTTGCGCCACTTAATGCCACAGGTGATCAGGAAGGCGCGCAATTGGTTGATGGCAGGGTGCATATGCCAACGGGTTTTAGAGGTGCATATACTCAGCTGATAGAAGATGGTTGGCAAGGATTGAGCGCACCGGAGGAATTTGGTGGTGCGGGGGTGTCAATACTGGTCGCTGCTGGTGTTTCAGAAATATTTTCGGGTGCCAATCACTCTTTGCAAATGGTCTGCAATCTAGTACCGGGAGCAATCTCAATATTGCGTCTTTTTGCTACACCCGAACAACAAGCCCACTGGATTCCAAAACTCACTTCTGGTGAATGTTTGTCTACCATGTGTTTAACGGAACCTTCGGCAGGGTCTGATCTCTCGGCAATCCAGTGTCGCGCTGAACCTGCTGGTGACGGGTGGGTGATTAACGGTGAAAAGATATTTATATCTGGCGGCGATCAAGATCTATCAAACGGTATTTTGCACTTCGTACTTGCGCGCTCAGGTGGAAAAGGTATAAAAGGTCTGTCGCTGTTTCTTTGTCAGTCGCAGCCAGAAATCACCGTCACTCGAATTGAAAGCAAGCTCGGCTTGCACGCGTCTCCAACCTGCCAGATGCTGTTTAGTGATGCTAGCGCTGAGCTAATTGGCGAAGAGGGCGCCGGGCTATCAGCTATGTTCAAATTAATGAACCACGCGCGTATCGACGTTGCTCTGCAAGGTGTCTCACACGCTACCAATGCGGCTTACCAGGCACATCAATATGCACGCGAGCGAAAACAGGGTCGACGTCTCAACGGAGACGTCGCGTACTTGAGTGATCATGCAGATGTACAACGCATGTTAAACGAACAAAAGATATTGGCAATGGGTGCACGAGCTGCATGTCATATCGCTTTGAAAGAATCAGTGTCATCTCAACGTCCTGCTCTTGTTGAATTCTTAACGTCTGTATGTAAATTAATTGGCTCAGAGGCGGGTATTCAATCAGCTGATCTTGGCATCCAAATACTGGGAGGGTATGGGTATCTAACCGAGTACGGCATGGAGCAGATTTGGCGTGATGCCAGAATTACAGCAATCTATGAAGGTGCGAATGGTATTCACGAGCGCACCTTAGCCACAAGAGGGCTGCAATCCGGCAAGGCTGCTGAAGATTTTGTCACACTAGTCAATGAGCTGGCGAACGATGACGAAAAAATCAAAAAAGCAGCCGCTTCCTGGTTGAATAGGGTGCAGCAATTAAGATCTTTGACAGATCCTACTGTTGACGCACACAGTTTTAGTAATCTGACTCGAGAGCTTCTTTTGCAAGCAGTCTGGGTACGAATCGAAGAGAAAGCAGAACATCACCCAAACGTCAGTGACTTAAAAAGTTTAATAGATTTCCGCGCGAAGAAGCTCACTACCAATATAGTCAAAAGCGGATAATCAGACCTTCATTCAGGCTTTGCACGACACACCTAAATCGCTCTGGAAGCACAGTGCTGGAGATCACCAGCCGCACCCACCTTGATCCGATGACCTCAATGGTGTAGCCCTCATTCTCTGTGCGGCCGTACTGTGGGGCACAACCGGTACAGCTCAGACTTTCGCACCTTTGACACTCTCATCGTTGTGGGTAGGTACTATTCGACTCCTTGTGGCTAGCGTCTTTTTTCTGATGTGCGTTGTTATCAGCAATCCTAAGGATCTCAAACCTGCGTCCTTACGTTCCCTGCCATTGGGTTTTCTACTGATCGCCGCATTTGGCATGGCAGTGTATAACCTTACCTTCTTTTTAGTTTCGGTTTACGGTATTTGACCAGTGCCACGGGTTTTTGCTTTAGCTTTGGCAGAACCGATCGCAGCGCTTCTATTTGCGATAGCCATCGTTGGAGAGCGCCCAGTAATCGAGGTGTATGTGGGTATTGCTATCATGATCATTGGACTGGCTTTGCTGGTTACCTCTGAGCTGCGAAGTAATGCTATTCGTGTCAGTTCATAATTAGTGTAATAAGATTGGTGTATGCCTCTAGAAGTTGAAAGAAAACGGAGTAGTCAATGAAAACCGACGATGTGAAAAAACGCCGAACAGTGCTAGCCAGAATCCTTGCAACGATTGGTGGTATGTACGCATTTCAAAAAGCGAATGCAACAAGCACCACGCCAAGCGCGACCGAAGGTCCGTTTTACCCGCCGCGCTCTATGCGCAAAAAAGATACAGACAACGATTTGGTAAAAATTGCAAACCAGCTGAATGAGGCCGGTGGCGAAATTATCTGGCTAAAAGGGCAAGTGGTCGATAAAAGTGGCAACGCATTGTCCGGCTTGCGTGTTGAAATCTGGCAATGCGATATGAATGGTGTTTATTTACATACTGGTGACAGCCGTTCAGGCAAACACGATAATGCGTTTCAGGGATTTGGACATGATATTACTGACGACAACGGTCAGTATCGGTTCCGAACAATAAAACCTGCCAAGTATCCTGGTAGAACACCGCATATTCATGTAAAGGTATGTCTAGAAGATAAAGAGCTGTTAACAACACAATTTTATCTAAAGAACGACCCGGACAATCTTAACGATTCAATATTCAAACGCCTGACTCAGACGCAAGCTAACGCGGTATCCATGGTATTTCCAGATGAAGGCAAAGAGCCCACTGCAACAGTAAACATCACTTTGTCGTGAAAGATAGCGCTGATTCTGGCCACAATTCAATAATCTACAAGCGGGCTTACTCTGGACGGGCTGGTGAAGTGTTTCACTCTGAAGCAGGTCGCCTCACTTGATCTGATCAACTCGAAATATTGGGCTCTATGACCACCGAGTGGGTATACACAGAACACAAGAGTTAAGAAGCTTGCCTTCGCATCATACGTCGCATTGTTCCATCCTTTTTTACAAACTGGTTGTATAGAGCAGCGACTGCGTGTGCGAGAACAAGAAAAAATAATATGACGTTAATCATAAAATGTACTTGCCCTAGTGGTGCAATGCCATTCCAAGTAGCCATGCCAGTAGCCACCATTCCAAGTAGCAGTATGTAAAGCGCATTATGCATTGCATTCGCTAGCTTGGCCTGTGTAGCTGATGTTCCGGGAGCATGGCCGGGAACACCATATCGATATCGAAGAAACAATCTAAGCAATACGGCTAATAAAACTAGGGTTCCAACACCAACATGCATCCAGGCAAAATAGGTATCGACGGTATCGGCCGTTACGCCGGTGCTAAGGGCCTCATAGACACGCACCATGGGTTCGTGAATAGCAATTTGGGTTATCACGCCAAGTACAACAAACCAATGAAGGAATTTCTGTAGGGGGCGATAGTGTATCGGTTGTGAGGATGAGGTCATGTTAATGAACTCCTACATTTGATATTTCGACCGGTAAGATCGACACCTTGATTCCTGTCGGATCAACTCCGGTAAGTCCTTCCTGAGTTGCTGTCATATTTTCTGCAGACTGCAAAATAGATGGACTGTGTGCAAATAACGTGTAATGGATTAAACCTGCCATATCGCTGGGAGTCGGGGGGAGGTTTGTTCCAGACCAAATGTTCATGGCAATCCGATGTGTATATTTCGCACCCGCCCCTAAATCTGCAAATCCGAAGTTAGGAATCATTAGATTTCGTGCGAAGCCTAATCCTTCGAACCACGTTGCTGCGGATTCAAGCTCTCCGACCTTAAAATGCAGATGAGCAATGACGGTTCCTTCACCAAGCGGTGACGATACTTCTAAGCCAATCGCGTGATCAAGCTCCTTCGGAATATTAAGGCCGGCACGCCCACTGTGTGGCTTTCCATTCGCATCATAAAGTATCAGCCCTTGGGACATATCGCCGAAGCGTCCGAAACGTTCGGGTGTTTCAAAGGCAAACTCAATTTCAATGCCATCAGGGTCTTTAAGGTAAATCGCTTTGGACATCAAGTGATCGACCACTGAGACCGGTATTTTCAGGTTGAGTAAACGCGCCAGAATGCGTGAAAATTCTTCTTGACTTGGCAACCCTATAGCCACGTGATACATCCCCGTATAGGGTGCTGCGACGGTTTTAGTAGCACCGGCGTGAAGAACAAAAAGGGTTGTAGTCTGTGTCCCTAGCTCAACCTTGTTGTTATCTTTGTTTCTGACAGTCAGCCCTAGTATGTCGGTCCAGAATGTTAAAGCGCGCTCAAGGTTAGTGACTTGCAGATCAATTTTCGCAAAGCTAAGCCGTTCTGTAAGGGAATTATCGTTGTGTTCCTGTGCAAGCGAAAGTGCATCGGTTTGCATAAATGTCTCCATTATTTATTGAGCTTATTAAAGTGCTCCGCGATAATCAGGGAGCACTTTTTCATACTTCTTAGCTGCGGGCAGTGATCACGGATTTTTTGCT
>JBGCGD010000029.1:0-14207 GCA_045110515.1 Granulosicoccus sp. | reverse complement strand
CAATCAGCTTTCCGGGTGTTGTTTTTAGTTGCCCGTGTCGCTGGCTTGCCTGGGCTTGCTTTTTGTTTTGACTTGGCAGTACGACGTCGGTAACTCTCCACGTTCATCTCCAGAATCACCGAGTGATGTACCAGCCGATCTACAGCGGCCAATGTCATGGCCGTGTCCTGGAATACCTGATCCCACTGACCGAACGGCTGGTTGGCTGTGACGAGCAAAGATCGGTGCTCGTATCGGGCGCTGATCAGCTCGAACAGTACACTGCTCTCCGACTGATCCTTCGCGACATAGGCCAGATCATCCAGAATCAGCAAGTGGTACTTATCCAGTTTGCGGATTGCGTTTTCCAGCTGCAACTCATTGCGGGCCACCTGCAGGCGCTGCACCAGATCGGTGGTACGCGCAAACAGGACGCGCCAGCCGCGTTCAACGAGTGCCAGACCCAGAGCACTGGCAAGATGACTTTTTCCTCCTCCTGGTGGACCGAACATCAGTAGGTTTGATCCTTGTTCAAGCCAGTCATCGCCCTGTGCCAGAGCCTGCACCTGCGCCTTGGAAATCATCGGCACATTGGTGAACTCGAAGTTCTCCAGGGTCTTGCCCGGTAACAGGCGTGCATCGTTGAGATGGCGTTCGATACGGCGCCGATCGCGCTCGGCGATCTCGTGCTCTGCCATGGCCGCCAGGAAGCGTGCTGCTGGCCAGCCTTCGGTATCTGAGCGTTCAGCGAACTCATTCCACAGCGCCGTCATGGCAGGCAATCGCAACTGTTTGAGCAGTAGGGTCAGACGTGCATTATCAACGCTTGATGGCTGGCTCATGCAAGCTCCTCCACCGTCACGTTCACCGGCTGATTGGCAGGCTGCGATGGCGGTGCCAGCAACGCGTCATAGCCACACAGAGAAGGCAGATCCACTTTGACAGTAGGCAGTGTCTCAACCTTGGGAGCGAAGCGTGCTCTTAGCTCATCAAGCTGTGCCAGCTCACCGGCCTGCAGCGTCACTTGCAGTGCTGCTGCCAATGTCGCCTCACAGCCTTGCTCGTGTGCAATGGCCAGAAGCTCAACCATCGTCTTGCACGCACTGTGCGCGCCATGCTCACTGAGTATCCGCTCGTACATCTGCCGATAGGCATCACGCGGAAAAAGCTGATCACGGTAAACCAACGAGGCCAAAGCCATGGGCTTGCGCCGCAGTGAATGAATCACATGACGGTAGTTCACCACATGGGTGCGATTACCCTTGGCATCACAGCGTGCACGCGGCAGTGTCTCCAGTGCACTGCTACCGACAAACAGCTCCAGTCTGTCGTCATACAGGCGTACGCGCAGACGATGTCCGACTAGCTGTGACGGTACGCTGTAGAACACCTTCTTGAGAGTAAATCCACCGGTACTGGTGACCTGCACGCTGTGCTGCTCATAGTCGTCACTGCGCAGGATGGGTAACGGTGCCAGAGTGGCACGCTCGGCCTCGATACGCTCACGCTGACGGGTGTTCTGGCGGCCAACGATCTGGTCGATGAACGCGCGGTATTCACCGAGCGAATCAAAGGCGCAGGAGCCACGCAACAGCAAGGCATCCTTGATCGTTCGCTTGAGGTGTCCGTGCGGGCTCTCGATGGCACCGTTCTCATGAGCCACACCGCGGTTGTTGCGAGTGGGCTTCATGCCATAGTGATCACACAGCAGCTCATAGCGCGTGGTCAGATCTTCTTTGGTATCGGTATCGTGATTGCGAAAGGCCGCTGACAGGGAATCACTGCGGTGTTCGAAGAGCACGCCTCCCAGTGACCACAGGGCATTCTGCAATCCTTCGGCTAGTGCGACAAAGCTCTCGCCACCGAGCACCACATGGGCATGAGCAAAGCCGGAATAGACCAGGCGAAAGTGATACAGCCGATGATCCAGTGGCTGGCCATCGACCACGATACCCAGATCGTTCATGTCAGTGAAGTCGGACAAGCCCATACGCCCAGGCTCATGCCTCTGGCGAAAGATCAGTTCCTGTTCGGGTCCGTGTAAGGCCTGCCAGCGTCGTATGCGCCGCTCCAGCGTGCGTCGGATGCCAGGCGATAGCGAGGGGTGTCTGCGCAGCATCTCCTCGAAGACAGCCACCGGTCGAACGCCGGGAGCGTTCTTCAGGATCGGAATCACTTCCTCGTCAAAGATCCCCGCCAGCGGGTCCGGACGGCGTCTGCCACGGGGTGCTTTTTTCTGGGAGGCAGGGGTCGGGTCGCTCTCAATCCGATAGGCACTGGCGCGACTGATGCCCGCTTTGGCAGCCGCTTGTGCGGGAGAGAGTTTTTGTCGATAGGTCATGTAAAGCCTCGTCTGTTGATCATTGAGATGGCAACCCGGCAAGAGCGAATCCTCCGTGACAGGAGGGTTCTTCTTACCAGATCGACCACGATCACCAGACGGGCTTGACGGCATATCGTCAGGCCCCGAGCGGCGTCCGGTTCAGCAGCTTCGGGCTACGCCCTGCGCTGCTGAACCGGAGAACTACACGTGTCTCAGGTTGATTGTCGCTGTTGTCTCACCTTGATTGTCGCGGGATATAGCTGGGTTCTGGAGTCAGGCACAGTCTCTTCTTACGGTTTGATTGTCTCCAATACCAGGCGTTACCGACTGAAGCTGTGGAAGACTAAAAAGACTTTGGCAATATTACCGATCCAACCCCACGCCCCTAAAACGAGACCGAACACTAAAAGCAGCACCAATATCCAAAAACGGCCTTGGTGGCAGCCATGTTGCCTTCTTCGAGTTCAAGCAGTCAGTAATTAAGGTGGACTGTCCAGCGGATGCGAAATTTGCCAGGGCGGAACCAAAAGCCGTTCCGCGGCTTACTCCAGACCCGTTGTAACCACCGGCCACAAAAACATTGGGCTTATGTTGGCCAAAGAAATTAGTACTGTTACGACTAATACCTTCTACACCCGACCAGGCGTATTCGAACGGCACATGTTTCAGTTGAGGGAAGCGCCACTCAAATGCTTCGCGGTGTATTGACTGGCGTTGGCGTAGTTGTTTATCTGAGAGTAATTGCCCACCATGGTACTCCGCAGTATTGCGTAAACATATTCTGCCATCCTTGGTTAGTCTGACAGTGGCTCCACCCCCATGCAGAGAAAGAACTCCCCATTGTCGTTTACTGCCTAGGCATTCTCGTTCGCTGGAGTGTAGGATTCTAGTGAAACTTCCGGATAAAGTGCTTCCTATGAGCCTTCTATTCAATATGCCAAGATGGCTAGCTTCATAGTTTGTTGCTAATACAACTTTGTCCGCTTTAATTGTCCCTGAAGCAAAGTATGCGCTTATAGGTTTGTCATAGGAAATATTTAGAACCGGACTAGATTCAAACAGTGTGACATTCTCGGGCAAGGTCTTGGCCAAGCCGCGCACCAATGCAGCTGGTTGTAATAAGGCTCCCTCGTGTACGTGAAAACCTCTTTTATAAACTGAGCTTCCTAAACGTTCTTGTAATCCGGTTTGGTCGAGTTCTGTATGAGGTATCTCTAGTCTTTGCAGATAGTCTTTATAGTGCCCGCATTCAAGCACTGCCATCTTGTCTATAGCCGCGTGATGGAATCCGTCTTCGAACCAATCGCAGTCGATATTATTCTCTAGAATGTGGGTGCGTAGTATTGATAGTCCGGCCTGGTTGATTCTATTGATACGTCGGTATTCGTCAGCTAAGTCGATGTTAAAAGAACCAGGAAATTGACTATAGCTGACTGCGTAGCCAGAGTTCCTGCCGGAGGCTCCCTGGCCGATTTCGCGCGCATCGACAAGCACAATGCACTCACTAGGATGCAGAATTGCTAGCTCACGAGCCGCAGAGAGACCCGTTATGCCTGCGCCAACAACAAGCCATGGCACTCTATGTTCACCCGTCAGTGCAGAGTTTTTGGTTCGAGCCGTTAGAAGCTCAGACCAACCATGGGTATCTGTTTCAAATACGCTCGTTGTGTTTTTAAAGATGATTGACTAGTACCTGAACGAACAATGAGCTGGAGCCCCTAGAACAATTTGGGCAGTATTCTCTGAATTTGAGTATACCTATAGATAGGCATTGAAACTATGGCAACTTAGTTGCTTTGGTTGCAACTGCCCTAAACAAAGCTATTCAAATATTTCGGTAAGCGTTGGCTTTTTTTGGTCGGCCAAGAGGGTGCCCGAAACACGTGTGTGTCTGCCAGTTGCTGCTTCTCGGAGCGGTCTGAATGCGCGAGCGGATACTATAGATCCAGCGGGTCCCATACGACATCGGTATTCATTTTGCCCACTGGTGGAAGGGTAAAGCCAGGTGCAATTACCTGAGGTTGTCAGCTAAGGTGTCTGACGTCTTGTGTTGTCTTTCCCGTAGTTGTATTGCTAGGGTGGGCAGTTTATCCGCCTTTGTTGCGTCCAAACATGGCGAATGGTGTTTTGCAGATAATCTTAATATCTGTGAGTAGGGAAATCTGTTCAACGTATGTTAAATCCCACTCCCCGTTTTTATGCATTGGGCCTTCACCTCTAGCGGAGATTTGCCAAAGTCCGGTCAAGCCGGGTCTGACTAGGTGTCGTTGATCAAGATTTTTTGGATACTTTGTGTTTACTATTGTTTCGAGTTCTGGTCGTGGCCCAACGATGCTCATATCCCCACGAAGAATATTCACCAACTGTGGCAACTCATCGACACTGTAGCGGCGCAAGACTTTCCCAACAGCCGTGTGGCGAGGATCTGCATCAGTCTTGTGCGTGAGTCTGTCTTCTTGTTCGACCGAGACGTTTTCCAAGCGTCTGTCTTGCCCCATAGTTCGAAATTTCAATACGTTAAATACTCTTCCGTTTAAACCGACTCTGCGTTGTTGAAACAGTATGGGTCTGCCCATCGACATCAAAACGATCACACCAATAACTAGCATGGGTATGGCCACAAAAAAGAGAGCACATAGCGCAGCTGTACGATCAAGAGCATCTTTTGCAAATCGCGTGTACACAGTGGGTGTCAATTGCACTAACGGCAATTCTTCCCTGGCCGGGCTTTGAGCAGTCTCAGTGGGAGGCGCGTATCCTGTGACGGATGTGACGTTCTCCACAATATTAGTGTCTACAACTTGTTTGTATCCTGTTTCCAAGTCGATCGTCTTCTTTCTTAACGTGATCTGTTAATCGGCCGTGATTCGGACTTCTTCACTGAGGTTTTGGCATCTTTCAGGATTTGTTCACCACTTCTAGAGAAATTAAATATTGTTTGAAAGATTACTGCGCTGCCTGGATGGTAGACGCCGGCCACAAAAATACTGTGGCTCGGCGCGGTTGGGTAACGTAGTCATTCATTCCAAAAGTGCTTTCTAGCTTCCCGTCGGATGTCATAGATGGACAGGCCCAGATCGTCTAACAGGTTGATATTAGAGGCAAGCTTAAGCAGATCACGCCGTTGTCTGGAACGTTCGTGCCAAAGCTTCACCGTGTCGATAAGCCCTCTGGGGATTTGCGTTTTACCGTTATCCAATGTTGTCGCAGCACGGAAATTCTGCAAACACCCTGCATCTACCAAACATTCTGCTGAACGGTTCATAGGGCTGTACTCCCTGATAGAGAGGTATTTTCGATCGAATTCGCGAGTCGCTGACACATTATTGAGATTCGTATCAACCAGGCTCGGAGAAATCTCCTTGCCCGGTGTTTTCGGCGTTTGCGGATAGCTCTGGCGTGCGAGACACTCAAGTGAGGTTGTGCGATGACCCCGGCGGCACGCGCCAGAGAAGCTATATGTATTTCTTGCATGGATAAGTCTTTCACAAATTTCTCTCATTTCTTGTTTCGGGCTACAATAGTCGGCATTTCCAGAGTCGCTATCAAATGACAACTATTCACATAACATGAATAAAATTCATGGATAGAATTCGCCAATTACCTCCTCTGAAGGCACTCTTGGCATTCGATGCCGGTGCTCGTCTTGGTAGCTTTACAAAGGCTGCTAAGGAGCTGCACGTGACTCAAACGGCGATTAGCCATCAGGTTCGGTTGCTGGAGGACTATTACGAGCAGAAATTGTTTGATCGAACTTCTCGAGATCTGGTGCTGACGGAGTCAGGAGTTCGGCTGCGAGGTGTTACCACTGAATTGTTTGATCGTTTGGATCAAATCAGTAAGGAGCTGAAACCGGGCGTGGGTGCTCTTGAAGGTCCGCTCCGAATTACGTTGCCACCTTCCTTGGGTAGCTTTTGGCTAGCGCCTAGACTTGGAAAATTTTGGGCAGAGCACAACATCGATTTACATTTGATACCAGCCAGGGAGCTGTTGGATTTTCAGTTGCATAAAATTGACTTGGGCATTCGTTGTGGGAAAGGTGAATGGCCAGGGATGGAGGCAGAGTTTCTAATGCCAATGGATATTGTTCCGGTTTGTTCACCGGAGGTTTTAAAGCAAAGGCCCGGTTTAGAGGCTGCTGAAGATCTGATCAATTACACCCTTCTGCACGAGATTAACTACGATCAGTGGGGCGAATGGTTAGCTGCGCGCGGCCTTCAAACTATTGATAGTTCTAAAGGCGTTATTTGCCATGACAGCAACATGCTATATAACCTTGCATTGAACGGACAAGGCATTGCACTCGTGACTTTGCAAGTTATGTCCGAAGAATTAAGCAATGGCCGCCTTGTTCGTTTATTTCCTGAGTTGGATGAATCGACAAACGGTTATTATCTGGTTCATCGTGAAGGCGTTCGACTTAGTGCCCGGGCTAAGATATACAGAGACTTTGTAATTCAGCAGGTTCAGTCGGCAAATTCGCTGCCACATACTAAATAAAGTCGTAGTCGCCCGGTGTAATCGGCCCACCTCGAAAATGCTGAGTCTCTGTAAAGCTTGAAGCTGCGAGGCTCAAAACGAGCGGCTTTCGTGGCTTTGACTAATACGTTTGTTGCGCCTCTTGGTGATGCCAAGGAGGATTTCGATCCCGCAGCTTTGGAGAGGTAGGCTGTTTGCGATTGCGCGAGTTGCACCGTTTTGAAGCCTCGTCTGCTGAGCGGGTGGCGACCTCTGGTGGTGTCGCTTCTGTTCGAAGAGCCAACCCCATAGTGCGCCAGTTGACTACTTTAAAGTACTTTACCCAGAACTCAGATAATTCGAACTTGTGACAGGCGTGGTTCTCCAAGAATCGAAAGTCAACACCCCCTAAGTGGCTTTTTAATTTCCTAGTTTGAATCGTAATCGGCAATGGCGCGTTGCAAGGTATGGTTTAATAAGGTGCCTCGGGGTGCGATGCTTTATCTCTGTCTCAGATTGGAAATAGAGCCATCCGCCAATCGGGTGCTTATCGCAAGCACTTGTTTTTATATTCTCTGCGCTCTCCATAAGGGCGTGATTGGGGGAGGCGTTTGTATAAGGCACGAGGTGTTGAAACTAACACGTGTATGCCGTGTGCTCGAGGAGATCAATGAAACTATGCGAAAAAATGCTGAACTGGGACGTAGTCATGGCGAAACTACGGCTGTACATGTAGAAGATCTGCATAAAAGCTATGGGGCTTTAGACGTTCTAAAAGGAGTTTCCTTAGACGCACACGACGGCGATGTGATTTCGATCATCGGTTCTTCAGGTTCGGGTAAGTCTACTTTTTTACGTTGTATAAATTTGCTTGAGCTGCCGTCAGCAGGTTCAATAACCATCGCTGGAGAGGCTGTTAAATTTAAGCCTGCCAAGGGTGGGGAAATGCGAGCGGCTGATGTTAAACAGATTCAAAGGCTACGCACCAACCTAGGTATGGTTTTTCAAAGCTTTGACTTGTGGCGACATATGACGGTTCTACAAAACGTCATTGAAGCACCTATTCATGTGCTGGGCATGAGCAAAGCGGAGGCGATAGAAAAGGGTGAAGCCATGCTACAGCGCGTTGGTCTCTATGAAAAACGAGATCAGTATCCGGCTTTCTTGTCGGGTGGGCAGCAACAGCGTGCTGCGATCGCTCGTGCCTTGGCGATTGAGCCACAAGCCATGTTGTTCGATGAACCGACATCAGCTCTTGATCCAGAGCTGGTCAGTGAGGTTTTAAAAGTCATACAATCAATCGCGGAAGAGGGTCGTACAATGATTCTCGTGACGCATGAAATGGCTTTTGCTCGGGATGTCTCGAGCAAAGTGATTTTTCTCGATCAAGGTCGAGTAGAAGAGGAGGGAGCACCAGAGGTGGTGTTCAATAATTCATCGAGTGAGCGTTGTCGTGCGTTCGTTAAATCGGTGCACTAATTTAAAACATTTGGGAGATCCAATGAAAATTATAAAGTCCATTCTTGCAGCGACTGTCGTTGCTGCCGGTATGTCAACAGCCGCCAATGCAGAAGTTCGCCTTGGCCTCGATTCAGCAAATTATGAACCGTTCTATTCTCGCGGTGCCGACGGTAATTGGACAGGCTGGGAAGTAGAAATTGGTGATGCACTTTGCGCAGCCATGCAAGAAGAGTGTGTTTGGGTTCCCATTGCATGGGACGGCATTATTGCAGCACTGACCGCAAAGAAAATTGATGCCATCGTAGGTTCTATGTCAATCACTGAAGAACGACAAAAAACCATTAACTTCTCTGACAAGTACTACAACACTCCGGCTGCGTTGATCGCGCCTAAAGCGTTGTCCATAGAATCCGCCGATGATCTGAAAGGTAAGAAAATCGGAGTACAAGTGTCGACTACGCATTCTAACTATGTAGAAAAACATTTAAGTGAAGGCACTGATGTAAAAATCTATCAAGATTTTAACGATCATAACCAAGACCTTTTCGCCGGTCGTATTGATGCGGTTGTGGCTGATAGTTTAGCGCTAGCGCCATTCCTTGAGTCTTCAGAAGGTTCTTGCTGCGAAATCAAACTGCAACTAAACGATGAGGCAGTATTTGGTATTGGCGTCGGAGCTGGTATTCGTAAAGAAGACACTGATCTGCTTGCTAAATTCAACGCAGCAATTGCTCAAATCCGTGCAGATGGAACCTACGACGAGATTTCTAAAAGATACTTCAACTTTGATATCTACGGTGGATCTAACTAAGATCTGATTGCGGGTTGTGCAGAGTATTCTGCACAACCTTAAACCCATTAATAGAAAGGGTTGAATAGCGTGGATTTTCTTCTTAGTACTGCAAACCTTCTCTACGAATGGGGCCCGAATTTTTTGCGGGGTTTAAGTGCTACCCTCCAAATAGCATTTGGAGCCTATCTACTCGGGCTCACCATTGGTGTATTCGGAGCCATGGGAAAAATCCACGGCGGTAAGTATTTAAAGTTATCACTGGAGATTTACACAACCATTATTCGAGCTGTTCCTGAGCTCGTTCTCATTCTCCTTCTGTACTATGCAGGCACAAGTTTACTCAATCAGAGTCTAGAGGCTTTTGGCTATAATCCCGTTGACATCAGTGGCGTCGCCGCTGGCGTAGTCGTGCTGGGGTTAGTACAAGGTGCTTATGCAACGGAAATTGTCCGAGGTGCTTTGTTATCTGTCCCTAAAGGTGAAACCGAAGCGGGCATCGCATTCGGAATGTCGAAGAGTTTGCTTTTCAGGCGCATCACTTTACCCGCGATGATTCCATTAGCTTTGCCAGGAATGGCTAACCTTTGGATGATCGTTACCAAAGACACAGCGCTATTAGCGGTCGTAGGATTTGAAGAGTTAGCCTTGGTTACGAAGCAGGCAGCCAGTAAATCACGATTGTTTTTGGAAGCGTTTATGGTTGCTGCATTCTTGTATCTGGGAATAACCTTAATCTCCAATCAAATTTTCAGATTATTGGAAAGGCGTGCGAGGCGCGGTCTTCCGAAATTGGAACAGGTATAGGAGCTTAATTGTGGTTTGGGATTGGTTGCCAGAGTATCTGCCGAAATTCGTCGAAGGACTATGGATCACGCTTCAACTGTTTTCATTGTCTATATTTTTTGGTTTCTTGCTTGCCATTCCGATCGGTTTGGTACAAGTCACCGGTCCTAAATGGCTAGGACATCTCGCACGAGGGTACTGCACACTTTTTCGAGGAACTCCTCTGCTAATTCAATTGTGGTTGTTGTACTACGGTTTGGGATCTGTGTTTCCATACTATCCCGGTTTACGCGAGTCATTTATCTGGCCCATTTTGGTTGAGGCTTTTCCTTATGCCGTTGTCGCGTTTTCTTTGTCAGTAGCTGCATACGAAGGTCACGTCATGAAAGGTGCTTTTCAATCAGTACCCAAAGGCGAGCTTCAGGCCGGCCGGGCATTTGGAATGAGTAGTTTCACGTTGTTACGGCGTGTCTGGCTGCCACGAGCGCTGCAGAATGTTTTACCCACCTTAGCTGGAGAGGCGGTGCTGACCCTAAAGTCAGTGCCTTTGGCCTCGACGATAACCATCTTTGGAGTTTATGGCGTTGGATCAATTGTCCGACAAGAAACCTATAGAGTTTATGAGCCTTTGCTATTTGTAGGTTTTATTTACATCTGCTTGACCGCTCTTATTGTTGTGTTGTTCAGGTGGTTGGAAAATCGAGTGCCCTCAGAAAGCCAGTTATAGTGGCCATGGTGAACGAGAATTCACTATTTTAGCGATCTTGCCGAATGCTTCCCTTTATCCTGACTTGCAGTAAATTCATTACACGTAGTGACTTAAAAAAACAGCCTGTATAACGTTGAATGTAAGTTGTCTTCACTTTTGGTTTGATGGTATGAGAGTAGATGCGAGGTTAATTTTACTGGCTTTGCTATGCATTCCTTGCTCAGTTTTCGCTGATACTCAATCTTTGAAAACGGATACGCCGCTTCGTGCTGTGTACTTTATTCCGGACACTGAAACCGAGTTGATTTCGGTGGCGATGATTGTTTTAGCTGGAGAGGTAGATTTAGAAGGCCCTGAAGGCCTTTCTCATTTTCTTGAGCATTTAGTCTTCTGGCATGCTGATAATGTTAAAGGCGAGGTTATACACGCGCGTGAAGGTAATGCTTGGGTTAATGGTCTGGTGAGTAGCTACTACAATCGGGGTGAGTCTACCGAATTGCACGATATGCTAAGGTTTGCCCGTCGTGTGTTGACGCCTCCCAAGTTGAATAACGTTTTCATGAAAGGTGAGCGTGATGTGGTGTCACGAGAATATGATTACCGGGTTTTAGAAAATCCGGATTGGCGTGTTTTTACTGATGTCCGGAAACAGCTATACGCAAACCATCCAGTTTCTCGCAGTGTCATCGGCACTCCAGAGTCAATAGCGTCTCTCACAATTCCACACGCGATGGCTTTCCATAAGCAGTTTTACTCGGCTGAAAACTCGATTTTGCTTATTAGCGGTAACGTCAAATCAGAAAAGCTGGTGGAAGACATTGAATTTGTTTTCCAGAATGATGTGTCTGAAATTTCTGATGCCGCTTCCTTTCACCCCCAAGATTGGAGGAAATGGCAGGTTACTGGAACGCTAGATACAACGTCGATTTATAGAGAGAGTCAGGCTAAGTCCTCTCGTCTAATTCATACGTCTCTTTCAAAATGGTCTAGTGAGAGTGGAGCAGTACAAGATGAGTATACGCTGCAGTTTGCGCAGCGATTGTTGGAGTCGGCTTTGCCAGGGAGTCTTGCTAGACCGTTACGATTGGACAATTTCATCATTAGCGAGTACCAGCTAGGAATCTGGAAGCTTCTAGAAGATCAGGTAGAGCTCTATGTTTTTGCCTGGCCGGATGAGGGGGTGACGATGGATGAGGCAAGCGCGAGTCTCAAAGCCGCGTTAAAAGCCATTGGTGAGAATGGAGTTCCTGTCAAGAGTTTTGAGCGAATAAAAAAGCGTTGGCTGCAAACGGCGCGCCGCGAAGGGCAGAATGCGAATGTGCATTTGTGGCGAGCATGGCATCATATAACCTTGGGCTTAACACCCATCGGTCAGGAAGACCATCTTCGCCATATAGAGGCGGTAAGCTTGTCTGACTTAAATGATTTACTGACAGCCTTAGGTAGCCCACAACGAAACGCTGTGGGCTTGATAAAAGGAGAGTGATCACCATGAAAATTCATGCAACAGCCTTTTTACCGGCAATGACAGCAGCGCTACTTTCGGGCTGTTCTTCGTTGGGTGGTTCGGACGCAACAAGAGACACCGCCGCTTTGGTGTCTGATGGGCTTCAGACGATTACTACGCAGGCAGGGCATACTTATCTCTACGCACCAATGCCGGAATCAGACCGGTCTGCAGTTGCTATAACCTGGCACGCTGATATCGCGGATTTACCTGTTAACAAAGAGTCAATGCCTAGAATAGGGATAGACCTCATGCTCAACGGTGGCGCTGGTAGTCTGGCGGCAGAAGAAATTATCGCTGATTTCGAAGATCTGGATGCAGGCTCAGATCTTTGGGTTCAACCGCAAGAAATCTCAGGATTCATAGTCTCACCAAAGGAGCATATGTCGAAGGCCTCAGAGATAGCTAATTTGGTGGTGACTCAACCGAATTTGGAAGAGCGATGGTTTAGGCGTGAGAAAAAATCGTTTCTTGATGATGCTGCAGAGAGGGAAATTAAGGCTGCTGGGTTAGCTTGGAACTTATTCAGGGAAGCAACTCTTGGTGATCACCCATACAAACGATTTTGGTCTCTTCAACCCATTGAAGGTATTGAAAGTATTGAGCTCGATGATATAAAAGACTGGCATGAGCGGGCGTTCTCAAGTAAGTCGCTCACGATTACCGTTGCTGGTAATGCAGAAATCGAATCAATAAATAGCAGCATCGACAAAGTACTAATCGGTATGCCGGATAGTCAACGGAAACCAATGGCTGATTTCGGAGGTGCACAAATTTCAGATCAAACCATACTTTTACATAAACCGGATGTTGAAAAGTCTGTACTGCTGGTAGTTGGTCGATTGCCCGCAAGAACAGAAGAGTTTGATGTTCCGGTTCAGCTAGGAGTGGGTGTATTAGGCTGGGGTAAGCAGTCGCGTTTGTTTACTGCTGTACGAACAGATCTTCGAGCGGCGTATGGGTTTGGTGCAGGTGTATGGAATATGACTCGGGAGCAGCGAGTGTTGCACTTGTCGGGAGAGGTTGAAACTGGCAAGGCGCAGGATGTGCTTAATATGGTCCGCGAGAGCTACGAGAAATTTCGTACTAAGGGTATCAGCCTAATTGAGTTTCCAATTGCAAGAAAATTTTACGTGCAACGCGTTCGCGATGAAATAAAGGAGCCCTCCAGCGTTGCCTACATGATAATGGATGCAAAGCTAACAGGTTTTTCGGATGCGTACTTTCCTAGCCTACTTGGCCGCATACAAGCTCAAAGTCGTGCCGATGTAAATAAAACAATCATGAGCACCTTTCCCGAATTTGATTCGATGTTAAAAATAATTGTTACGCCTGATGAAAATGCTATTGAAGGTGCCTGCGTCATCACGGCGATAGATCAATGGGAGAGCTGCCCACGCTAAGGAAGACAGGTAACTGCTAAGCCGGTAATTCACACCGGCTCCGCATCACTTGTCTAGGTTGATAAACCTAAATCCATCAATGCTTTAATTTGAGCTTCACTGGTTCCTGCAACAATTCTCCCTAGCTCTTCATCTCCACGGAGGAGAATCAATGTTGATCTTCTGGGAATGTTGTTCATAATCGAAATTTCGTGATCAGAATAGGTGTCCCAATCTACTCGTATGAAAATGATGTTTTCGTTGTACGCAGTATTATCGCTACGAAGTTTCGAAATAACTCGGTCTTGTCTTTTGCACGTTCCACACCAGGAAGCAGCGAAGTCAAGTAACACCGTATTTCCAGCAGCCAGTTCTGTTTCTACTAATCCGGGCTCGTAGTGTTTTGTTCCTTCAGCCGCAAAAACACTTAAAGGGAGCAACAAGGTTGTTGCGAAAGCTGTTAAAAGTCGGCGTCGAATGCTTTGATGAATTCCGTAGTGTTTAGTCATGATGAGTTTCCTCGAGTTTACGTTGATACCAATCAGTTTAGAACTTTACCGAGAGGTCTTGAAGCCAAATTGGCAAAATGTCTACCAACCACCCTTCTATGATGTGATGTATCTTGAAATAAATTACTAAGCCAATGAGGATGAACGTGATGCCCATTATTGGTTTTGCTCTTGCTGCTAACCACTTAAGTTGGTGTTGCCGGCGTTTAATCGCTTCGCGTGTTCCATAACCCAGAACAATAATGACGGTTGATACACCGAAAGCGAAGAACAGCATGATTGCAACCGCAAAACTGAGTTGCT
>JBGCGD010000028.1:0-33711 GCA_045110515.1 Granulosicoccus sp. | reverse complement strand
GGTCTATCAGAAAGCGCGCGATAGAATCAGGTCTGGGCAGTTTGTTGCCGGGGGTTTCATCTCCCCAGTTACCAAATTCCTTTAGCTCGTGACGCGTAAACCATTGAGCATCAGCGATTTCATCAGGGTCACACTGGATTTTTGTCGTGGTGGCGATGGCTTCAAAACCCAGCATGATAGAGCGAGGAAACGGCCAGGGTTGTGATGCTACGTACCTGACATCAGTAGTCTCAACTGAGACTTCTTCACGCACTTCACGTTGCACCGCTGTCTCTAAACTTTCTCCGGGTTCAACAAATCCTGCAAGGGTTGAGAAAACACCGTCGGGCCAGCCGGGACTTCTGCCCAGTAGGCATAGTGGCTCTGAGTTGTCCTCAGGAGTATAAGTTACCAGCATGATGACAGCGGGGTCAGTGCGCGGGAAAGCTTGATAGGCGCATTCTGCATTGCTACAGGATCTCACATGGCCGCCGCTGTGAGATTCCATGCTGGCACCACACCGCGTGCAGAAGCGTGTGTTCGCGTTCCAAAATGTTAGCCCGCGTGCGTAGGCTAGCAATGAGCCGTCTTGCGCTGAAAGCATCGGGCCTGCTTGTCGCAGATCCTGGAATTCAGAATCGTAATGTTCCCCGTCACGGGTAGATGACTGCCCACATAATTCAGCAGCCTGTGCCTCGTTAAGTGCAGAGACGTCTAGCGCAAAATAAGGTGTTCCATCATCCAAGCCCAGAAAAATACGCTGACCGTCGTCAGGGGCATTGTCTCGAGTCAGGAAAACAGCTTGTGCGTGTGTATCGGGTGTGTTTTTCACCACCAGAGACTTGCTCTGCCAGACAGGTACTATTCGTGCTTTGTCATGGGCCCAGAGCCTGTTTAGTTCATCGACATCCTTGCGAATGTGATCGGCTCTGTCCACGGTGCTGTGGGTATAAAACATGGCAGGAAGTCGTTACTGGAACTACGTTAAGTATACGTGCGAGTGAAAGTGCTCTGTGTAAAGATTTTATGTCCCGATTCACCTTTTTAGATAAGTGGATGAACTGAGAAACCCAGTGCTTTGAATATTCCTATTAACAAACTAGCCAAGGTCATTCTGATATTTTTACTGACCTTGTCCATGACATCCTATGCAGCGGACAATGGCAGTGATTCTCAAGGCGTGGAGACTAGTTCCGAAGACTTGTCCCTTGGCATAAAACAGCGGCCACGTTGGGAGTTTGGTGTAGGCGCAGGTCTGTTTCGTGGCTATGACTACCCGGCTTCGAACGATAAGAATGGGCGAATGATCGCATTGCCGTTCTTTGTTTATCGCACTCGCTCGTTGCGTTTTGGCGGTGGGGGTATTCGCGCGGTGGCTATCGAAAACCCGCGAGTCAAACTGGACTTATCGGTCGGTGGGTCGCTTAATGCCAGTTCATCACAAGAGGGTGTCCGAGAAGGTATGCCCGACTTAGACTTCCTGTTTGAAATCGGGCCGCAACTAGAAGTGCGTTTACTCGATGAAGTCATTGACGAGCAAAGTCGATTGCAATCGCGGTTTACGTCCGAATTGCGCGCAGTGTTTGTCACCGATTTTGAATCGATCGATCGTCAGGGAATGGTCGCAGAAGCAGGGTTTGATATTAACCTTCGTAACGTCCGGGGGAGCGGTATCGATGTGGGTGCGGCTATTGACGTCACTTATGCGAATGAAAAACTGCAGGACTATTTTTATGAGGTGCCGCAGGAATTTGTAACAGCAGAGCGGGCAGCCTTTGATGCTAAGGGGGGCTATTTGGAAACGAAAATCACATTGGGTCTGGGGTTCCGCCCACGACATAATGTGGCAGTCTTTCTAGGCGCTTTTACCGGTCTGTATAAAGGGGCTGAAAATGAAGATAGTCCTTTGTTTGAAACGGATACTCAAACGGGATTTGCCCTAGGGGTTGTCTGGACCATCAAGCGAAGCCGCAGCATGGTAGAAATTGTAGAGTTGGGTCAGTCGCAGTAGTAAAGGTTCGGTAATCCTTATTGGTTCTCTTTGGCGATAGTGCTGTTCATGATGCTCTCCAGCCTCTCTGTGTCTACGTCGTCATCTATCACGCCACTTTCGTCGTCGGTACTGCTCATGACCGCCAGCTCAATGAGTAAGGGAAAATGATCTGACCCCATTTTCGGTAGCCGACCCATGTGAATAACTTTGAAGTGATTGGATAAAAAGACGTGATCCAAGGGCCATCGTGCAAACCAATGAAAGGCGTTAAACGTGTTGAATAATCCTCTGCCGATACGAGGATCGAGCAAGCCACTGATTTGTCTGAAAAGCTGAGTTGTAGCGGACCATGCAACATCGTTTAGGTCGCCTGTGACGATGGTGGGTTTGTCGCAATCCGCAACGCTCTTAGCCAGAAGGACTAGTTCTACATCCCTTTGCGTTGACTCAGGATTTTCCATGGGCGCTGGTGGTGCCGGGTGCACACAGTGCAGATTGACCCAGTAACGATCGTTTACCGCAATTTTTGTGAAGATAGAAGGCTTGTCATCTTCTACTTTGAAGTGAATGGCTGATTCATGTAGTGGCAAACGTGAGTAGATATGCATCCCGTATAAATTGTCCAGCGGGCATTTCACTGCGTAGCTATAACCCTCTAATGTGTCGAGCTGGGCTTGCCACCATTGGTCGGATTCTAAGGTGATGAACACATCGGGATTGTGATGTCTGATTAATGCCAACAATGAACGGCTGTCTCTGTTCGTCATAAGAACGTTGCAACTTAATAGTTTCAACGTGTCTCTTTCGCCGTCTACATCAAACAGATAACTATCAACCTCTTGTCGGTGAAGCTCGCTGTATGGGTAAATAAGATGACTCTGGTAGATTAGGACGGCAAAAACAGCGATGGCTAACAGTGTTGAAAACCACCCCCCGTTGTGATCACCGAATTGCCAGTACAGCAGCCAAAGAAGCGACGCGACGACGACTTGCAGGCTTGGGAAATCCATAGCCCGAATCCACCATTCTCGACGGATGGAAAACGGTATCAGTGTTGTCGCTATCAAGATAGCGGCAATGGCCAACGGTAGAAAAGACACGGTGCTTTGCTCGAATGGTGTTTAGGTCTGGCCGGTGGAAAGAGAGATTAGAAAACAGCGTCTACCCCGCATAGTATGACAGCCTATGAAGGTACATCCGCACCCGCAGCGTTATTAAATTTCAGGCAGCGGATTCTAAACGCGTGATAGTGCTTGAACCGGAAGATCGGCCTTTTTTAACTTGCAAATCCTTTGGGTGATGGCCACTATGATGAGCCATTCTACTGGCTGAATCAGCAACGTTTCACGTGAAAATTCAATCGCTTCAAACCTTTATTGTAGGAAATCCGCCGCCTCACTTTGGTGGTCGTTACTTCATCTTCCTCAAGCTGACAACCGATACTGGCATTGAAGGGGTTGGTGAGGTTTATACGGCCACGTTCAGTCCGGCCGTTGTTCAGCACATGATCGAGGACGTGTTCGACATGCACGTTCAGGATTCCGATCCTTTTCATATCGAACGGCTGTGGCGTCGAGTCTATGGACGTGGATACACCTTGCGCCCTGATATGTCGCTGATGAGTGTGCTCAGTGGTCTGGAGATGGCTTGCTGGGACATCTTAGGCAAGGCTGTTGGCAAACCAGTTTACGAGTTGCTCGGCGGCAAGGTGCACGAGCGGTTACGCAGTTACACGTATATCTACCCGCGCGCTGGTGAAGATCTCTCTGTTTACTCTGACCCCGATCTGGCAGCAGAACGGGCGTTGGAGTATGTAGACATGGGCTTCACGGCGCTTAAATTTGACCCTGCCGGACCCTACACGGTCTATGACGGCCGTCAACCATCATTAGAGGAACTTGACCGCTCTGAGCGGTTTGTCAAAACCCTGCGCAAGGCTGTGGGTAAGCGTGCAGATCTGCTCTTTGGAACACACGGTCAATTCACCGCAGCTGGTGCTATTCGGTTGGCTCAACGTTTGGAGACCAGCGATCCGTTGTGGTTCGAAGAACCCACACCTCCGGAAAATCCCAAAGAGATGGCAAGGGTCTCAAGACAGACGTCCATCCCTGTTGCAACGGGCGAGCGATTGACGACCAAATACGAGTTTGCGCGGGTGTTGGAAGAACAGGCCGCCTCGATACTACAGATGGCCTTAGGCCGAGTAGGAGGCATGCTTGAGGCGAAGAAAATAGCCGGAATGGCTGAAACCTACTATGCGCAAATTGCGCCGCATTTGTACTGTGGTCCGATAGAGGGCGCAGCCAATGCCCAGCTGGCAACCTGCACGCCGAATTTCTTAATCCTTGAGAGTATCGAAACCTGGGGGGGCTTCCATGCTGAGATACTCAAGAAACCGATACGCTGGGAAGACGGCTACGTCATTCCATCGGACGAACCAGGCTTGGGCGTTGAGCTCGATGAGTCCGTGGCTCTAGCAAATCCCTATACCGGTACGAAACTACACTTAGAAATGCAAGAAGACCCGGTTTAAGAATCACGCTCAATCGAATCACTGACAGTTTCCAAACTATTTTTTAATCTGAACGGGATGGTTCTCTGTGTCTACAAAATCTAAAGATCATCTAGCACCCGGCATAGAAGACATTCGTCAGGCGGCAATTCGTTTAGCGCCGGTCGCTGTTAAAACCCCCATGTTGGAAAGTCCGTTTTTAAACGAACTTGCTGGTCGTCGTGTGTTGGTCAAAGCCGAAGTGCTACAGCGAACTGGTTCATTTAAATTCAGAGGCGCCTGGTCGGCCATTAGTGCGTTGGATGAAAGTGCACGAGCGCGTGGCGTCATTGCCTATTCATCCGGTAATCATGCTCAAGGTATCGCGCACGCCGCCAGTCTTCACGGTATACCGGCTACCGTCGTGATGCCCGCTGATGCACCGGCTATGAAGTTATCAAACACTCGGGCATTAGGTGCAACGGTTGTTACTTACGATCGCGTAGGTGGTGAATCCCGGGAGGCGGTTGGTGAGGCGCTGGCTTTGGAAAAAGGACTGACATTGATCAAACCCTACGATGACACGCTCGTTATTGCTGGGCAAGGCACTTGCGGCTTAGAGATTGCTGAGCAAGCTGTAGCGATGGGCGTTGACTCTGCAGACGTTCTGGTTTGTTGTGGTGGTGGAGGATTAAGTGCTGGTATCGCGTTGGCGCTTGAAGCTGATGGACCGGGCTTTCGTGTTCGCCCAGTTGAGCCTGAGAATGCTAACGATACGTGTCGCTCTCTAGTAAAAGGGACGAGAGTGTCCAACATCGGAACACCGGACTCCTTCTGCGATGCGATAGTGACTCCGATGCCTGGCGAACTAACCTTTCCTGTGCTTCAAAGGCTTGCAGGTCCGGGTTTAACCGTTTCCGATAATGACGTATTGAATGCGATGAAGCTAGCTATGTTGCGGCTTAAGCTTGTTGTTGAGCCGGGTGGCTGCGTAGCATTGGCCGCAGCGTTAGGTGGTAAGTCGATTGAAGGTGATGCGGTGATCTGTGTAGTGACCGGCGGCAACGTTGACGATCAATTAATAACTCAAGCCTTAGAGGTAGAGTCTATAGATCCTGCTTTGGGTTGACGTCTAAGCACGCGGTGAAAACGAGAAACGCTTAGGCCGCAGCCAAGTAGAGCGATCTGTCTTTGAATACGTTTTCTTACAACAGCAGATAGGTCACTGTTCGGGCGCTGAAATCGTACTGCCGTAAAGTCCTTGTCTAAACGTATCAGCCGTTCTCTCTGAGTGGGCCATCTTAGTGCTGCGCGTTGTAAAAATTCAGAGGAAGATTCGTTCCTAAGCCGTGTGAAATGATAACTGTGCAGTAAGCGGCAGAGGCGATTCCATAACTTTTCATTCGGTGAAAGGTTCCTGTTCGATAGGCTCGGCATGCCCAGAATAAACAAACTCCACGCTAAGCTGAGCGCAATGACAATGAGCGTTATCTGAACTAGTGAGGGGTTCAGTAGGCCGAGTCGATCCCAGAATTTGTCTTGAGAGTCGTTATTAAAGTCTACGACGAGTCGCTGCCAATGGTGGTTCATGGCATCCCAGCGTAGTTGTGCGCTGCGTAACCAGCCGGAATCGTAACGAGCTAAACCCGGGACTGCCGTTTCATTAGGTAACGCAGCGGACAAACCTTGCTCCACACGAGATGGTGCGACATAACCAGTCGGGTCAAATCTCTGCCAAACACCTCCGATATACGCCTCCGCCCATGCATGAGCGTCGGCCTGACGGACAATCATATAGTCACCGTTCATCTCGCCACCTAAGTAGCCTGTGACGACTCGAGCAGGTATGTCCGCAGCTCGCATAAGCACGACGAATGCCGCAGCATAGTGTTCGCAAAAACCGGCTTTAGTTTGAAATAAGAATTCATCCACAGGCGCATCACCCAGTAGTTGCGGCTGTAGCGTATACCTGAATAAGTCTTGATTAAAATTTCTTAAAACGTTCTGAGCGTAGTCCAGATCACTCGTTGATGAGCTTCTTAACTTACGCGCGAATTCTATCGTTCTAGGATTCTTGCCAGGTAAGTACAGTGTATTGTCAGCTGGCGCTCTTGAAGAGGCCATCTTATCGCTCAGAACCGACGACTGTCTGTAACGCAATACGTGTGATACTGGCTTATTTGCAATCATCTGGCCATCGCCCATTAGCCTGCCGAGTAGTCGAGTGGATGTATGTATAGCTTGTCCATCGATGTTTGTGCTATCGGTTTGTGGCAAAGACATTGCCGCATCCAGGGCAAATAACCAGCGTTGTTTATGGGGTTGGAGCATGACCGTATAGCTGACTAAGTCTCCCATGCCGGGCAGATGTTGTGGCATTGATTCAGCTGCCGTCTTACTGGTATTCCAGTTGCGACCATCAAACTCTGTGAGTACAGGGCCGCGCCAGTAAAGTTGATTTGCACGTGGCGGCTCGTCATCAAACTCTACGCGAAACGCGACAGCGGCTGATTGTGAAAGTGAGCCGATGCTCCCCGGAGACATAGAGTCTGATAATCCCGTTGTGGCCATAGCATCTTCAGGTAAAGACCAAAGTGGTCCAGGCAGGCGAGGGAAAATAAAGAATAGTAAGGCTGCGAGTGGTAGGCCATGCAACAACAATTTACTCACAAGCTTTACCTGTTGTTTGTTCTTTGTCGGGTTCTTTGAATCACGCAAAATAGATAAGGCGAATGCGAGGGCAACGATGGCAGGTAGTGTGAAAACCGCAGCCAGAATAGTTTGAGAATAAAAGTACTGCGTGAGTAAAAGAAATGCCGCCAGGCACAACAGAAGGGTGGCATCACTAGCGCGCCTTATTTCAGCGAACTTTGCAGCAACCAGCACAAACAAGAAAGCAACAGAGGGGTCTCTGCCAAAGGCATAACCAAAATCGAACTGCAGTAATATTGCTGTAGAAGCTGCTATGAGAGTGATAGTTATCGGTGACAACACCACACGTAGCAACTTGATATCGGGATGATAGTGATACCAAAGCCTCAAGCCAATCAGCGTGCATCCCAATATGCTGACCCATACAGGTAAGTGAAAAATATGTGGAAACTGCACAAGAAAGAGCACGGCTGCCAACGCGGCGAGCGCTCTTGCATCCACGGATGTGCGCGTCGGGCTGCGGCTTAGTTTGGGCAGGAATCGATGCCAACGTCGGGTAGCCGTGTTCAAGAATCGGTACCGTAGAGTGCCATCGCTTTCAACGCGTTTTCGTAGCGCTGTTCCGCTCTATCGCTGGCTGAAGTTTCGCCGGGTAGTTCCAGTTTATAGTCCGTTTTACTTGAATGTATTTGCAACACCCAAGCACATAGTCGAGATAGTTGTTCCTCGAGCTGATAGTGTCCGGTAGATTTCAAACTGAGAACAATCTGGGCTGGCGCTTCGCTAGATTCAAAGGTTCTAACTTGAAGGCCTGCGCCTTTCGCGGCGCTTTTCCAGGCGATACTGCCCATCGAATCGCCTGAGCGATACTCTCTAACTCCGGAGACTTCGCCGTCGAGAGAAGGTGTGCTAACCGGCCCATCATCCTGTGCAGATGTCACGGGAAGTGGTGGAGGGTTGTCTTCGGGTTTTGGATAGACCAAGGCCGCTATCGGCGTATGTAGATAGGTCCAGCATGTCCATAAGCCCAGTGGCCAGTCGCTTTGTAGCGTAATTCGGCCGAGATGTGATTTGCCGCGCGTTTGCACAGTCCTAGTCAGCATGGCCTGGGTCTTATCGCAAGGTTCAATCTGGGTTAACAAACGCGCACCGTGATCGTCACTGACGCGAATACCATGACGGAAATCGTTCAAAGTATTTGAAAGGGTGACTAGGAATGACACCTTGTCTCCTGCAAAAGCGTTGATCTTGTCAATCGCATGAACCTCAACGCCTGCTAGGTTTTTGTAGGTGTGTAGCAACGTTGCGGCGAATAGGCCCGATAAAATGAAGCACAGCGCATACCCAAGAGATAGCGCGTAGTTTACCGATGCAATCAGCATTAAAAACAGCGCCAAAAGAAAGGCTAAGCCGCGTTTGGTTGGCACGATATAAACGCGCTGATGAGTCACGACATGCGGTAGCGTGTCTTCAGGATGTGTACGAAATACACGTTGCGATATACGTGAGGCCATCGCTTTAATGAGCGAGTTGTTAGGCATAGGGCTGTTTAGTCACCCTGATAGGTTCTCCGTATAGAATCTTGAGAATGAATCAAGGCATCACAACCTGTTCTAAAATTTCACGTGCCAGTTTATGGCCGCTTTTTACTTGTCCCGTTAGTCGATGTCCGGCCAGCGCTGGGAAAACGGCTCTGACGTCCTCAGCCAAAACATGATCACGTTGTGCGATTACTGCGTACGCTTTGCTAAGACGAACTAGGCTCAATCCTGCTCGTGGGCTGAGTCCGGCTCCGGAGGTGCGAGTAATATTAAGTAGAGCTTGTATGTAATCCAGAACCGGACCGCTCAGGTGCACATCGTCGCAATAGTGTCGCAAGCGTCGAAGTTCTTTCTCGTTGAGTATTGCCCCAAGGTGGTTAGCTTTATTTCGCTTGTCGCCTTGTTCTAACAACGCTCTTTCGCTGGCAGCGTCCGGATAACCGATTTCTAGTCCGACCAGAAATCTGTCCAATTGGGATTCTGGCAAAGGGAAGGCGCCCAGTTGATCGGTCGGGTTTTGCGTGGCAATAACGAAAAACTCGTCGTTGAGCGGGTATGTAGCCCCATCAACCGTGACCTGTCTTTCTTCCATGGCTTCCAGCAGTGCGCTTTGAGCTCGGGGCGGTGCCCGGTTGATTTCATCAGCTAACATAATGGACGTGAAAACCGGGCCACGTTGAAAATGGAAGCTGTTCTCTTGGGAGTTGAATATCGACACACCGACGACATCTGCTGGTAATAGGTCGCTGGTGAATTGCACGCGAGTCCAATCCAGCCCCAGTGTTGTGCCTAGTGCGTGTGCAAGCGTTGTCTTGCCCACACCCGGAACATCTTCAATGAGTAAATGCCCACGACCCAGCAAACAGGCCACTGCCATGACGATTTGCTCTCTTTTACCGATGAGCACGCTTTCGAGTTGATTAATCGCATCGATAAGTAAAGCGCTGGGAAAGGTGTCGAGGGGAGTAACCCCTGCTGTGGCTGGTTGATTCATTGCTAAAGTGGATTCTTCGACAGCCCTTTATCGGCCGGAATCTGAAATCTCTATACGATTCGCCGGTTTGTAGGGTAAATTGCAGTGTACCTAGGCGCGTTATTTTGAATACTGTGTCTCAAAGTAACGTTGGCTTTCACTTAATGAGTGATTATCCAAGGCAGTTGTTATACTCCAACCTCCTGTTCGACCCGCCAGCTCCTACGTGTATTTAGTGTGAAAAATTTTTTAAAGTCAGCTGCACATCAGCATAAAGACCCTCAGGTTCGACTTAGCTCGGTTAATGAGTTGGATGCCAGCTCAGACGAAGCCCAAGAAATATTGGCGGGTCTGGCAAAGAATGATGAGGATGAAGCCGTCAGAGTGGCTGCTATCGGGAAACTAGACGAGCTGAATGTGTTGCGCGAATTGCTCGGCACCCAGATTACCGAGCCTGATCCGATTGCTCAGGCCGCTGAAACTCGACTTGTCACTAAAATCAACGAAGGTTCTGTTAGTGATGTGTCTGTGCGGGTGCTTCTAAGTACCCACGCTGGCCGATTATCTATACCGATGGCGGCGCAAGCACCAGATGTTAGGCATCGCGAATTGGCGCTCAAAGCTATCGAAGATGAACCTTCACTATTGCTCATCGTTCAGCAAACCCGGTTTCACGATACGCGCTTAGCGGCAGCTCTCAGGCTTTCGCAGCACGATTCCTTGCGCAGTGCGTTGAGTGCGGTCCGATCAAAAGACAAGGTGGTTGCGAAGCAATTGCAACAACGGATCGATGCCGAGGCTGCAGCTGAAGCGGCTTTGATTGCGAAAAAACACGCCGTCAGTACCACATTAAAGAATGTACAGAGTCTAAATGACGGTGTGTGGACACCTCAGCATGGTGGGCGTTTGCAGGCGGCCAAGGAGCGCTGGGCAAGCTTTGAAGAACAAGATACTGAAGAATCAAACAAAGAGTTCGAAAAGGCGGTTGAAAAAGCACAGTTGCGCTTAGATGAGTTCTCGGCCGCACAGGTGGCTAATGCGGCACCTGCAGAGGCGGCAGATTCCAACTCATCGGTAACCCCTGAAGATGGCGGCACCGCTTTGGAGGCTGATAATAATGCCTCAGCTGTTGTTAAAGTCGAAGATCCGGCTCTGATACCGGTTCTGGATGCTTTGAAAGCCTGTGGTATTTCCGAATTGCCGAAAAAGCTCGAATCGTTACAAACGCAAGTGGCCGCTGATGCAGAACAATCCGCATCAAAACATGTGTCTCAAGTGCTGGCATATGGCGCTTCGGTGTCCGTTTTGTTTGATCCGCCGTACGAGTTGAGCAAAGCCCGTCCAGCAGCACTGCAGTCCCGAATTAAACGCGTCAGTGCACTGGTTGATACGAATAGCTTGCTGCCAGGGATTGACGTTTCCGAGCATGTTTATGTTCGCGAGCTTGGTGAGCACTTATCAGCCATGAACGATCGTATTGGCAAAGCACGTCAGGAATCGGCAGATCGTGTCAAAGCTACTCATCGTCAGTTTGCAGCTCTATCCGGGATCGTGAAAGAAGGTAAGTGGGGTCCAGCGAATAGCATGTTGCGCCGATTACAGAAAAAAGTGGCTGCAATGGAACCCGGTGAGCGATCAGGGCTTGATGACAAATTGACACGGGCCGAAACACAGCTTGCCGAAATGGCTGATTGGCAGGATTTCGCTGCACGTCCAAAACTGGAAGCTTTGTGCGATGCCATGGAGGCTTTGCCATCTAAAGAGCTGGCACCTGAAGCATTGGCCAAAGAGGTCAGAGAGCTGCAGAATTCATGGAAGGCATTGGGCGTCAGTCGAGCGTCAAACGATTTGTGGTCGCGCTTTAAGACTGCTGGCGACACGGCCTATGAGCCGTGCAAAGTTTGGTTTGAACAAAAACAGCAGGATCGCCAAGCCAAGCTCGACGCAAAAGCCAAACTGTGCGAGACGTTGGAAGCAAAACATGCAACGCTAGAAAACGATCCGGATTGGAAAGCGACGGTTCGGCTGGTCAATAATGCGAAACGGGACTGGTCAAAAAATCGCGTACCTGACAGAAAACCCGATAAGGGATTGGAAAAGCGTTTCTCGGCAGCATTGAAGCCACTTGAAGATGCACTGGCTGTGCAATACGATGCGAATGTTGCCGCCAAGCAAGCGTTGGTCGATAAGGTGACTGTGCTTGCAGAGGAAGAAATTACCCAACATTCAGCCAATCAGGCTAAAAGTCTTTTAAGTGCATGGAAGCTTGTCGGCATCATGCGTCGTAAGGAAGACCAGGCTCTATGGGAGATCTTTAATGGTCATCTGGGTACTATCTTCAAACATCAACACAAGGTAGAGCGTGAAAAACAAAGAGCCGGTCTACAGCATGTGTTTCGGGCTAAAGACATAATTAAGCGCTTAAAACAGCTATCGAAAGCCAACAGTCTTGATGAGGCAGAAGTTCAAACACTATCTGCTGAATTTCAAGCGCTTGCAGAATTTCCAGAGCGCGATAAAAAGTTTTTGCTGCGTGATTTCCGGCAGGCTATTGATGCTTGTGGACGAGTGCAGGACAATGCTAACAAGCGTCGCGTTGAAGCCGCTTATGAGGAACGCAACCGGTTGGTTGGTTTGTGCGAACAACTTGAGCTTGCAGTTGAACAATCCGATACAGCCACCGATACGCTGGTAGACGATGTAAAACATGCATGGGATGCAAGTGAGACTCGCGTGGCTACTGAAGTTCAGCAAGCGCTAGTAAAACGCCGTGATGCTGCTCTGGCTCATCTTGAAAAGGGTAGCAAACCAGATTACGCGACCAATGAATCAGCAAGGCGCGACCTCTTGATACGAATGGAGATAGCCGCTGGAATTGACACCCCGTCTGAAGACAAAGCAAGGCGCATGCAGTATCAGTTGCAGAATCTGCAAGAGGGCATGACGTCAGCATCCGTAAATGATGCGAAGCGAGTGTTAAAGGAATTAGAACAGTTATGGATAAGTACTGGTCCCGCATCGCGTAATGTGAGCGACTCTCTTCAATCGAGATACTTGAAAGCTTACAATCGTTAGTACGATGGTCCGATTGTGAGCATGCTCCTTCGGGCCGCCAATGTGTTGTGTCGTTAGCTGTAAAGTGCGTTCTGCCGCACGATTTAGCACTCATACTTCTTCTCGACCCAGATAGTTGATGCATCTAAGCCGCTTCGCGAAGTTAAGTGACATCGGGTGCCTAATTTAGGTTTCGTTATGGATGACTAAGTGCCGGATGAACCCATATGGTGCGCTAGGCACCATAATGAAGCGCTGCTAAAGACTGGCAATTTCGAACCTCTGAATTCCATCAGATAAGATTCATTAAGAATAGTTTGATATGGGCGGTGCACCATAATGAGTCGATTTCTCTCATCAACTGCCAGTCGATTCATGCACGCTTCGACACCAATTTAACGTGTAAGAATTTCTCCGGCATCATTGATTTGATTTGTGTAAATGCCTGTAATACGTGCATTAAACGTATCTCATTGGTATGATCCTCGAGTCTTTTTTCAGGGGTAAGCTAGTCGTGGAGTCATTACAAGCAGGTAGCGACGTTCTATTTGTTCTCTTGGGCGCCATCTTGGTGCTTTTTATGCACTCTGGTTTTGCATTTCTAGAAGTTGGAACGGTGCGAGAGAAAAACCAGGTTAATGCCTTAGTTAAAATCTTCTCTGATTTTGCGGTTTGCACCGTTGCGTACTTTTTCATCGGATACCCCTTAGCGTACGGAATCGATTTCTTTGCGTCAGCGTCTGAGTTATCCATTAACAATGGGTATGAGCTCGTTAAGTTCTTTTTCCTCCTAACATTCGCAGCAGCTATCCCGGCTATTATTTCAGGCGGTATTGCTGAACGCGCTCGCTTTTACCCTCAGATAGTTGCCTCTATTGTCATCGTGGCTTTTCTCTATCCGTTTTTTGAAGGCGTTGTGTGGAATGGAAATTTCGGATTCCAAAGTTGGTTAGAGTCGTTAACCGGATATGCCTTTCATGACTTCGCAGGCTCCATTGTGGTCCATGCAATGGGTGGGTGGATAGCGCTCGGTGCTGTCGTCCTTCTAGGTGCTCGTCAGGGGCGATACAACCGTAACGGAGGAGCAAGCGGGAATTTTGCCCCTAGCAGCATTCCTTTCCTCGCACTAGGTGCGTGGATTCTAACGGTTGGTTGGTTCGGTTTTAACGTCATGTCGGCCCAAAGTGTGGAAGGCATCAGTGGTCTGGTTGCCATGAACTCCTTAATGGCAATGGCGGGTGGGGCAATCGCGGCTCTGTTTGTCGGGCGTGCTGATCCGGGTTTCTTGCACAACGGTCCACTCGCAGGCCTGGTGGCTGTCTGTGCAGGCTCCGATATCATGCACCCGATGGGCTCGTTAATCGTGGGTGCAGTCGCCGGTGCTCTGTTTGTTCTTACATTCACTTTGGCGCAGAATCGCTGGAAAATCGATGATGTGCTTGGTGTATGGCCGCTACACGGCCTATGCGGGGCTTGGGGCGGAATTGCAGCCGGTATATTTGGTTCTGAAGCGTTAGGTGGTCTGGGCGGTGTAAGCTTGCTCAGTCAGGTCATCGGCACAGCTGCGGGCATTGCCGTTGCCCTAGTTGGCGGGTTTGTTGTATACGGTGTACTGAAAGCTACCGTCGGAATCAGGCTCACCGAAGAGGAAGAATTCAACGGAGCCGACCTGAGTATTCACAAGATCTCATCTACATCTCGTTAACAGCAGGCGTCATCAATGAAAAGAATTACTGCAATCATTAAACCCTTCAAGCTCGATGCTGTGCGTGAAGAATTGGCAGCAGCAGGTGTAGCAGGTATCACCGTCACTGAAGTAAAAGGATTCGGGCGGCAGAAAGGCCATACGGAGCTTTATCGCGGTGCGGAGTACGTCATCGACTTTATTCCGAAAATGAAGCTCGAAGTTGTTGTCAGCGAGAGTATTCTGGATAGCTGTATTGAAGGCATTATCAGAGCAGCTAATACCGGCAAAATAGGCGACGGAAAAATATTCGTCGACTCAGTTGATCGAGTTATCCGTATTCGCACAGGTGAAGAGGGTGAACAAGCGCTCTAACCTTTGTTAACTTTCTCAAGGTCCAAAGCAAAAACAGCCGCTATAAGCGGCTGTTTTTGTAACTGCTATTGACGTTCCCAAGGCGGGTTTGGCGTAAACTTTCCAACCATGAAATCCGTGAAGACTCTCACTTTGTTGCTGAGATGGCGTCTGTGAGGATATACCAGCTGGATAGTGGATGAGTCAACGGCATGGTCTTGTAATAAGGGGACCACAACACCGGATTCGATCGAAGGTTGTACAACGTAAGTAGCCAATCGTGCAATTCCGATTCCGGCTTTGACCGCCTCGTGCAGTGCTGAGGCACTGTTAGTATGAAAGTTCCCCTTTACACGCTGCACCCTGACACCAGACTCTGCTGCAAATTCCCAATCGTTAAAATGCTGAATAGCCGAGTGAGTCAGGCAGTTATGGTTCAGTAAGTCTTCGGGTGAGGTGGGAGTTCCATGCTTTGCCAGATAGTCTGGAGCTGCGCAGATAACGCGTTTATTGACCGCTAAGCGACGGGCAACCAACGATTCATCAGTGAGGCCGTCGCTGAGCACGAGAGCGACATCAACGCTTTCCCCAACCAGATCTACTTCTCGTTCACTAAGCTCAAGCTCGACGCGCAGTTCTGGGTACATAGCCATAAACTCAGGCATCAGCTTAATCATTTGCAAACGGGCAAATGCCGATACAGTGGTTACCCTGAGAGTGCCAGTCACTTTGTCGTGCAACGCCATGACAGCGTCTTCAGCTTGCTTAATCTCGTCCAGGATAGCGCCGCAGCGATCATTGAATGCGTGACCTTCAGCGGTCATGCTGAGTTTCCTGGTCGTGCGTTGAAACAAACGCGCACCAAGTCGATCTTCTAGGCGAGTAATCAATTTACTCACCGCAGAAGGGGTTAAATCAAGTTCTCGAGCGGCTGCAGAAAAGCTACCCATATCGGCAGCCTTCGAGAAAACCAGCATTTCGGTGTATTTGTCCATATTTATATGTGCTTATTATTCACAATTACTAGTGGTTTCGTGCAATTGTACTCTAATTGAGGTGCAATACTATGAATTGCATCACCAGCATACTAGACAAGGGCACTCGAAATGAAGCAAGAAACGATCAAACCGACGAATGAACAAATCAATCGACTCATGGAAGAGGCGCGAGTACTGCGTAGTCAGGAGCTTTTTCGACTCAGTGGCAAGCTATTTAGACTTCCCATGAGGCTTTTAAACCGCACTCGTGCAGCTGCCCTATCTTCAGACAAAGGTGTGGCGCAGAGCTCCTGACACTCTCTCTTATAAGTGAAACACCTTGCCGGCAATAAGCTCGTCGGCAAGGTAAGTTTTTAGCTATGCTGGTTAGCCCTTAACCGGATAGTCCCAATCGTGTACCGCTTCTTTGAATCTTTGATTGATCCGCTGCGGCCTACACCTGCTTGCCAGCCTCCCGAAAAGACACTGCCTTTCTTTTGGTTCTATTTGGCGCCTATCAAAGGTGTTCTTTTATCGACACTCGTATTGTCGGGTATTGCAGCCCTTAGCGAGCTGTACGTGTACATCTACCTCGGCAGAATCTTAGATTGGATGAGCGAGGCCAATCGCGCATCATTTCTTAGCAGCCATTCAACAGCGCTTATCTGGATGGCCGTCGTCGTCGTTCTGATACGACCTATGTCTATGCTAGCAACCAGGGCGATCATCAATCTGGCAGTGGCTCCCGGGCTTGCCAACGCTACCCGCTGGCAAAATCATCGCTATGTTCTCAGACAGAGCATGACGTTTTTTCAAAATGACTTTGCTGGCCGTGTCGCGCAGAAAATTATGCAGACGGGACATGCCGTGCGTGAGTCTGTGCTTAATATTATTGACGGTGCCTGGATGCTGGTTATTTATCTGCTTGGCACTGCGATCTTTTTTATAGAAATCAGCTCGCTGTTGCTCATTCCAGTTTTGATTTGGATGGTAGCGTACTTCGCTGTTGTTCTTTTCATGGTGCCGCCCGTGCGCCGTAAATCAGCAAAGCTATCAGAAGAAAACTCGGTATTAATGGGGCGAATTGTCGACAGCTACACCAACATACAATCGGTAAAGCTCTTCGCCCATCATTCACTTGAAGAAGACTTTGCCGGCGATGGTATCTTACGACACACGCGTGCTTTTAGAGTTTTGATGCGCGCGATTTTGCAAATGACAGTCACGCTGACCGTATTGAATACACTGCTTATTGCAGGAACAGCAGCGGTATCAATCGGCCTTTGGATGGCTGAGCTGATCACAGTAGGTGAGATTGCGGTTGCTAATGGTTTAGTGATTCGTTTGAATCAAATGTCCACCTGGGTGCTTCGAACGATTACCTCCTTATTTGAAAATATCGGGACAGTGCAAAATGGCATTGAAACACTTTCGCAACCCTTGCTGATAAAAGACAAGCCGGAGGCAAAGCCGCTGAGCGTCGCTGCGGGTAGAATTTGCTTTAATGCGGTTGGTTTTCAATACGATGAACAAGGTCAGGGTGGAAAGGTTGTTCACGATTTAAGTGTCGACATTAAGCCTGGTGAAAAAGTGGGGTTGGTTGGAAAATCTGGTGCTGGCAAATCAACTCTGATTGATCTGTTGATTCGTTTTCACGATGTTGATACAGGCTCAATAACTATTGATGATCAGGATATCCGAAACGTCACGCAAGACAGTCTACGTTCGAACATTGCAGTCGTCAGTCAAGACACTTCTTTGTTACATCGATCTATCCGCGACAATATTCGCTACGGAAAGTCAGAGGCGACTGATGAGGACATACTAAAAGCTGCGCAGCTTGCTGAAGCCATGTCGTTTATACCTGAGCTGACGGACCCACAAGGTCGTCGTGGTCTGGATGCCCATGTTGGAGAACGTGGTGTGAAACTCTCTGGGGGGCAACGTCAGCGCATTGCAATTGCGCGAGTTATCTTAAAAAACGCCCCCATTCTTATCCTTGACGAGGCAACTTCTGCATTGGACTCAGAAGTTGAGGCGGCGATACAGCAACAGTTATCGCTACTCATGGAAGGGAAAACAGTTCTGGCAGTTGCGCATCGTTTATCCACCATCGCAGCGTTAGACAAGCTTGTCGTGCTAGATCAAGGGCATATCGTAGAAGTCGGTACGCATGCACAACTTATCGAAAAAGGGGGGCTATACGCGCGCCTGTGGCATCGTCAATCTGGTGGATTTCTGGGTCATGGCTGAGTGTCTGAGCCTTTAAAATTTGTCAATTAACCGTGCAGCCGCTGCGTGAAAACTGGCTAGTGGACTTAACCTGTTGCAAATGTTGTGGTATACACAGTACGCAACAAAAAAATGTAACTGACGATGAACAGCAAAGTATTGCGCCTGAATAAGGCCGGTACACCCATCGCCTGGTTGAGTTGGCAGGAAACTGCCACATTGCTGGTAAAAGACCAGGTCTTGTGGAGTATCGGTGATACGACCCGCACGGTTCGAGGTGGCTACAATAAATCTGGTATCCGCTCTGAATTAAACTTACCCAGTATCATCGCTTGCGGCGGGCGAGTGGATACCCATACATTCGCACCCACACTGAGCAACGAACTTCTCTTTGCTCGCGATCAGCAACTGTGCTTGTATTGCGGAGTGGAGCACCCCACTGAAGATCTCTCCAGAGATCACGTCATGCCCACGTCAAGGGGTGGTCGCGACATTTGGACCAATTGCGTGACTGCTTGCAGACGATGTAACAATCGAAAAGGCAGCCTGACACCGGAAGAGGCCAATATGCATCTGTTAGCAGTACCTTTTGCGCCTAATCGGCATGAGTTCTTCTATTTGTCCAACCGTGAAGTTATGGCTGATCAAATGGAATTTTTGAAGGCTCGTTTCTCTGTTAACGGCAGTGCATTTGCCTAAGCGTCCTCGCCACCTGGTTTATATCCTAAGCTTTCCTAGCTGAAGGTTAAGCAGTACTCGAACGGCGTAGTCATCCTGGGTGCTGGAATTAATCGTTTCCCCCGATATCTGAACCAGGTAGTTCCCTGATACCGCAATGGTTGTTCGGTAGGGTGCGCTGTCGCTAACCTCGCTGCGATAGATATGCGCCTTTATGTCCGAATTTTTATCAGCAATCGCAGATTTAACGACCACGGATTCGTCATCGATACGGCTTGCTGATACCGAGGCGTTGTCATGCAGAGTTCTAGCGAATAAGGTAGCCGTTCTCGCTGTGTCTGTTTGTAGAACAGTGACTTCCATGGGTTTAGAGTTGTGACGGTCTTGATCGTAAAATTGCATAGAAACCATGCTGTTTATCAGTCGGGTAAAGCCGTCTATCGCCGCTTCACGTTGTTCAGGGTCCGATCTGAGATTGACACCCTTTAAGGGTGATGTCTCTACACCTATCCAGCTGCCTTTCACCCAAGCATGGTCGACATCCAGACTGGCGCTGATTAGCCGTTGATTCCTTATTTCTCGTTCTTTGTCGGGAAAGGTCTCTGGTGAAAGAATTTGTATCGGATCTTGCGGTGGGGCACTGAGTAATTCATCAATAAGCTGCTGGCCATTCTCCCGTTCCGCCAGCGCTGCGATAAAACGCTCACCTTCAACATACGAATATTCAAGCACGTTGTGGCTAATAGCTTCTATTGGTTGCGAGTGCAGAGCCGGTTCCGCATTGCGGTTGAACATGAAGTTGTCCAAGGCATCTAAGCCTTCACTACAATTGTGTTGCTCACAAATCTTTCGGGTGATCCATTGAGCATGACCTTCAAACGTTGCCGACTGTGCGAATGAGGCTCTAAAATTCAGTGCACGGTTTTCGTGAATTTTGTATCGTTGATCATCGGCGGCATGCACAAGTTCATGAATAAGCAGCGTCATGAGCGCAGACGTTCTTATAGATTCGTCGGCAGGAAGGGAGTTCTCGAAGCTACTGAGCATATCCTGACTCACCATGATGGAATTCGTTTTTGATGTAAACAAAGCGGCATAGGTGCCTACCTGTGCATCCATAACTTTGCTCAAGAAGTGTCTGGCAAATTCGTTGTCACCGAACTGCGCTTGAATGAGTCGATGTGACTCTCTGCTGACTTCTTCATTGATAGGTTTGTTATCAACGATTTTGAGCGTTACGTGCTCAAGGTTTGTTTCAAGCTTTTGTTCAACCAGCTCACGAGCTTTAACAAACATCTCGTCAATATTTTCAGACCAACTTCCCCCATAAACAAATGCTGTTTCTCGGAATGTCTGAACGGCTGTTTGTTCGCTATTAAGCGGAGTATTTGCGCGGGCACTATGAACCCGATTTATACTGTGTACATTCGGCGTGATGGTCTCTGAGCTGACTGCTTGGCATCCGCTCAGGTTGATGATCAAGAATAGGGCCGTTGTTCGCTTGAACAAACGATAGGCCGTCGTTGCCCGAGGCTTTTGTACTCGCCAACAGCGAGAGGCTCCAGTAGTAGGAAACGGCGGATTCATGAGGGTAGAAGGCTTTTCTTATTAGTGTATTCCCTACCTGAATCGCATGTATGACGTGGATCACAGAACGCACGCTTGGAAGCGCCTGTTAGCCCGAATGACTGAAATTCCTTACTGCGTGTATCCGATGAGCCGCAAGAAAGGGTTGAGGGTCACATAGAGAATAAACAGACAGAATAAAACGATGCCGCCCGTTTTAACCGGCTGTTCCCGAATGCGCTTAGAGAGGCTGGGGGCGGTTCCGATTTTTACGGCATTGAGGTAGTCGCTGCGCCGTTCAGCTTGGCGATTTGTCTGGTAGTTATTTATGAGGTCTCGTGCCTTTGGCGAATCTTCATCATTCGTAACCCAAATAGCGGGCATGGCAATACCCCAATTACCCGCTGATGTCTCGTACCAGTCCAATTCGCTTTCGTCCATAAGCGTGCGAACATCGTCAGCCTCGTCTTCAGGCACGTTTCGTAATCGAAATACTAAAGTAGGCATGAATAAATGCGACTCGTATTGTTAGCGGAAAGTTAAGACCGTTTTGCGGTCCACTAAGTCTTGATAGTCATCGAGCATAGAGTCGATAGAGTCTAGTTTGCCGCGTTTTTTTGCGCCGTTGCAATAGATACGCAATTTTTTAAAAAACATATCGTTTGTTAGCGTTCGTTGCTCTGCGCTTAAATTGTTGTTACGTAGTAATTTTGCTAAGGCTTTTAAGCGAAAAGTGTCCATTGCGGGGTAACGCTGAGACAGTTGATCTGCATGTCCGCCAGTTTTTTCAAGCAAGGCCTTGTCGACATACAAGACTTCTTCTCTCGCGGCGATTCTTAACCACAAGTCGTAGTCTTCACAGGCGGGTAAGGTTTCGTCGAACAGACCGACTTCGTTTAACAGTGAATGATGTAGCAGAGCTGCTGAGGGCGAAATGGCACACAAGGGCAGACAATGAGCAAATACGTCTCCGCCATACTTACGATGCTTAAATTTCGGATTTACGCGTTTGCCGTTTCTTATCCAGTGTTCGTCGCAATGGCAAAGTCTGTAATGGGGTGATTGGTTTATTGCGGCGACTTGTTCCTCGAGTTTTTCCGGGTACCAGCGATCATCGGAATCCAACAAGCCTATCCATTCGCCGGTTGCTTGCTCAATGGCGCGATTTCTTGCGTGTGAAACGCCCTGGTTGTGTTGAGTTATCAGCGTAATCCGCTCTTGGCGTTCACACCACTCGTGTGTCCCATCAGTGGAACCGTCATCAACTACAATGAGCTCGTGCACTGCATAGCGTTGCGATAATACCGATTCTACGGCTATACGCAGCGATGGCAGTCGGTTGTAAGTGGGTATGATGGCCGAGACAGTCGGCATCCGCTTGAGCATTGGGACAGAGAAGGTTTCATCAGTTCGTGACAGGTTAATGCTACCGACTTCGTCTGAAAATTACCCGATACTGTTTTTTCAGGGTGGCTACTGAGGAACTTCTTCTGCCAGAATGGCAATGAGATCGCCGGTTTTCACGGGACCTGCGTGCCTTATTGCGAGCAGCACGCTGTTTTTAGGTGTGATTATTACGTGCGGTTGCGAACCGGCATCATGTAAATCGATCAAAGAGGCCAACGCATCTCCTTGGTAAATGTTGGCCCCTAAGCGCCCATGAAACTCAAGCATGCCCGAGGTTGTGGCCTGCACGTAGAATGTGCTGTCTCTAACTTCAAGAATTCGTGAAGAGCGCAACTGAATCTCGTCATGCAAAACACCTTGTTGTCTAAGCACATTGTTGCAGCCTACGTAGGCAATTGAGAGTGTCTCGGCACTGCAGCCGCCACCGCCGCCCAGTTCGCTCTGGATATAGGGTATCCCTAAATCATTGACGCTCGTCTGTAGGCAGCTAAGCGGTGTGCTCAAGGGTAATCGGACGCAGTTAGGTGCGCCGAATGCAAACATGGCCTCTTCACTGTTGTTCTGTCTAATTTGTTCGTGAGTGTGGGCACTGGAGCTTTTAACCCGAGACCCGTTGACGGCACGAACGGCAGCGAGTGGGGCGAAGTTCAAGGTTGAGCCACCTGAACGCAAATCAATAACAAGATTGGCGGGGCGAATTAACCTTTCGAATATCTCGAAAGCAACGCGCTCACTGAGCGTCCCATTTGGTTTTCCGGGAAAACATAAATCCATATCTCGCTGATCGTGCGGCGAGTTACGAGATGCGGACTCCAGAGCCATAAGATTGATACTCGGAACCAGAATAACGCAACCCGATACGGCGTCAGCGTTCAATTCCCGGGACAATTTTTGTAAGGTAAGTGGACCTTCAAACTCGTCCCCGTGAACGCCAGCTATCAATGTAACCGTCGGGCCACTGGTTTTCCCGCGGACAACACAAACCGGTAGTCTGATGTGCCCGTCTCTTAAAGGAGATTCACTAACTGGTACGACTAAATGCCCGAATTGTTTCCCGGTTTGACTAATATCGACAGTAAGCATGGTTCCTGGCAGCCCCAATAGATGGGCATCTTGGACCTTACTAGGCGCAGGTTCGCCTAGATCGAGATCTACTGTATGCGTCTGTGAAGGAGCTTTAGTCATGAAGATGCCAGGGGTGCTTTTGACGATATTATCGGTCAATAAAATGTATCGAAACGTGAATGATGCAAAAGGCATGCAATCCTTTTTTCAAGACTTGATACTCTAGCCCCATGAGCAACTCTCAATTATTAATAAGCGGTATCTTGCTGTTAACCCTGCTGGCGTTTGTTTGGGGGCGGTGGCGATACGATTTGGTTGCAATGTTTGCGCTGATGAGTACCGTGGTTGCAGGCCTTGTAGAGCCGGGCGAGGCGTTTGAAGGCTTTGGCCATCCGGCGGTCATAACTGTTGCGGCCGTACTCATTATTAGCTCTGCATTGCGAAACGCCGGGGTGGTCGATGAGGTGGCGAGTCGAATCAGCCACCTAACTGAAACGCCGATCCTTCATATCGCCGCGCTGACGGCGGTTGTCACGGTGGCCTCGGCATTTATGAATAACGTAGGCGCGCTGGCGTTATTGTTACCCATTGCCTTGTCCACCGCGCACGAGCGCAAGCGTTCGCCCGGGCTCATACTCATGCCGTTAGCTTTCGGCAGTTTATTAGGTGGCATGATGACTCTGATCGGTACACCACCCAATATTATTGTCGCCAGCATCCGTGCTCAGGAATCCGGTGAACCCTTCGGTATGTTCGACTTCGCCCCGGTCGGGTTGCCTATCGCTATTATCGGTTTTGCGTTCATTACCCTTGTTGGCTGGCGATTGATTCCCAGAGCACGTCTCGAATACCAAGACGATGCGTCAAAGCTATCTGCGGGCGTGTACCTAACCGAAGCGCGGGTGCCCGCTGAATGCTCTCTGGTGGGGTCGAGTCTGGGTGAGATTGATGGGCTGGATGAAGGGACTGTTGAGGTTATCGGTGTGGCCGGTAAGCGCAGATTTGCACGCTCAGTTCATGCTAGCTACAAGATTGCCGAAGCGGATGTGATGATCGTTCGTGCCAATCCGGACGATTTAAAATCTTTCCTCGATAAGCACGGGCTTGAACTGTTAAGTACGGCATCGCCAACGTTTGTGCAACCATCCGCTGATAACGAAGTTATGGCGGAAGGAGTTGTACGTAATGATTCGCCATTAATAGGTAGAGGCGTCGAATTCATTCGACGTCAGACCGGCCGAACAATGGCGCTGGTGGGGTTGGCAAGACACGGCCGACCGGTCACCGAGCGATTACGTCAGCAAGTGTTCCGTGCCGGTGATGTATTGTTACTTCACGCAGACACAGAGTTAGTCGATCGACAGTTCGGTTCTTTAGGTTTGTGGCCGTTAATGCGTCGCGCTATCAACCTCAATAGAACTCGGAAAATTGCTTTGGCGAGCGGCATTTTCGCTGTAGCCATTGGTTTAGGGATCGCGGGAGTGGTGAGCTTACCCGTGGCCTTTGTCTGCGCAGTGGGTGCCTATGTTTTCACCGGTATTCTATCGACGCGTGAAATATACGATGATATCGACTGGCCGGTCATCGTGTTACTGGCTGCCATGATTCCTGTAGGTAATGCGCTGACAACGACGGGAACGACTCAACTGGTTGCTGACAACCTCATAAGAGTAACGGAAGGTTTGTCTATTCCTATCATCATCACCTTGCTATTGGTTGTGACCATGCTCCTGAGTGATGTGATCAACAATGCGGCCACTGCTTTGGTGATGGCTCCACTGGGCATCGCTATGGCAAACGCCCTTGAGGTTAGTGCTGATCCATTCCTTATGGCGGTTGCGGTTGGTGCATCTTGCGCATTCCTGACGCCTATCGGGCATCAGTGCAACACATTGGTCATGGGGCCGGGTGGTTATAAATTCAGCGACTATTGGCGGATGGGCCTTCCACTGGAAATACTAATTACGGCAGTCAGTGTGCCTACCATTTTATGGATGTGGCCCTTAAATGGTTAGGCCTTGTCAGCTAGCCATTTAATCAACGTCGGTTCAAGGCCAACTCAACACACGCTAGATGGGGGCTCGAAACGCTTCGTTTTCCCGATCTTTGACGATAGTCTTCAAGTAGATTTCAACACGTCGGTTACGACTTCGACCCGAACTCGTAGCGTTGGTGTCTAAGGGTTGATTTTCACCGCGACCCGAAAACCTCATGCGTGTACGAGTGACCCCGTTTCGGCTTAAATAACGTGTCACTGAAGTCGCTCTTTTTTCTGATAGTTGCTGGTTATAGCTTTGCGTGCCAGTGCTATCGGTATGACCGATGATATGTACAGCGGTCTGATCGTACTCGCCTATGATCTCTGCCATTGTGTCCAGGCTTGTTCGGAAATTATCCTTAATTGAGTCGCTGTTTATATCGAAGGAAGCTTCACTTCGAACATCCAGCTTCAGTGTTTCAGCATCAATTCTCGTAATGGCTACCTGATTGTTGCGTCGTTCAGCAGCCAGCTTTGCTTCAAGCTTACTTTGTTGCTTGTCCATGTAATTGCCAACTGCAGCTCCCGTTAGCGCGCCCACGAATGCGCCGACATATTTGCCGTTGTTACTACTTGACTGGTTGCCTGCTAGTCCCCCAATGACAGCACCAATTGCTGCACCTGCTTTGGCCCGTCGGTTTGGATCATCGGTTGCGCATCCCGTGAGCATGGCGGCGGACAATAGGGCAGACGTTAGGACCAGGCGCAGTGGTTTCATGGCTATTTGTCTCTGTTATTATTCTTGTTATGGACAACGGGTCTAGGCGCAAAAGGCGCGGGTTCGTCAAAACGAACTAATGTGCGCCGTGCTAATAATGGTGTCGGCCCAGTTGTATTTTTTTAGAGCTAGAAATCATCATCAGGCTCACGAAATAAGACATTTCGCGCAAGATGTTAGAATTCTTGATCGGGTTAACAGCGTTAGTGTGACGCAGTTTTTTGCTCACTCATCCTCAGGACAACAAGTAGAACGATGGATCAAATTCAGTGGGATGATTTTGCCAAGGTGCAACTGTGTGCAGGCACTATTGTCGATGTTCAGGAATTTCCTGAGGCGAGAAACCCGGCTTGGAAACTAACGATCGATTTCGGTAGTGAAATAGGCACGCGTCGTTCGAGCGCGCAGATCACACAGCTTTACACCCAAGAAGATCTCATGGGTATGCAGGTCATGGCTGTGGTGAATTTCCCGAAAAAACAAATTGGCCCGTTTATGTCTGAATGTTTGGTTACGGGTATGCCAAGAGAGGACGGAGCTATCGTCCTTATGACGCCGACAGAGCCGGTGCCTAACGGCACACAGCTGTGCTAGAGGTTTAGCGCTTAATTACAGCCACGATGCAGCTACTGTACGTCGTTCTCGGCGAGTATTGACGCATCACAGATGTATTCATGTGAAGTTTGAGGGTTAACGCTGTTTTGCGCAGATGCAGCGATCACCTGGTTGCCAAAACAATTCTGAGCGGCTTCAGATTGGAGGGTTGTCTGAATCTCTAAAGCGCCGCTATCGCTGACCGAACTGATAAACGCTGTGGTTACGGGGATGTCAGCTGACACATGGGACGCTAAGTCCTTAACAGTGGAAACCAGTTCCCAGGAAGAACCATCGTCGACAATTACTTGAGTTAAATCACCGCTTGAAAGCAAGAACTGAATTGCGAGTGTGCCTGGTTGCTTGTCGAGCAGGGTGCTGGCGACCGCTTTGACAGAATTTACTTTGAAACCGGGATTGGCACTTTTACCTTTTTCGATCACGGCGCGAAGCTGTGTATCGAGAATTTGCCGGTTAGACGGGGATAGCTGGTCGATGCCGTCCAAATCAGGCCATTGTTCGCAAGTAAAATTCCACTGGTTTTCGTATTTGTCCTTAAGCGCGTATATTTTTGCAGAACAAAACAGGGTGTCGTGCTCTGCGTACCAGAGGACCCGGCGCTCGCCGGTATTCTCGTAATTTACCGTGACCTCGCAGAGTCGCTCGGAACCGGGTATTTCTGCCCGCAAATAGCGGGCCTCATCTGGGGACTCGCAATAGAATTCCAGGGCCAATACGTCGTTGGAAAACCACAAAGGGGCCAACATGGCGCCCAGTACGAACGATTGGCACAGATAACTGAGTCCGCCTCGGGCGGGTTTTCTAGCAGTGTCCGAAAGCATGAAGAATGTTTTTTACTGATTAATCGTGTTACTACTTATAGAACAATTGCTGGATGCAGTTTGATCAGTGAGGTAACAACACTATTTTTGGCGATGGGGTGCGTGCATGGTGGATGTCCTCAAATGCGTTAGCACCATCGTCTAGCGGGCGTGTTTCAATCCATTTGAGATCTCCCAGCCCCCCATCGGCGAGTAGGTCTAGCGAGGCTTGCAAATCAGTCTGGTTGTACGTGTAGTTGCCAATAAAAGTGATTTCTTGCAGCGTGATTCTGCGGGTGTCCAAACCCTCATTATTGTCTTGCAGCCCTATATGCGAAATAATTCCGCCGGTTCTCACCAGGCGACTGGAAGCTGCTCTCGTTGCGCCACTTCCCACGGCATCAATCACCAACTCAAAGTGATTGTCGGGCGGAACATCGTCGGAGAGCGGGTCATAGACCATGGCGTTGCACATATTTTTTAGACTCTCACGTCTAAAGCTACTGGTTTCAGCGACTGCAATCTCCCGCACACCTTTGCCTTGTAGGATGAGCGCAGCCAGAGCACCGATTGCGCCGCCTCCAATGACTAGAGTGCGGCATTCTGATATCGGCCGGCTGAGGACGCGCTCAGCCAAATGAACGGCGTGCAGGGAGACCGCTGTAGGCTCCATTAGGCTGGCATGGATGGCTGTCAGTGAGTCGGGAATGCTGAACAGGTTTATCGTGGGGACCGCAACGTATTGTGCATAGCCACCTGCGCGTCCTAGACCAACAAGATCACGATGGGCACAAAGGTTAGGTGCGGCAGCTCTGCAATCCCTGCACACGCCACAACTGATGAGTGGATTGATAGCCACTCTTTCGCCCTCGCGAGAACCGCCGACAACGGTACCGGCCAATTCGTGGCCAAGAATCATCGGGGGAACCCGTCGGGCATCGTGTCCGTGCCAGGCATGCATGTCGGAGCCGCATATTCCAGAGGCTTCGATTTTAACGAGGGAGTCGCCTGGAACAAGTTGAGGCTCCGGCTCATCTCTGAAGTCGAGGCTTTGAGTGCCGGTATAAACGAGTGCTTTCACGATATTGGGTACCCGAACAATAGAGATCTTAGGGTACCTGCTTGCCATCAAGGGTTAAAGCTTTCGAGAGATAAAACCTGTATTAAGTCTGGAACGTAATAATGTGCATTACAGACGAGGCAGGCTGACGCACGGAGTGAACTCGAGCGCCAGCTACCGCTCGCACAACATATTTTGCGCCACGGGATGCTCGGTGACGTCAGTCTAAGGGTTAAGACAAAATACCGAGGTCGCGTGTTGAGAAATTACCCAGGTTGGGTAGGACAATGTCTAACTCATTTTCATCTAACCCAAGCCATCGAAGCAGGCTGGCGGCATACTGAGTGGCAGATGTGGTGGGTAGAATTCTGCCTCGATTAACAGAGTCAGGACCATGAGCGTCAAGGCTGGGTAAGGTTCCATAAATTTCCCCGCCGTTTACTGCGCCACCCATCGCCATTAAGTGGTTGCCCCAACCATGGTCGGTGCCATCACCGTTCGACAGAAGTGATCGACCGAAATCTGAAGCAGTAAACGTTGTAACGTTATCACTCTTACCCAGTTCATCCATTTTGCCTTGGAAAAATGACAAGGCTTCCGAGAGCTCTTGGAATAGCTCAGGTAGCTCGAGACTTTGATTGTCATGAACGTCAAAGCCGCCCATACGCACGTAGTAAATCTGCCTGCGTAATCCTAGTTGTTCTTGGGCTGCAATTAACTGAGCGACCATGTTGAGTGTGCTGGCGAGATCATTGCCTAGCGGTACATCTGTGAACAGCCCTGCATTGCTGTCCAATACCTGACCTAGTTCGGAGGTGACAGATATCGCGCGTTTTTGTAAATCTGCATAGGCTTTGGAGAAGATATGGCGTCTGGGTAAATCGAGAACCCGCTCAAAGGCTTCACGGCGTGGTTGTTGCCAACCGTTATCTGCGTCCATTCCCTGGTAAGAGCGAACTCCTGAATCTGTCAGTGAAAATGGTCTTTGCCCATGCCCCGATTGCCAGAAGTTTGAGCCTGCCAAAGAGATCGATGTCAGGTAGTCGCGCTCTTGAAAACCGGACAAATAATCTGCGGCCTTAGCTCCCCAACCTTCTTCAGCTCTGCCGCGTCCCTGAAGTTGTTGCCATTGAATGGCTTGATCGCTATGAGAGAACAGTTGAGACGGTAGGCTTACCGCATTGTTCTCGTACTGTTCGCGTGTTGTCGGCTCAATCAGTGTTCCGACGTTTGCAATCATAGCCAGCCGACCTTCATCATACAGCGGCTGAAGTGAGGCCGCGTTCGGGTGTAAACCCAGAGGCGCTGCGCCACCTTGCAAACTAATTAATTGATTGAATGGGATTGCTAGACTGCCTCGCGACGCGCTGAATTCCTCATGCTCATACGAGCCTGTCGGCACCATCAGGCTGAATCCGTCGCACCCGCCGTCCAGATATACGCAAACCAATGCTTTGTAGTCACCGGTGTCGTTGAGCTGGAGGTCAGCCGCTTTCGCGAGCGTGAATGCAGGGTCAACGCCTAGTGCAAGTCCTGCACCGGCTAGGGTCTGTGATCCCAGTTTTAGGAACCGGCGACGGGTATAACTATTCATGCGTAAGCTCGTTATCTATTTTCAAGCTGACTCAAGTGGTCAGTTTTTATTATTGTTTTGGCGTGAAAAATATTACTGCCAAGCTTGTTTCTTGCTGTGTATTTGAAATTCTTGCTGAGTTAACAGCAAGTTTCTTAAAACTGTAATGCTGCCTCGGGTGATGAAGCGATTAAATATATTGCCTCTACAACACGTTGCGATTCTGAACCGTCATAGTCGCGGGCTGACATTAAGCTCGATACTTCGTCTCTAAGCTCGCTACTCATGCGTCCACCGATAAGCAAAAGGTTTAAGTGGTCAAGTAGTTCATCCGAATTGCTCATCATGTTCATTTCATCACTGATGTCGATGGTTAAGCGACTGGGTTCAATATCGCTTTTGTAGTTGTGCGACCAGATCGTACTGGCAAGCAATCGGCTGGTAATAGTAATGATGCTCGATTCGTCCATAATCTGAAATTCTGGCGAGTTGAGGCCACGGCTGCTGATTTCCCCCGGTTGACTGAAGTCAGGACGAAAAAAATTGAACACAGACGGTGAATTCAATGGTGATTGCGACAGCTCATTTTCTACCCAGCTATAGTTGAAGTCATAGTGAATGCTTGAAGGTTCAAAGGCTCGCCATACATGGCTTAGGCGAAGCAGCGGTTCGCGTATTTTTCCAAATGTTTCGGGTGCGTCGATATGCCCCGAACGCGCCTCTTTGTGCATGAGTATGGCTTTGACAACGCTGCCAAGAGATCCCCTTACACCGTCGATATTGCTGTTGAATACAGCGGTAACATCGCGCACGTATTCTGGTGACGGGTTGCTGGTAACCAATCTTTGTATCAATTGTTTGGAGATGAACGGGCCTACATTCGGGTGGTTGAATACGTTATCCAACGCTGCGGCTAAGTCTTCCTCGGCTGTTTGCCCTGCAGGAGTTTCAACGCCCAGTAGAAGCGTCTTCGCTTCAGTGTCGTGGTAATCCTGCCACGCAGTCATCGGGGACAAATAATCTTTATTTTGTGGCCAGCGAAAATCTTCAGCGTTGGCAAAGTGCCATCCTGTGAACACGCGAGCGAAGTTCTCAATGGTGGTTTGATTGTATGAGGGTAGAGGCACTCCGCCGTCGTCGAGCTGGGCGCTGCCGTCATCATTGAGCAGCACTTGCCCGATACTAAATAATTGCAGTAGCTCACGAGCATAGTTTTCATCAGGCTGAATATTTTCAGAAACCTCGGGTTTTCTGTTCCCCTTCATGCTCAGGTATTCACCCATGACAGGGTTAAGGGTGATTTCTTCAAGTAACTGCCGATAATTGCCAAAGGCGTTGCGGATCAATATGTCGTAGTAGCCGCTCATACCGAATTGTTCTGAACTTAAGCCATCATGTGCTGAAACCACTAAAATTTCGCTCAAGGCGAACGCTACGCGTTGACGTAGCTGGTCGTCTGATTGGATGACCTGTCTCCACCATGCGTTGACGTATTCGTTCCAGCGTGAGGTATCAAGCTGTCGCAAGGTGTCGCTCAACAGTGTGGGGCTTTGGAGCATCTGCTGATCAATCCAGGCGTTTGGGCCTAGGCGGCTTGCGTATTCAATGTCCGACATTGTCGGGCCGAAGGTTGTCTGTTCAACCAGTCGGTAAGCATCTTCAGCGTTCAGGGGGCCATCGTCAGCAACGTTTGCGACTTCCGAAGGTGGAAGTGCTGCTACTGCTAGGGCTGCTGCGATAGTTGGGCTTGCGGAAGGTGTCGGATTACTATCGCTCTCAACGTTTCCAGCGCCACCACCACAGGCGCTAAGCGCAGATACGAGACCCGTAAGGAACAAAATTTTTGTGATCTTGGCCATACCCACGTTCAATCTCAAGTACGGGGGCGTTAACGGCAGCTATTACAAATTCAATGTTCGCGTATTACCGGGTTGTGATGGGGTTACTTGTTCAAGTGCGAGTCTGTGACTCAAGCGAGGTTTGTATTTTCGATCTGTTCAAGAATAGTGTTGGCATTGTTGTAGTCAACGCGAATGCCGTAGGCTTGGTTTTTTGAATTAATAAAGACCAAGCTGGGAAATCCTTGTACACCAAGCTGTCGCGCAAACTGAATTTCTTTTTGCAGCTCATTGTGGGTGGCCTCACTATTGATGTCTTGGCAAAACAGGTCTGGATCGCAACCGACCGTTTCAGCCAGTGCTGTGAGTACGTCTACATCTGAGGGATTCTTTGCATTGAGGTAGTAGGCCTCTTGTATAGCGCGAATCATCGGTTTTTCGAAAGCTGAGTTTTGCGCTTTAGCCGCAATAACTGCCCGGCAAGACGGCCATGTGGATCTTCGTGGCTTGTTCATTGTCCAGAAGTCCATATTAAATTGTGTCCCTGGAACAACCGAGCCAATTTGTTGCCACGTTTGCTGCAGCATAGTTTGCATTGAGACTGGCATGGGCTCATCGCTGTCGGGTGCCAGTCCACCCAGTATTCGCTGAACAACAATCTCTTCAGGAAGCGATAGTTCTAGGGAGTCCATCGTGGCCTTGAATCCCCAGCACCAGCTGCACATGGGGTCGTGCACGTATACCAGAGTGTTGCTCATCAGGCTAAACCCTGAATATTAATCGGCGTTGCTGATGGAATAAGGTCGTTTGGCGAAGTCTAAGGATTCCTCATCGAGCGCAACGGTTGATTCTTCCATTTCATCCATAAACAAGCCGGTTATATTAGCTGTCTCCTCGATGAAGTCATCAAAGTCTGAGTCGTCTTTATTAACGTTTTTTTTACTCTGATGCAAAAACTCCTCGGCGGACATCTGAACGGTTGCATCAAATACATCAGCAGGTGCAATTGCAATGGTATCTGCCGTGTTCAAATCGATATCAGCGAGTGGGTTGGTCAAGCCATCTGAATCGAATGCACCAACCATATTTTCTGGAAGCGTGGCTTCTAGTGTGTCGTCAGAGTCATCACTAAAAACGCCAGCCAGTGAATCGGAGGCGACAGCCGCTCCGGCCAATGCCGTATAAGTTGAGCCGCTGACGGGTGGTAAATCTGCCGGGGTCGAAGTAAGGCCTTTCAAGCCGGCCATTTCTTTTTCCTTTTGTTGGATAACGCGCTGTAGGCGTTCTTGCATCTCAGCATGTTGTCGATTTAGCTCGATAGCTTCCGCCCGTGCAGTTTGGATGGTTGCATCGTGTTTCTTTATGGAATCAGTCAGCACCCTGTTGGTGGCTTTCAGCGTTCGAAGTTCACCGGCAATTTCCTGCAGCTGTTCTTCGAGGTTTTCCGTATCTGCCGCTGAGCTTTCTTCTAGAGCTTTATAGCGCTGTTCCCATGTTTCAACCGAATGACTCATACGCTTTTTCACGGTGGATTTGCTCATCATCCAGCCGATAGCAAGGCCCAGAACGCTAGCTGCGACAATGCAGACGATGAGCTCAAAGTAAAGCGACAGTAAAGTCAAAATATGATTCATGTTTGTTGTTATTTGAGTTATCGAAACGTGAATTCGATTCGTCGGTTGATCGCCCGGCCTTCCGGCGTTGCATTCGAGACCAAGGGGTTTGCTGCTCCCAATCCTATGGCTCGAACGTTGTAAATAGACACGCCTTGCTGAATGAGATAATCGCGTACAGTGGTGGCTCTGCGCAAGCTTAAATCCATATTCCGTTGAGGGTCACCTGTTGCATCCGTGTAGCCTTCTACTATGACTTCTGTGTCAGGGTAATCAAGCAGTACGTCTGCAACTTGTTTCAGCACGTCGTAGCTGGCTGCGGTCAGAGAGTTACCTTCACTGTCGAACAAAATGCGCAGGGACGGTAAATTGCTCATCGCAGCCTGAACGTCTTCTTTTTGTTGGGCCTTTTGTGCAATTTCGGCAGCGCGGGCTTTCTCAGCAGCTAATCGAGCTTCCTCGTCGGCCTTCGCTTTAGCGGCGGCAGCGGCGGCGAGTCTGGCTTGTTCGGCAGCGCGGGCTTTCTCAGTAGCTTCAGCGGCTAAGCGAGCTTCCTTGTCTGCCTTCGCTTTAGCGGCTGCGGCGAGTCTGGCATGTTCGGCGGCGCGGGCTCGCCCGGTAGCTTCGGCGGCTAATCGGGCGTCCTCGGCTGCCTCGGCTGTGGCCGCTGCGGCGAGTCCGGCTTGGTCGGCAGCGCGGGCTTTCTCCGTAGCTTCCGCGGCTAATCGCGCTTCCGTCTCTGCCTCCGCTTCAGCGGCTGCGGCCAGTCTGGCTTGTTCGGCAGCGCGGGCTTTCTCATAAGCTTCAGAG
>JBGCGD010000027.1:0-19375 GCA_045110515.1 Granulosicoccus sp. | reverse complement strand
AGGTTGAAAGAACTTGAGACCCTTGAGAGAGTTACTGAGAACGTTGGTAGCTTGTCAGTGTACGGGGGCCTTGAGGGAGTTATGAACGGGCTGGTTCAATTGAAGCAGTGATGTTCTAGTAGTACGGGAGGGTGGCATGTGCTCACCCTCCCCTTTAAGATACAAACCTAAGAATTCGCTGGAAAACTAACGTTATGACAGATTCAAATTTCGCGGGCGATGAAAAGGTAGGTCAGTCCCTTCTAACCCCGCTGGAGTTTCGTTTAAAAAACTGGTTGGTGCCCAAAATTCCGCTATCAATAGAAACCTATCACCTCACTTTTACCACACTATTGTGGAGCGCTGGAGTTCTACTCTTCGGGTACCTCGCATCATCGAACATCGCTTGGGTATGGGGCATCTCGGTGATGATTGCTCTTCAGTACTTAACCGATCTGGCAGACGGAGAAGTAGGGAGACGGCGAAACACAGGCCTTATCAAATGGGGTTTCTACATGGACCATTTCCTCGACTACCTGTTCTTGTGCTGTCTTGTGGCTGCAGGCTACCTCTTCGCGCCCCGTGAGCTCGAGGTTTGGTACATGGCCTTGGTGGTAATCCTTGGAGGATTTATGGTCAATAGCTTTTTGAGCTTTGCCGCAACCAACGAGTTCGAGATATATCACTACGGTGTAGGGCCAACTGAAACCCGCTTGGTCATCATCGCGATTAACGCCTACATTGCGATTTTTGGTACAGATCAGTTCACTTGGTTATTACCAGCCACCTGCGCTGTATGCAGTGTTGGTCTGATATTTAACACGTGGCAGATTCATAAAAAACTATGGGCGCTGGATATGGCGGCTAAGAACAAGGAAAACAATAAATGAGCTGCAACCCCTGCACGCTGCTACTTATAAGCCAATATAATTTCAATATCCCGAGCGGATAGTCCGGCTAGGGCTTTAGATTCGTCTTCGGTTAAGCTCTCGTTATTCTGAAGGTCTTGATGTACTGCTCGGGCAACTGCAGCAGTCGCCTCATAGTACAGCTGGGGATTACTCGTAATCAGAGTGTCGAGCTGCCGCATTACAAGCTTTCTGCGACGGTCAGCGTCGCTCAGTTCTGGATTTTCGTTTTCAACACTCATAACCGTAGCTTTCAATTGTACTCGTAATGGATTGGACGCCAGTGCAACAGGTTTTACTCAAAATTTGAGTTATGGATCAGTCTGAATGACATAAGCGGGACAAATACTAAACGAATTAAGACGTACTTCAAATTTGAGATGCCCTACCCTGACAGACTTAAAGGGCAACACACATGAGCTTTACGCCGTCAGCTCAATAACCGTTATTTCGCAGCGCGTTCCCAGTCGCATGATCGGCCCCCAGGTTCCGGTACCTTGTGATACGAATAAATGGCTGGTAGCCTCTTTAAACAATCCAGCGACATAGCGATAGCGGAACCTCACTAGCAAGCCAAACGGCCAAATTTGGCCTTTATGCGTATGCCCTGACAACGTTAAATCTATTCCACGCTGTTTAGCTGCGTCCCATAAATCCGGCTGATGATAGAGCAGCACAGAAAATGGCTGCGTACTGTCAGTGGCGTTTACGTCAACACGAGCTAAGGCCTGCACCGCTTCAGCCAGATGTTGCCGGTCCTCGATACCGATGATGCGTAACCCTTGGCAAATAGTCATACTATCACCCAAGATGGTCACACCTTGAGCGTTAATCGCATCTAAAACACTTCTGTAGTCAACATAGCGTTCATGATTTCCACTGCTGTAAAACACGGGATAATCAAGACCGGATAACGAAGCCAAATCTGTTGTCGTTACGTTCTCATCAACAAGATCGCCGGTGATAACCAACAGGTCGGGTTTCTGCTCATTGACCAGCCGCATCACTTTTTCTAAGTACTCAGCCCGGCGCGAACCCACATGCACATCACTGATTTGCACAAGCCGTAAAGAATTCTTTATTTTTTTAGATGAGATAGAAAGATTCACAACATGGATACGATGCGCTGAGTAAATTCCCCATATGCAAAAAATGAAACAGGCAACGAGAGCAACCTTACCCGCAAGAGTAAACGGGATAAAAAGGGACAGCACGATACCCAGCAGTGAGGCGGAAAAGCAGACAGCACTGACACCTAGATACTGAAAAACCGACCATCTAAAGGTGGCACTCTTGGAGCGAAACACCCCAATCAAGAGCAAAATAGGTGCAGGCAGTAACACCAGACTGTTAAACCACAAGGCATAGAATGGCTTACCAAAAAGTAAAGCAAGCATGCTAGCGAACGGCGCAATAAAGGTCAGCCACAAAACAATGCAAATGGCTAAGACCCGTAGGGCACCATTACCTAACAGAGTGGCTTGAGAACGATTACTCATAGATTACGCCTGGAACATACAAGAGACTAAAAAGTGTTGAGAATGAACTCAGTTTGAATACGAAAAGTATAGCGTGATTGAACAGGATCAATAGATCAGTCCCTATTGCTCTACGTGCCGTACCCTTATTTGGCTGTATCTAAATTCCAGTTCTTTATTCTTGAATAGACAGTGGTCGGCTTCATCCCCAATAGTTGCGCAACGCCCTCCTTGCCCGACACCTTTCCATCGCAAGCTGCCAACGCACGTTTTAAATTTTGACGCTCTAAATCAATCATTTCAGATGCCGTAAAAATCTTATCTAAACTCTGCGCAGTATCATGAACGGGTGCGGTTAAGGAACTCTCTTTGCCGGATGAAGGCAAATGTATGTCCAACTTTCCGTTACGGGCGACTATGGCAGCCCGCTCCATAACATTCTGCAATTCTCGTACGTTACCGGGCCAAGGGTAATCCATAAGCGTTTGCACATTAGCCCGGCTTAACCGAGGTTTGGGTAGATTCAAACGGGTGCACGTGGTTTCCAACGAATGCTCTGCTAACAAGGGGATATCTGAGGGGCGTTGCCTCAGTGGTGTGCACTCAATGGGGAATACGTTCAGCCGGAAGAATAGATCTTCGCGGAAATTGCCAGCCTCTACTTCCGCTTTTAAGTTTCGGTTAGTAGCTGCGATGAGTCTTACATCAACGGTTCTGGCTCGCTCCTCGCCCACCCGCTCAAATTTTCCCTCTTGAACCACACGAAGCAACTTTGCTTGTAAGCCGATTTCCAACTCACCTACCTCATCCAGAAACAAGGTTCCTCCATCAGCGAGTTCAAAACGCCCGACCCTGTCGCGCAATGCGCCTGAGAAAGAACCCTTGACGTGCCCAAAGAATTCACTTTCAAAGAGCTCTCTAGGTATAGCTGCACAATTCACACGTATGAGAGGTCGATCTGCTCTGTTTGAAGCTCGATGTATTGCGTGTGCAATGAGCTCTTTGCCTGTACCACTCTCACCAGTAATAAGCACGTTCGCATCAGTGGGGCCGACAAGTTCAATCTGCGCAAGTAAAGCATTGAGTGAATCGGAATTTCCAATTAAGTTGTGATGTTCACCGCGGTTTCTAATTTCCTCTTGCAGATACGCGTTCTCCATCTCCAGCCGCTCACGTAAAGCTGCGTTCTCAATAAGCGCCTGGCGTAAGTTCTCTTCGTTACTTCGCCGCTCTGTAGTGTCACGGAAAACGATAACGGCGCCAATGACGTTACCGCTATCGCGAATAGGCGTTGATGTGTATTCAACCGGAATAGCCGTGCCGTCTTTTTTCCAAAAGACCTCATCGACAACAGAATTAATTTTGCCTTCTTTAAACGCGTTATAAATCGGGCACTCGTGAGTTGGATAGACAGAACCGTCATGCCGATGATGATGGATGATTTCATGCATATCTTTACCCACCAGTTCATCGGCGCGAAAGCCCAGCATTTTTTCCGCAGCAGGATTTAGAAAAGTTGTTAGACCATCAGAACTGACGCCGTAAATCCCCTCGCCAGCAGCACCGAGTATCAACCGATACTCTCTTTCGATATCTCTAAAATACTGCTCATCACGCAACCACTCGTACAGGCCACGCCGCAGATAAGACTCCGCCGCTTCACTGACATCGCGCTGGTTAAGCGCATCTAAATCCAGTAGGCGAACAAGCACAGTAGTTTGATCACCTTGAGTGACAGCTATCGCCATATGCTCCAACGGTATAGCACTGCCATCGGGCCTTAAGAGAGTGAGCTTTCGCGTTCGCGCATAGCCTACTTCCAAAGCCTCTTCAGTAAAAACATACAACTCTGCCCGATGTGTTGGGTAGAGCAAATCAATGAAATGCCCTTCCAAGGTATTGCCCGGTAATCGAAACAATCGCTCGGCTGCAGGATTAGCCCGCAGTATCAAACCACGATAAGGATCGAGCAAATAGGACGGCTCATCCGAATTCATAAAACAAAGGTTCAGCACTTTTCCCAGAGCGCTAACGTCTTTGAATTGCCGAATGGCCAGCAAAGCACTTGAATCGCTCTCCGGCTTCACTGCCATGTGCAGGTTTTCCGGAGGCTTTTTATCGAATGAACAGGTGTTTGATAGACCATTGTTCGATATTACTAAATTTCATAACAACAGGTTACTTTAATTCGTAATTTACGTGTTTTCGTAATATGAAAATGCCATAAATTGCCTGCAACCTGCTGTTTTATATATCTTTTTATGAATTTCAAAAAGTGGCACAAACCATGGAATAACAGTTATCAGCAAACCGCAATATTGCCTTTAAGGAGAGACTGAAACCATGAGTTCTAAAAGCTTTGACAACCCCTACGATGGCGACATCGATTTAAGACACGGACGGGATTGCTCCTGCTCCGCATGTGGGTCTGCCCACTCATCTAAGTCCACATCAGCCAGCACGCATTTAACTCCGCAATTTTCCAGTACCGATGATGCTTTGTCGCACATGGTGGAAAGCGCGGTTGTCCGCTCTGTGTTCGGACATAACGACATTAGCCGACGATCATTTGCAAAACTTTTAGGAGGCGGAACGCTGGCCGCTGCATTGGGCTCGGTATTTCCTATGGAACAAGCGAAAGCAGCCATAGCCGAATCCTTAGGTAAGCCGGAAAAATCGAAGTTGTCAGTCGGCTTCGTTCCAATCACATGCGCGACCCCAATCATCATGGCAAAACCATTAGGTTTCTATGAGAAGTACGGGCTGGATGTTGATGTTATTAAAACGGCCGGTTGGGCCGTTGCACGTGATAAGTCATTAAACAAAGAATACGATGCAGCACACATGCTCACACCCATGCCGCTGGCGATCACCATGGGTGCCGGTTCAGTAGCAGAACCTTACTTGATGCCAGCGGTTGAAAATATCAACGGTCAGGCCATCGTTCTCCATACAGATCATCTGGACAAGAACGATGATCCCAGCAAATGGAAAGGATTTAAGTTTGGCGTTCCGTTTGAATACTCGATGCATAACTTTCTACTGCGTTATTACGTTGCAGAATTTGGACTTGATCCGGATGTTGATATTCAAATACGCGTGGTGCCACCTCCTGAAATGGTTGCAAACCTTCGTGCTGGAAACCTGGATGGCTATCTATCCCCTGACCCATTCAATCAACGTGCGGTATGGGAAAAAGTAGGCTTTATTCATAAACTGACCAAAGACATCTGGGACGGTCACCCATGTTGCGCCTTCGCGTGTAGTGCCGAGTTTGCAGAGACAATGCCAAATACCTACGGCAATTTGTTGAAGGCACTTATAGACGCAACTCAATACGCAAGCCCAGCTGAAAATAGAGCTGAGATCGCTGAAGCTATAGCCCCTAAGAATTATTTGAACCAACCTGTACCGGTTATCTCTCAGGTTCTCACTGGTAGATACGCTGACGGCCTGGGAAATATTAAAGATGTGCCTGATCGAATTGATTTCGACCCCTTCCCTTGGCACTCCATGGGTGTTTGGATTCTCACTCAGATGAAGCGCTGGGGATACATAGAGGGCGATGTGGACTACAAAGGCGTCGCGGAACAAGTCTACAACGCTGCAGACTGTGCATCGATTATGAAGAGCTTAGGTCTGGAACCACCCACAAAGACTTACATGAGCTACGAGATCATGGGTAAAACCTTCGACCCCGATCAGCCTGAAGCCTATGTGAAAAGCTTTGCAATAGGTAAGGGCTAAGTCATCATGACCTCAACATTCAAGGCACCTCTTCTATCCCTGATACTACTCACCGTGTTGCTCGGTACGTGGGAATTGTTTACGCCCGCCGTAAAGAGTGCTGAGAACATGACCGAGTATGAACTGCTTATGGGGGGCGCATCGGAGGAAGCCCGTGTGCCACCCCCATCGGCGATATTTGTAAAGGCGTTTGAAGAAATTTCAGATCCTTTTTATGACAACGGCCCCAACGATAAAGGCATCGGCATCCAGATAGCTTACTCGCTGTATCGTGTACTAACCGGATATCTGATGGCAGCGTTAATTGCATTGCCGGTGGGTTTTCTCATCGGCATGTCGTCGTTAGCCTATAAAACGCTCGACCCTTTTATTCAAGTACTAAAACCTATTTCACCGTTAGCGTGGATGCCTCTGGCATTGTTCATCATTCAGGACAGTGAGGCATCGGCAATCTTCGTTATATTTATCTGCTCTATTTGGCCAATGCTGATCAACACAGCGTTCGGCGTAGCCAACGTACGTAACGACTGGGTCAACGTTGCCAGAACTCACGAGCTAGGTAATTTACGAACCGCGCTCACCGTCATACTCCCAGCTGCCGCACCCACCATTATTACCGGCATGCGCATCTCCATAGGTATTGCCTGGCTGGTTATCGTTGCCGCTGAGATGCTGGTGGGCGGTACCGGTATCGGGTACTACGTGTGGAATGAATGGAACAACCTGGATTTAACCAGCGTTATTTTTTCAATCATGGTCATCGGTGTTGTTGGCATGCTGCTCGACCGGTTTTTCGCTAGCGTGCAATCTGCTGTGGAGTATCAGGAATAGACATGGAATCCTCAAAAGACACGTTGCTTGAAATTCAAAACCTGACTCGTCGATACCCTTCTCCAGATGGAGATGAACCGCTAACCGTTTTTGAAAACGCCTCGTTTGATATTAAAAAGGGAGAATTCGTTTGTATCATCGGCCACTCCGGTTGCGGCAAGTCAACCATACTGAACGTTCTCGCTGGCCTTGATACCGCTACCAGTGGTGCCGTCATTATGGATGGCCAGGAAGTCAACGGCCCCAGCCTTGATAGAGGTGTTGTCTTCCAGAACTATTCGCTTCTACCCTGGATGAGCGCACTTAAAAACGTCATGTTCGGTGTAAAAGCCAGATTCCCCAAGTGGACACGCAAGCAAGTCAAGGATCACTCCTATAAGCATTTAAAGATGGTGGGCTTAGGAGAAGGTGCCGAACTTCGTAAACCCTCACAGCTCTCGGGCGGTATGCGGCAAAGGGTATCGATTGCACGCGCCTTCGCTATTCAACCGAAGCTACTGCTGTTAGACGAACCGTTCGGCGCGTTGGATGCACTTACCCGCGGCACCATTCAAGATGAACTTATCCGAGTATGGTCGGGCTCTGATCAAACGGTGTTTATGATCACTCACGATGTTGACGAAGCAATACTGCTAGCAGACCGCATATTGTTGATGAGTAACGGCCCCTATGCAACCGTTGCTGAAAGTGTCGAGATCGATATTCCTCGCCCAAGAAAACGGGCGGACATTATTCATCACCCGGCCTACTACGCCATCAGAAATCACCTAGTGGATTTTTTAACAACTCGCTCGAAGTTAATAGCCGAACAGTACGACAGTAACAGCGACACCCGGAACACAAGGCCGATATCCGTACGTCCCGGTTTATCGACAGAAGATAGCAAAGCCGATACTGATGATGCCCCTTCACTCACCAATGACTTATCCGTTGAAACGGATAGCCCAACTCTAAACATTGCGACAGGACACTAACCATGAAAGAAATAGAATCTCCAGAACTTCTACCCCGCCTGCTGACTATGCCTGAAGTTACCGAAGCCATACTCGCAAAAAAAAGAGCACTTAAATTAAGTTGGAATTCGATTGCGACTGCAATTGGCATGTCCGAAGTTTTCACCACTTCTGCCTGCCTGGGTATGAATTCACTACCGATCGACAAAGCCGAGAGCCTGATAGATCTTTTAGATTTACCCGCGGATGTGGCTGTCGTCATGGCCGAATGTCCCAACAAAGTATTCCCACAAACCGTGCCCACAGACCCGTGTATTTATCGCTTTTATGAGATTGTCGGAGTCTATGGCCAAACACTTAAAGAACTCATTCATGAAAAAGGTGGCGACGGCATCATGAGTGCCATCGATTTCGAAATGAGCGTTGAAAAAGTCCCCAATCCTAAAGGTGATCGAATTGAAGTAAAAATGAGCGGTAAATTTCTTTCATACAATCAATGGTAATGATCAATATTCATGACTGATAGCAGACCGCCCCTCCCACCGTTTAACACCGACACTGCAGCTGTCAAAATACGCATGGCTGAGGATGGGTGGAATGGTAGAGATCCTGAGAAAGTGTCACTTGCCTATACAAGCGATAGTGTCTGGCGTAACCGATCGGAATTTCTGGTCGGCCGCCAGGCCATTCAGGCTTTTTAACAGGCGAAATGGGAAAAAGAAAATCAATACCGTTTAATAAAAGAACTCTGGGCAACGGAAGGCTCGCGTATAGCGGTGCGCTTCGCTTATGAATGGCACGATTCTGACCTTCAGTGGTATAGGTCCTACGGTAATGAGAACTGGGAGTTCTCAGCGCACGGTTTAATGCAAAGACGAATCGCCAGTATCAATGACCTTCCTATTAGCGAAGGTGATCGATTATTTTTCTGGACTCAGGGACGCAGACCCGACGATCACCCAGGATTGACCGAGCTGGGCTTGTAATTGAATTAGAGCGATATCTCGCGACCACTGCGAATACTCTCATCGGCGGCCAAACATACTTGCAAGGATTTAATGGCATCAGCCCAATGCCGGCTAAGGTCTTGGTCGGTTGCAATAGCCTCTAACATGAACGCCTGTTCCCGGTTACACAGTTCCTGATGTCCAGGTTCATCTTGCATGTTTAAAATGCTATCTGGATGAACAAACGTATTTGCCTCATCACCTGTAGTTTCAGAGCGGTGAATTTTAATCGTGGATGTTTGCGTATGCGTATCAATGTCATCTGATTTAGCAGCACTATCCATAATAATCGACACAGAACCACCGGGCGACACAATGTCTTTTACGAAGAAAGCGGTTTCTGACATCATAGGTCCCCACCCTGCCTCGTACCAACCGACTGAACCGTCATCGAATATAACTTGTAGGTGTCCATAGTTATACATATCAGAATGTATTTCATCACTTAAGCGCACCCCCATACCCCTTACCGTGACCGGCTTGCCATCTGTTATTTGACACATGACATCCAGATAGTGGACACCGCAATCGACGATAGGCGACAAAGACTCCATTAGCTGTTTATGGGTTTGCCAAGTAGCTCCACTGGATTGCTGATTAAGATTTAAACGAAAAACGTATGGACCGCCCAAATTACGAGCCTCGTCAATCAGTGTAATCCAGGAGGGGTGGTGCCGAAGTATGTATCCTATAACGAGCTTTTTACCGCTACTATTAGCGAAATCTACCACACGCTGTGCATCCTCAACAGTTGCCGCAAGAGGCTTTTCTACGAACACATGTGCACCCTGCTGCATCGCCGCAATGGCATAATCAGCGTGTGTATCCGTGTAAGTGTTTACAGAGACGACATCGGGCTCTGTTGTTTTTAAGGCGCTATGGTATTCATCGAAGTAGGGATAATCGACCAATTCTTCGGGCAGCAATATTTTTGTTCGATTAACCAAACCGACAATTTCATAACCGGGGTTATTATGGTACGCGAGCGCATGGCTTCTCCCCATATTCCCCAAACCAACCACTAATACTTTAAGCGGATTACGTTGGGTTGCCATGCTAGTTTAAATCCGCTGCCATTCGAGTCAGCTTTTCCATGGGAATGATTCGTAGCGCTGCCTCATGCGTGGAACGGACATACACCCTAGGCGCATGTCCGGCATCGTGTGCTTGCAACCAGCGACTTGCGCACAAACACCAACGGTCCCCTTCTTTCAAACCGGGGAAACCGAAGTTAGGCATGGGAGTGGAGAGATCATTACCAACCGACGCGGTAAATCGCAGAAATTCTTCAGTAACTGCCACACAGACTGTATGCGAGCCGACGTCCTGTGGCCCTGTATCACAACATCCATCCCGATAAAACCCCGTCACGGGGTCCATGCCACAGGGAATGAGTTCTTCACCCAGGATATTTTTACTCGGCTCTTTCATAGATCACACAGCGCCTGTTTTCGATTGTTTCAATATAGGCTTCTGAGGATCGCGTGTCTAGTGTTTGACCTCGCCGGAAAGATTGGGAACGGCAAGCTGAATAAATAAAGTTCAGCCTGCCGTGTACAGCATTATAAATTCAATCTATCGGAAGATAGCGAGCACGCTATAGGACGGGTAAAGCCGGTAATGACTGACCAAACCACTTCTCAGACATTGCATTCAGCTCTCCACCAAATTTCTTATGAGTGATAAAAACATTCACCCATTGGAGCATGTTCATTTCACCGGCTTTTACACCCATAAATGCGGGAGAATCCTTAATGATGAACTTAGTTTTCATTTCAAGTTTTGGATTATCGGCGGCAACTTTTGCCGCTACCGTATTTCCGGTTACTAAGACATCAACCTGACCAGATACATACGCTGTGATCGTCGCAGCATTATCACCAAACCTCACCATTTCTGCATCAGTTGGTAGCGACTTTGACAATTCTAGATCTTCCAGAGTACCACCAGTCACACCCACTTTCTTACCCGATAAATCAGCAGCTGTCGAAATATCCATTGATTCGGCAGCAAACACACCAGAGAAGAAGGGTGCGTAAGCTGAAGAGAACCAAATCGATTTAGCGCGTTCAGGGTTAGCACCCATAGATGAGATGACAATATCGACTTTTCCGGATGATAAGAAAGGAATTCGTTGCTTTGAAGATACCGGTACGATTTCAATTTTAACACCGAGGTTTTCCGCAATCAGCTTTGCAACATCTACGTCGTAACCTTCATGCTCCAAAGAAGCCCCAACTGAGCCGAATGGTGGAAAACTTTCAGGTACGGCGATTTTGATGACACCAGCATCGAGTATGTCGGCAAGTTGATCAGCGTGCGCCGTTAACGAACTAAATGCTAGTACTGCGACAGCCGCGATATGTTTTATACACTTCATTGTAGTTAAGCTCCTTGAGCAAGGGTTTTAGGGGCGGATATTCCGCGTTCGGTAAGAAGGTTCTTTTCCAGTCGTCTCGACAACATGGATAACGGAAAGCAAAGGGAAAAGTAAATTAGTGCCACCATGGGAAAAATGATGAACGGTTCAGCCCCGTCCAACTGCGAATTAGCGATTTTTTTGCCCCATCGCATCACATCATTAAAGTCAATGATGTAAGCCAACGATGTTCCTTTAATTATTTGTACCAAGAAGCCAACCGTCGGGGGAATTGCGATTTGAAGGGCTTGGGGTGCAACAACCAGTCGTAACGTTTTCCAATATGTCAGCCCGAGAGATTCGCCTCCCTCCCACCGCCCTTTAGAAACTGCCTCAAGTGCGCCACGCCAAACTTCGGCAAGGTACGCACTGGTAAACAACGTTAATGAGATACCCGCAGCGAGCCACGCTGGTACATCCACCTGAAAATACACAGGAACACCCAACCCTAAAATAAACAGCAACATGAGCAGGGGTATTGACTGAAACAACCAAACGTATGAGGACGCAGTGTTCTTCAGAAGTCGAACCCCACTCATTCTGCAAGCTGTAAGAATGAGCCCAACAAGACCTCCCCCGACAAACGCAGCCAATGACAAGTAGACCGTGTATTGGGTCGCAACGATAAGCGTCGCCAAGACTTTTCCGTGAAAGTCGCCAAACAAATATTGAAAGAATTCAGTCATCGGGCATCTACCCACGGAAACATACGCTTACCGCCGAAATGGAATAGCGTTTTGAACGAGAGTGCCAGAAGCACGTAGATGAGCGTTAATGTAAGAAAGACTTCGAAATCGCGAAACGTTCTGTCAGCTATGAATCGACCACTCCACGTGAGTTCTTCTATACCCAATTCGGAAATAATGCCCGTGGTCAAAAAAAGAAAAACAAACTGACTGACCAAAGAGGGATAGACCTTCGCGATAGCTTGCGGGATGACAATAAGAAAAAACGCACTCAACCTGTTTAAGGCTAATGCCTTGTAGGCATCCACTTGTCCGCTATCAATATTGTCAAGCCCTGCACGCACAATCTCTGCATAGTAGGCTGAAAAATTCAGTGACAAAGCGAGTAAAGCAGATGCTTCAAACGGCCATCTGTAGCCAAACAACATCGGCAGTCCAAACGCTACAAAAAAAATTGGACTATCAGCGGGGTATTTCGGACCAACTCTATATAAATTGCAGCGATCCATGAGAGAAATCTGTACTTGCTCGACCTTCGAAGTACGGCAAGCAAAATGGATAGCGAGAATCCTAAAACCGCGGCAAGGACAGTTAGCCAAACACTGGTGAAAATGCCGTCAACGAGCTTTGAAATATATTCAGGCTCCCTCCAGATCTCGTAGAAACGGAAGTCCATCAGTGAATGCAGCTCTGCGCAGGCATGTCGACTCAAAGGGTGTTTATCTGACACTAAGAATCGCAATCAATATGCCCAGCGAAGCAACAATTTTAAACTTTGAACAAGCCGTTGTATTTAATAACTAAGTTCATAAAAGCCTCTTTCATACAAGGACTTCAACCTTGCTTATAGAGAACCAATGCGGTGCATACGCAACAGTTCACGACCTAAATTAGAGCGCACTTAATAAGTTCAATACCCATCTAATGATTTGGTAAAGCATTTACATTGAGAACATATATTTATCAAATAAGATTGGAAATGCTGAACACGAAAAGGCGTACTTCATCTCATCGGATACCAATTTAAATAGTGGCTAGCAAACTATTAGAAAGGTGAGATTTTGCACAACCGCATTTCTGACGGGTGTTTATTCAGTTTATGAAGCGTGTGCATTTATTGATGGCATGAAGCTTGACACTACCCCTGTAGAAATCATGAAAAAGCCTAAAAACAGCCTTTTTTTGCTCCACAAAAAGACATTGCCTAATTTCAACGCACTACGATAAAGCGCAAAACGAAAAAAACATGACAAGCTCGCTGACATTGAACAACGTGACAAAGCGTTATGAAAAAAACGTCTTGGCCGTAAATAATTTTTCTCAAGAGTTTGATGCCGGAAGCTATGTCTGTTTACTTGGCCCGTCGGGTTGTGGAAAAACGACCACACTTCGAATGATTGCAGGCCACGAGTCAGTGACTTCTGGTGAGATTCTAATAGATGGGACAAATGTTGTCGGTTTAGCGCCCGCCAAACGTGGCACCGCAATGATGTTTCAAAACTATGCTCTGTTCCCACATTTATCAGTCATTGAGAACACCGCATTTAGTCTAAAGATGCGCGGCGTAGGTAAGGTTGAACGGCTGAAGCGCGCCGAAGAACTTCTCAGCATGGTGGATATGAGTGCATACGCACAAAGACTACCCGAGCAACTTTCTGGTGGGCAGCAGCAACGTGTTGCATTGGCGCGTGCACTTATTTCAAATCCATCGGTATTGTTACTCGACGAGCCCCTCTCGGCTCTAGATCCGTTTTTAAGAATTCGTATGCGCAGCGAGCTATCTAAGTTGCAAAAAGAACTAGGAATAATTTTCGTTCACGTTACTCATTCACAAGATGAAGCTCTCGCATTGGCTGATCAAATTGTGCTGATGAACAATGCAGAAATTGAGCAAGCAGGAACACCAGAAGACATATTTAACAAACCCCAATCTGAGTTCGTTGCCCGTTTTATGGGAGGACACAACGTCTTAGACATCAATGGCTCACGGTTCGCATTGAGAACCGATCACACCCGATTAATCCATTCGATCGAGCCTACTGCGGGCACCGTGAGTTTTGTTGAATTTCTTGGAAGCCGAGTTGAAATAACTGTCTCATCAAACATACAAGCTGACTTAATCGCCACCCTAACTGACGAAGAGTTCAGGCAGGCACCTTTTATGGCAGGCGATTCAGTCGGTGTGCAATGGTCCACCGAAAACCTACACCCGTTGAATTAACCAGGCGTTTTATGAGCGCTGATTAACTTAGTACCACCGTTGTAATTTAAATATAGAAAACAAGGAGAAAACCATGATAGACAAAACCGAGAAAAGCCATCGTTCAAACTTGACTAAAACAGGCAAACAAAGACGCCTGTTGATGAAAGGTGCCGCAGCGACAGTTGCAGCAGGAACGATTACCGGTGCACCTATGATTTGGGCACAGAACATCAAAAATGTCACGCTACGCCAATTCGGCACGGGTGTATCAAACCTTAATGATGTTGCTGACAAAGTAAAAGAAGATTTGGGATTTACGCTGGAAATGACAGCTCTGGATTCCGATTCTGTTACTCAACGTGCGGCTACTCAACCTAAATCGTTTGATATTGCCGACATAGAATACTGGATTTGTAAGAAGGTCTGGCCTGCTGGCAACCTACAGGCGATGGATACTTCCCGCATCGATAACTACGACAGAATCGTCGGCATTTTCAGAAACGGTAAACTAAACCCTGAAAGTACGATTGCTCAAGGTACTGCACCTCATAGCGTCGGTTTCGTAGACGGGCCAGAAGGTAAAGAGTTCGTAGACAATGAGTCAGGTTGGATGACGCTCATCCCAACGATCTACAACGCAGATACCTTAGGCATCCGCCCTGATCTGATTGGTCGTGATATCAGCACATGGGCCGAGCTCCTCAACCCTGAATTCAAGGGTAAAGCTTCCATTCTAGACATCTCCTCCATCGGCATTATGGATGCAGCCATGGTATGTGAGGCCATGGGTGAAATCAGCTATGGCGATAAAGGCAACATGACCCGTGAAGAAATAGACAAGACCATGGCTATTTTCACTGAAGCCAAGAAGAACGGTCAATTCCGCGCATTCTGGAAATCATTTGACGAAAGCGTCAACCTCATGTCCTCCGGTGAAGTGGTTATCCAATCAATGTGGTCACCTGCGATTACTGCCGTACGAGCGAAAGGTATTCCTTGCGTATACCAACCTTTGAAAGAAGGCTATCGTTCCTGGGGTGGTGGCTTGGGTCTATCTAAGAACCTGTCAGGTTTAGAACTAGATGCAGCTTACGAATACATCAACTGGTATCTGTCTGGTTGGGTGGGCGGTTACCTGATGCGTCAGGGCTACTACTCAGCAGTACCTGAGACTTCGAAAAACTTCATGAGCGAAGATGAGTGGGGTTTCTGGTTTGAAGGAAAGCCTGCACAGGGAGATATCGTCAACCCTCAAGGTGTTGTGATGGAGAAAGCCGGAGCGACTCGCGACGGTGGTTCTTTCGAAGATCGCATGGGCAGTGTTGCGTGCTGGAATGCCGTAATGGATGAAAACCAATACATGGTGCGTAAGTGGAACGAATTTATCGCCGCTTAAATCTGTGGGCTGGCTGTCAGTGTGTTTACGCACACTGACGGCCATTGGCTTATAAGTTTTCTATCGCATTCCGGTTAACATTTATCGTGACAAATACGTCAACTAAAAATTCGCTTATTGGGTGGTTACTGGCAGCCCCCATGACGCTGATACTGAGCTTTTTTTTGTTGCTTCCCGTCATCGCCATTTTCGCAGTGAGTTTTTGGCAATCGACGGCATACAGCTATTCGCCAGCATTCATATTCGAGAACTATGAGTTTTTGCTGAGCTCGCCAGTGACGTTGTCGGTGTATATAAAAACACTGATGTTTACCGGCATAACCTGGGCTTGCTGCTTACTCATAGGATTTACCGTTGCCTACTTTTTAGCTTTTCATATTCGATCACTACCAATACAGATTGGACTCTTCCTGCTCTGCACGGTGCCATTCTGGACATCGAATATAATCAGAATGATTTCATGGATTCCTTTTCTCGGTAGAAATGGAATTGCAAACAACACACTACTGGAACTAGGACTGATAGATAAGCCACTCGAATGGCTGTTGTTTTCTGACTTCGCCGTCATTCTGGCATTTGTTCATTTATTTACCCTGTTCATGATAGTGCCCATTTTTAATTCGATGATGCGGCTGGATCGATCGTTGATCGAGGCAGCTGTTGATGCAGGTGCATCAGGCTGGCAAGTGCTCTGTAATGTCATTATTCCGCTGACTAAACCCGGCATTATGATCGGTTCAATTTTCGTCATTACGCTAGTAATGGGTGACTTCATCACAGTGCGTTTTATGAGCGGCGGTCAAAGCGCTTCAGTAGGGCGTGTAATTTCCAATGAAATCGCGTTGCTGCAGTATCCGGCAGCCTCTGCCAGCGCAGTCATATTGCTAATAACGGTGCTCATTATGATCGGCATATTGCTTCGATTTGTCGACATTAGGAAGGAGCTTTAATGATGGATTCAAAACGTCCACTGAGTTTCTATTTTCTCGCTGCCTTCTTTGCCTTGTTCGTGCTGTTTTTGTACGGCCCGACCATCACCATCGCCATCTTATCTTTTCAAGGACCCCATGGTGGATTGACGTTCCCCATGAATGGCGTGTCGACACACTGGTTCAAGGAGCTGTTTCAGCAACAGGCTGTGGGCGACATCTGGGGATCGTTTCGCCGTTCTTTTGGCTTAGGTGTTATGGTCATGGTAACAACCGTCGTTGTATCACTGATGGGGGGACTGGCGTTCCGAAAACACTTTAGAGGGTCGGCCATTGTCTTCTATCTGGCTATTGCGAGCTTGATAATTCCCTCAATTTTAATTTCCTTGGGTGTTGGGATTCTTTTCAATATTCTCGACTGGGATGTTCATTGGGCAAGCTCCGGTTTCGGGTCACAACTTACCTGGACCCTGCCCTTCGGTTTACTCATCATGTTTGCTGTATTCAATCGCTTTGACAGTGCATACGAAGAAGCGGCAAGAGACTTGGGGGCCACATCGTGGCAGACGCTTCGTTACATCGTACTGCCTATCATAGGCCCTAGCTTGATCGGTGTTGCTCTGTTTGGATTCACTCTCTCTTATGATGAATTTGCCAGAACCTTACTTACCTCCGGTACTTACAACACGCTGCCGCTGGAAATTTATGGCATGACTACCAGCGTTACAACACCCGTTTTGTTTGCACTCGGTACTTTCACAACGGTGTTCTCATTTATCGTCATTGGTATCTTCGCCCTGATTTACAAGCTATCCAGTAAGCGAGTAAAGCCAAGTGCTTAAGCGTAAAGCTGTTTAACGGACTACACGCCGCTTTGGAGCGACTCTCTTGAAAATCGCTATTATCAATCCTAACAGCACGGAATCTATGACCTCTAAGGTTTTAGAGGTTGCTCACTTAGTTGCCCCTATGGGGGCGTTTCTTAAAGGCATCACGTCAATTGAAGGTCCACCGGCCATTCAAGGTCCAGAGGACGGACTTGCCGCAGTACCCGGCTTATTGAAGGAAATAAAAAACGCAGACAACGACGGGATAGACGGTTTTATCATTGCCTGCTTCGACGACACAGGCATTGATGAAGCTCGGCAGCTCACAACCAAACCCGTCATAGGAATCGGAGAGGCTGCATTTCACGCCAGTATGATGTTGGGTTACAAGTTTTCTGTAGTCACAACACTATCGGTCTCAGTGCCTGTCATTGAGGAAAACATTGAACGCTATGGCGTGTATTCATTTTGTAAAAATGTCCGCGCTAGTGAAGTGCCGGTACTTGAGCTCGAACGCGAAGGCAGTAATGCTGAACATCGAATTAGCGCTGAAATAGAAACTGCTATTAAGGAAGATAATTGCTCTTCCATTGTCTTAGGCTGCGCAGGAATGGCAGATTTGCCTACTAGGCTGTCGAAACGGCACAAAATTCCAGTGATAGACGGTGTTGCCGCGGCGGTTGGTATGGTGTGCGCGTTAGTAGCGATGCAAAAAATAAACAAACTGTAAATCCCGCAACCTGTACGGCTTAAAATACTGACAGATTGCGGGCTATTTAAATGTCGAAGATCTAATCGTTGTCCTGAAGACGTGCGCCGACATAGCAACCGGCACCCAACGCTAATGGCAACAATGCCGCTTTCGGTTCAACAAATGCTGCAAGGAAAGCAATGATGAGGAACAAACAGCTTCCAGCCACCAGTGTGTTTTCTTTTGACTCTGCGAAAAGCGTTTTAATAACGTCCATCATGATGTCTCCATAAGTTGTTGGGCAACCCTCTTTTGACAAGTGTGGGCCGCAAATAGTCGATAAATTTATTTTACATGTGAAAAAAGGAAAAGAATGCGCCACTGATTAAAACGGCAATGATATTCAGGCACAAAAAAGGTGCATATTTGGGAGGCTCATACCTTCCGAAACTCAACCTTCGCTGGACGAATGCCCCAATTCCGCAGTTTTTACCAGAGTCGCTAACAGTGTATTGATGGGTACAGGGATACCGAGTTCCCTGGCCATGCGCACAACAGAACCATTGAGCGCATCGATTTCAGTGGGTTTGCCCGCAAGTAGGTCTTGCAGCATGGATGGGAGATGCTGCCCATGATTCTCGCAGGCGTAATCGACTGTCTGGTACACCGCCTCTATATCAACTGTAACGTTCATGGCGGCCGCGACGTCTAACACCTCCTTCGCCGTGTCTTTCACTAACTGTTTGGCGTCAGCAAGAGTATTGAGTATGCCAGGTGTCGAATGTGTCAGCGCGCAGATCGCATTCATTCCAGCGTTAAAAGCCACTTTTTGCCAAATACGGTTTTTTACTTGATTATCGAAACGTACATCTAATCCAGCGTCTACGAATAGGCTTTCCAGCTTGGCGGCATTATCCGGCCGATTCATCGAGGCAGGGCCAAACCAGCTGCTTCCCATGCCCTTGCACTCAACAATTCCAGGTGCAATACGATCGACAGGAAGCATCGTCATACCAATCCAGGTATTCTCCACACCCACAGAGGCCGCAATGAGCTCCTCGTTACCCAGTCCGTTTTGTAGAGACAGCACGGCAGTATCTGTATGTAAAGAACGCTGAATGTTCTGAAGCGCTTCCTGTAATTGAAACGTCTTTGTGAGGGTGATGACTAAATCAACTGGCGTTTTCAATTCCGTCGGCATACAAATTGGCAACTGCACGATGGTGCTACTCGGCCCGGATCGCAGCTCGAGTCCGTCGCGTTCAACGGCGTCAATGTGATCGCGGTTAGTGGTTAACAACTGGACATTTTGCCCGTTAAT
>JBGCGD010000026.1:0-29337 GCA_045110515.1 Granulosicoccus sp. | reverse complement strand
CGTTTGCGTTCATCTACAGAGCACAGTTCATTAAATTGCCTTGTTAAAGGGGCTATATAAGATTGGAAGTCTTCAGCGGTACCTGACAAATTAACGAATACGCAGCCTAACCAGGTTTCAGTTCTCACTTCGCGCAGAGCGCCTTCCGCTTTGATAAATTCCGGGTGTTCATGAACACCGAAACCGCCAATATGCGGAGTACCGCGTAGTTTTCCATCCAGCTGATATGTCCAACTATGATACGGGCAACGCACCAGCCCGTTAGTTTTGCACGGAGCATCGGCCAGGTGCATACCTCGATGGCTGCACACGTTGTGGAAAACTCGAATGACATCATCGTTGTCACGGGTAATCAGTAGTGGCAGACCCATAAAATCGACCGGGTAGACATAGTTTGGCTCCGGTAGATCGTCTACAAATCCAATGCAGGCCCAGGAGGGCGCGATAACTTTCTCGCGGTCCTCGATAAAACCTTCATCGCTGGTATAACGCTCATTAGGCAAGCCCATAGCCGCGGCTATCGGCTTGTTGATATTGCGGTGTATTTCGATAACCGATTCTTTGAGCATGCGAGTCTCCCGGTGGAGGGTTGTCTAGGTTGGTAATTTCGGCCGATTGTATAGCTCTTCAACCGACGGTACATCCTCAGATGAGACATTTGAGTCGCTGTTCCATAAGTCGGCAGCTCTTATTGCCCGTGCATTTTGTACATAGGCACTTTCAACCGTGATTAGCATCACGGTTACTGGCCGGGAGCCGTCCAGAGTGAATCGATTCAAAAGCGTTGGGTTTATTGAGACACTGGCAGTGCCCTTAATTCGGAGGGCTTCCTCGATGCCCGGAATGAGAAAGACCAAGCCGACTCGTGGGTCTTTTAGTATATTTTTCAAAGTATCGATGCGGTTGTTGCCGCGCCGGTCGGGTATTGCAATAGTGTTGCGATCGATAACCTGAAATGCTTCACCCGGTTTATCTCCACGTGGAGAACAGTCGATACTGCAGGTAGCCACACTGGATAAAACGAAGAATGGCGAATGTGCCAGCCAATTTCTCATAGGCTCGGTCAGGCAATTCTGGACTTTTGAACTGGATGAACGGCGCGGGGCGGGGTACTGGCTTTCCAGTTCCTCCAGCGAGGTAATCAGATGGGTTGTAGTCACGAATTCAAGCCAGAATAAGACGACCTCAGTTTGTATCAGATTAACGGCGGTACAAGCAATAACAATGACGCCTAAACACTTGCTTAAACTGAGTGAGGATCTCTGAAACGTTGATTCATGTTGTCTGGGGTCCAATTCACGATTGTTGCAGGCTTTGTATAGCCTGCAGGTGTAAGTAGAGGCGACTTAATTTTCGTGCGTCTGTATTCCAATATGGCTAAGGCTAACGATTTAGATAAACGATCACGGTACTCATCAGTCAACAGTTTATCGGCTTCGCCTGGATGTGAAAGGCAGGTTAGTTCCATTAGAGCGCCAGTTTTATAACTTTGTGTCAGGACGAACAACGTGTCGCTCTTTACACCCGCGTCATGTGCTGCGGTATTGTTTTGTACAACTTCACCAAAAACATGTTTATGCAGCATTTGGGCAAGTTGCCTCGACCCATGGGTAAATGAAAAGTCCGCATTTGCCATGGCAGGTGTTGAATGGTTGGTGTGTGTGTGCGTATGCCCATGATTGCTTCGCCGACTTAAACTGTCTTCGATATTGGCCATGCCGGCATAGTAAGTCTCTACCAGCGCAATATTTTTTTGAGGTAAATCATTGAAGTGTAGAGATATGACAATGTCGGCATCGCTATGGCGTATTTTCTTCACGCGCGTTGCACGTGACAGACCGGCATCATCATCGCGTGTAAATTGCACATCAATATTGGGATACTGGGACAAATATTGGCGTGTGCGTTTCGCAATATCAAGCGTGAGGTGTTTCTCCTCAAGTCCGTTGTGTGCGATCGCCCCCGGGTCTGTACCACCGTGTCCGGGATCTAGCATGACAACCATTTGTTGGGTTTCGAAAGGCTTGCTACTCACCCATAGGCTGCCTTCATAGACCGTCCAGTCGGAACGATTTAAGCCGTCCGGTTCGAGAACTCCAGCAATCATCGTGCTGTCGAACGATCTAAGGCGTTCGGAGGAGGCTATGCGCGTTGTGCCTTCATGATCAGCAGCCACCGTTTCAACGCCCTTAGGGGGCTTCTCTGTACGAACTTCCTGCGCAATAAGCGGTGTTTCAGAAGATTGTTCAATGGTGGTTAAGCTGACTAATTCAGCCTGTGCAGGTGCAGTGATTGTCTCTGGCGAATACGTCGCATAGTCAAAAAGCAACACGAAAAACGATGCAATGGCAACACTGCTGCAGGCAAATAATTTAAAGTCCATCTGACGCAAGCGATAAAGTCAAAGGTGTCCCTTCGACTAATCACATAACGTGCCACAGGTTACTTCTGTAGGGAAACTATCGAGCGCGAAGCACCAGAATCTGCAAGCGCGACCCACGACGCCGGTGGCATCGAACAACATGGCATCTGAAAAAACTGTCCGCCATGATGGCTACTCCCGAAACATCTCTTTGAGAAAGGGGGCTGTTCTTGAGCGTTTTGAGCTAGACACTTTCTTCGGTGTGCCTTTAGCGACGACCTTACCACCGCCAACGCCGCCCTCAGGTCCCATGTCAATAATCCAGTCAGCTTCTGCCATGATGTCCAGATTGTGCTCAATGACAATGACCGAGTTTCCAGCATCGACGAGTCTATGCAGGACATGTATTAATCTTGCGACATCAGCCATGTGCAAGCCGACCGTAGGCTCGTCCAGAATGTACAGCGTGTGCACGTTAACGATGCTTTTTCCAGACGAGTCTTTTACCGATGGCTTGGCTTTAGCCAGTTCAGAGACCAGCTTAATGCGCTGTGCTTCTCCACCACTTAAGGTACGACTTTGTTGACCTAAGGTGAGATATCCAAGCCCTACATCTTGCAGTAGTTTCAAGGCGTGATGAATGCTGTTGTGGCTTTCAAAAAACTCCACACCTTCATCTACGTTCATCATCAGCACATCGCCAATAGACTTATCTTTGTATCGAACAGACAGAGTCTCATGGTTAAAGCGTTGCCCGTTGCAAACCTCGCACAACACTCGGACATCGGGAAGAAAGCTCATTTCAACGCGTTGCATTCCCTGACCTCCGCATTCTTCACAGCGGCCTGAGCCTGTGTTGAAGGAGAATCGGCTGGCATCGTAGCCGCGAATACGCGCTTCGGTTGTATCTGCATACAACCGTCTAATGTTGTCCCAGAAACCGATATAAGTTGCCGGGCAGGAGCGCGATGTTTTACCAATGGGAGTTTGGTCAACTTCCAGTAGGCGGGAAATACTTTCCCATCCTGTTAAATTTTCACAGCCTATAAGTTCACCAAGTTGGCGTTGTCTTTTCTGTGCGTTTAGAACGCGCAAATTGTCGTGAACGACATTGCGAATTAGCGTGCTTTTCCCAGAGCCTGAAACACCGGTTACGCAAACCAGTTGTTGGAGTGGAATATCGACGCTGACATTGTGCAGATTATGTAGCGAGGCTTTTTCCACCTGGAGGAGATGCTCAGGCTTTGTGCGTGTTGGATATAACGGATGCTTTAAAGGTTCATCGAGCAATTTGCCCGTCACGGAGCCAGGTGTTTTCCGAACTTTGGCAACAGTGCCCGATGCGACGATCTCGCCGCCACGCACTCCGGCCCCGGGGCCAATGTCAATAATATGATCGGCACTTAAAATGGTTTCTTCGTCGTGTTCAACGACAACAATGGTATTGCCTTTGTCTTTCAATTTAGACAGCGTGTTGAGCAGCATACGGTTATCACGTGGATGAAGACCGATGGTGGGTTCATCAAGGATGTAGCAAACACCCTGTAAATTGGAACCTAACTGCGCTGCCAATCTGATGCGTTGTGCTTCGCCGCCGCTTAAGGTGGGGGCAGAGCGTTCTAACGATAAATATGACAAGCCAACTTCTTCTAAGAATGACAGCCGGGAATTCAATTCTTTTAAACTGTCTCGGGCGATGATCGCATCACGTTCAGACAGTGAGATATCGGAGAATACCTTTGCCGCCTCAGTAATGGTCAAGGTTGTGTAGTCAGCAATATTCCAATCCTGGAAATACACCGCTAATGACTCAGGCTTGAGGCGTTGCCCCTCACAACTGGCGCATTCAATAGGGTCTTCATCCTTCGTTCGCCAGTTGCGTTCTTCACCGGTTTGTTCTTCATCAAAGCCCGGGATAATTTCACCGGTCCCAAAACAATCGCCACACCAGCCGTGTCGCGAGTTGTAAGAAAACATGCGCGGATCTAGTTCTGGAAAACTGCGTTGGCAGCTGGGGCATGCTCGCTGAGTTGAGAATAGTTGCTCGTTGGCAGTTGTGCTGCCAATCTTGACAACGCCGCTACCGAAATCAACGGCGCGTTGAATGAGAGCTTTAAGTTCTGCCTCGAGTTTTACATCCACTTTTATCGAGCCTAGCGGTAAGTCTATGGTGTGTTCCTTGAATCGATCCAATCTTGGCCAGTTATCCGTAGGCGTAGATTCTCCATCTACACGTAAAGTCTCGAAGCCTTTGTTTAAGGCCCATTTTGCTAAGTCTGTGTAATAGCCTTTTCTGTCCACGATGAGCGGGGCATACAAAGCAACAGATTTTCCGCGATGACGTTTAATAATCTGCGCGGTAATGGCGTCAACAGATTGCGCGGAAATTTCAACTTCGCAATCAGGACAATACTGAATGCCAAGTTTGACAAACAACAGTCGCAAGAAATGATAGATCTCAGTCATCGTTGCAACAGTACTTTTTCGGCCTCCGCGACTGGTTCTTTGTTCAATCGCGACAGTCGGGGGGATGCCGGTTATGGCATCGACATCCGGGCGTGAAGCCGGTTGCACAAACTGCCTTGCATACGCATTTAAAGATTCCAGATAGCGGCGCTGTCCTTCGTTAAAAACGATGTCGAACGCAAGCGTACTTTTACCACTACCGCTCATTCCGGTAATGACGCTCAGCTTGTTGCGTGGGATATCTACATCAATGTTCTTGAGGTTGTTTTCACGTGCCTTGTGCACTTCGATGGAATCGTGCTTCAGGCTGGTAGCGGGGCTGGTGGGTGCGAGGTAGTTACTGTGTTTCTCAGCGATACTGTCCTTCTGCAGTTTATCAGTAGCACTTTGATACTCTCTTAACGAGGCGGCAGTAACACTGTGTTTATGGGCCATCACCTGTTTAGGTGTGCCTTTACAAATTACTTTACCGCCATCAGCGCCACCTGCTGGGCCTAAGTCAATAATCCAATCGGCATTTATAATGACATCAAGATTGTGTTCAATAACGACTAATGAATGTCCTTGCTCTATCAGCTTTTCGAACGCACTGAGTAGCTTGTCGATGTCTTCAAAGTGCAGGCCGGTGGTGGGTTCGTCAAACAGAAATAGCGTGTTGCCTGCAATGGTTCGTTTCGAACGCGTCATGGCGGCTTGGCCTAAGTAGGCTGCAAGTTTTAATCGCTGGGCTTCGCCACCACTGAGCGTGGGAACCGGTTGGCCCAATTGCAAATATCCGAGTCCAACGTCTTTGAGCGGGGTAAGCGCGAGGATGACTGCTTTGTCGTCGACAAAAAAATCTAATGCATCATCCACTGTCATGTCCAGCACGTCAGCTATGGAGTAGCCTTCGCTCTGATGCGCATTGAACAACTTAATTTCCAGAAGTTCTGAACGATAGCGTCGCCCCTGGCATTCAGCGCAACGCAAATACACATCGGATAGAAATTGCATTTCTACATGTTCAAAGCCATTGCCTGAACAAACAGGGCAACGCATACCAGAGTTGAAGCTGAATGAACTGGCTTTGTATCCTCGCTCTTTGGATTCGGGTAGTTTTTCGAACAGCTTTCGAATAGCTTCAAATGCACCTGTATAACTCACCGGGTTCGATCGGGCTGACTTCCCGATAGGCGATTGGTCGACTAGTATGACGTCCGTGAAATGCTCGTGGCCCTGGATATCTTTGAAAGGCTCTGCCAGCTCTTTGGGTTTTCCTTTCAACGCTGACAAGGCTTTAAACAGAGTGTCTTGAATAAGCGTTGATTTTCCTGAGCCGCTAGGGCCGGTTAAACACACCAGACGGTTAAGTGGTATTTCGATACTGATGTTTTGCAGATTGTGTCCGCTTGCCCCTTTGAGTACTAACTTATCAGTGCCTCGGATACCACGGCTTGTTGATGAAAAGCTTAATTGCTTTTCACCTTTTAAGTACTGCGCTGTCAGTGACTTTTTATGATTCAGTAGTGTGGTGGGTTTGCCATTAAAAACAATTTGCCCGCCAGCAGCCCCCGGGCCCGGACCAATATCAATGATGCGATCGGCTGCCATCATTAGTTGTGGGTCGTGTTCTACAACGATGAGCGTGTTACCGGCATCACGCAGTCGTTGCAGTACCCTGATAACCCGATCCATGTCCTGTGCATGCAATCCAATACTGGGTTCATCTAGAACAAACAGCGTATTGACTAACGATGTGCCCAGTGCTGTGGTCAAGTTAATTCGCTGTACTTCGCCACCGGACAAAGTTCTGGATTGCCTATCCAAGGTGAGGTAACCCAATCCGACGTCGTTCAGATAGAGCAGCCGTGAGCGCATTTCCCGGACAACCATTTCTGTTGGGTCGTCCGTGTGGCCTTTGGCAATTGCTTCGACGAACTGCATGGCTTTATCTAAGGGCAGCCTCATGATATCGACGATATTGAGTCCGGGCAGGGACTTCATTCGTGCTTTTGAAATGGAGCTGTGTGCAGGACGATGACGATGAGTCGGGTCCAAAACTAACGCCGCATCTTCTAATGAACCGACTCGCCAGTTCAGAGATTCAGGTTTTAGCCTTGCACCAAAGCAAGAGGTGCATTCGTCATAACTGCGATATTTGGCCAGCATGACTCTGACATGCATACGATAAGACTTACTTTCCAGCCAGTTGAAAAAACCGACCACGCCGTACCAGTGATCCTTGCCGCTTGCGCCGTCACCGTAAACAACCCAATGCTGCTCCTTTTCGGTCATCTCCTCATAAGGAGTGTCCAGAGGGATACCTTGTTTCTTGGCAGCCCGAACCATCTCGCGTTGGCAGATAGCAGACTTCTCTGTTTGGAAAACCTTAACTGCGCCACCACTGAGCGTTTTAGTGGTGTCAGGAATAGCGAGACGGTAGTCAATACCGATAACACGTCCAAAGCCTTTGCAGGTTTCACAAGCTCCTATCGGTGAGTTAAAAGAAAAGCTTGCCGGTGTAGCCTCCCGATACTTGATACCGCAGCCTTCACATTGCAAGGTGGTTGAGTAGGTGGTTTCTGTCAATGATTCGCGATTGTCATCGAGTGTATGAACGCTTACCTTACCTTGGCCATACCGTAAGGCCGCTTCTACCGCTTCAACAAATCGTCCGCGATTATCGGCGTTGGTTTTGAGACGATCCTGTATGACATCGATGTGCTTCTTGGTTTGTTTTTGAACGCGGGTATAACCTTGTCTGGCCAGCCAGTCCTGAATTTCAGCAGCGTCAAAATTATCGGGAATAGGTACCCGAAAGGTGACCATGATTCTCTGTTCTGCTTGTTCATCGAACCAGTGATTACTGATGTTTTCAGCGGTGTCCTGTTTAACGGGTTGTCCGCATTTTTCGCAGTAGAGTTTTGCCGTGCGGGCAAAGAGAAGTTTTATATGATCGTTGAGTTCGGTCATAGTGCCCACTGTCGATCTGGACGTTCTAACCGGATTGGTTTGGTCGATCGCGATAGCGGGGGGAATGCCCTCAATCCGATCAACCCGGGGTTTATCCATGCGATCAAGAAACTGTCGCGCATACGGCGAGAACGTTTCTACATAGCGGCGTTGCCCTTCCGCATAGATGGTGTCAAAGGCCAGAGTAGATTTGCCGCTACCGCTTACGCCGGTAATGACGATCAGTTCACCTTGCGGCAATGACAAATCGAGATTCTTGAGGTTGTTCTGGTGGGCATTCTCGATCAGTATGTGCTTACTCATGGTCCAGTCATCATGTATCAGTCGATATAGTGTACGGGTCAGGGCGAAAGTGGACTATCTGCAATTGCAGCAATATTTGAGGAATTGAAAGTGAGCGAACTTCAGTCAGCGGTAAACGACTTTAATCGCGACGGCTATTACATCGCGAAAGGGCTTATATCGCAGCAAGGCGTGGGTGAATTGGTGTCATTAATAGACTCATCCCTATCACCGGCATTGGCACCGGTAGAGTTTGAAGCTGATGTTCACTATCCGGGGGCTCCAAGCTCGCGCAGTGCGCCCGGTGGACAAACTCCACGACGTTTATTGCATGCCTTTGGCCGTGATTCCTTATTCCAGAAAATCGGACAGCACCCGAAGGTTTTGACACTTTTAAAAGAGCTTATTGGTTCTGAAGAAATTCGGCTGTCACAGAACCACCACAATTGCGTGATGACTAAGCACCCGGGCTTCAGCAGCGTGACGAGTTGGCATCAGGATATTCGTTACTGGCGTTTTGATCGCCGGGAGCTGGTGAGCACCTGGTTAGCACTTGGGCCTGAAAATCGTCAAAACGGCGGTTTGCTAGTCATTCCCGGGTCACACACACTGGATTTTGAGCCGGGGCAATTCGATGCATCATTGTTCCTACGAACCGATTTAGACGTCAATGAGGAGCTTCTCTCGCGGGCTATTCCGGTTGAATTAGAGGCGGGTGACATGTTGTTCTTTCATTCTCGAACTCTGCATGCTGCCGGACAGAACGAATCGGATGTCATAAAACGCTCACTGGTCTTTACCTATCGGGCTGAAGATAACTATCCCATTCCGGAGACGCGCTCGGCCGTGTACGAAGATATTCCGGTCGACTGAGCCGGTTGGTGCCCGCCGAGAATCCGATTGATGCCTTGAGCAACCCGTTAGAATGGGCAGGGTTGCCTGTGTCTATTACCGCACGGGCAGTTGAGGATTGCACCGTCGATTTGCACCCTGATGAGCTTTCTCTCGCTAGTCGCTTTAGCGCCAAACGAAGCAATACGTTTTCCAGCGGTAGGAGGTGCGCACGTGATCTTCTCATTAGCCTCGGGCAACCTGCTGTGCCGCTGCCGCGTGCTGAGGACGGTTCCATTATTTGGCCGGAAGGTTTCATGGGGAGTGTCAGCCATACAGATCATTGGGCCGTGGCCGCCGTTGCCCGAAAAGAGTCAGGATTGGCCAAGGCTCTGGGTATAGATCTGGAGCCCAGGCAGGTTTTGTCATCACGATTGCTCTCGAAAATAGCTACCGAGTCAGAGCGGCTAACGTTTCAGAATGAGCAAGACTGGCAAGGTATCGCGCTATTCAGCCTAAAAGAGAGTCTGTACAAATGCCTTCGGCCTTCGTTTGGCAAATTCATCCGCTTTCATGACGTGGAATTGAGCGGTTTTGACACACTGCAGCCCACCGTAAAATTTTGCTCTCAAGATCTGATTAACCATTGTGATTCAAATGACTTGGAGCTGCGATTGTCAATCACAGCAGAGCATGTCTTTTCGATGGTTTGGTGGCGTGCAGAGCCCGTTTAAATTAGGTTGCCATTTAGACTCACACCGCCGGTACAACTTGTGCTCATCATAAGACGAGCTATAAGCGTATAGAGAGTTCAGCCGCACATTTGTTGGCTCCTGTATATTAGGGGCTCGCAATTTCCTATGTCATTACTACCAAAGGTTTCTCATGCAGGACCAATACGATTTCCGCCGCACAGAAAACGAAGTGCAGTCTGTTTGGAATACTAACGAGGCGTTCAAAGTCACCGAAGACCCGACGCTTCCAAAGTACTACTGTCTCTGCATGTTTCCGTACCCCAGTGGCAGCCTCCACATGGGGCATGTCCGTAACTACACCATTGGCGACGTCGTTTCTCGCTACAAGCGTATGCAAGGTTTCAATGTGCTTCAGCCCATGGGCTGGGATGCGTTTGGTTTACCGGCGGAAAACGCCGCAATCAAAAACAATACAGCTCCGGCTAAATGGACCTACGCCAATATCGATGAAATGCGCGAGCAGCTGCAAAAGCTCGGTATTGCCTACGATTGGTCTCGAGAGCTCGCCACCTGTACACCTGAGTACTACCGCTGGGAGCAGTGGTTCTTTACCAAACTGGTTGAGAAGGGGCTGGCTTACAAAAAAATGGCGGTGGTCAACTGGGACCCGGTTGAGGGTACGGTTCTGGCCAATGAGCAGGTCGACGCAAACGGTTGCGGTTGGCGATCCGGTGCTAAAGTTGAGCGACGGGAAATTCCACAATGGTTTTTAAAAATCACTCAGTACGCCGAAGAACTGATTGAGGAGACAGACAAACTCGAAGGCTGGCCCGAGGCTGTTCGCACGCAGCAGAAAAACTGGATTGGCCGCTCAGAAGGTGTCGAATTCGATTTCGCGCTAGCCGGACGTGGCGACAAGCCTCTGGATGTTACTAATGACGGCCTTGCTGATTCCATCCGCGTATACACCACGCGCCCGGACACCGTAGCAGGGGTGACCTACATGGCGGTCGCCGCTGAGCATCCGGTTGCCAAGGCGATGGCCATTGGAAATTCTGAAGTGGCGGACTTTATTGCGGAGTGCACCAGCACAGGCACGTCTGAAGCGGCCATGGAAGCGATGGAAAAACGCGGGGTTCCGCTGGGATTGGAAGTCATCAATCCCGTCTCTGGCGAGCGAGTCCCTGTATTTGTGGCAAATTTTGTACTGTATTCATACGGTACCGGAGCCGTCATGGCAGTGCCGGGTCATGATCAACGCGATTTTGACTTTGCCAGCAAATACGGTCTGCCGATTAAACAAGTTATTCAATCTAACGACGCGCCAGTCGATCTGAGCGAAGGGGCGTTCACGGACAAAGAAAATACCGTGACGATCAATTCGGGTGAGTTTGACGGCCTGGATTATGCCGCAGCCTTCGAGGCCACTGCCGATCACCTAGTTAAAACGGCTAATGGCGAACGTAAGGTTAATTATCGACTACGTGATTGGGGTGTCTCGCGACAGCGCTATTGGGGTTGCCCAATTCCGGTCATTTATGATGAAGAGGGCAACGTACATGTTGTTCCCGAAGAAGACTTACCGGTTCGGCTGCCCGAAGACGTTGCGTTCTCCGGCGTAAAGTCTCCTATCAAGGAAGATCCTGATTTCATCAATACAACCGTTCCGGGTACCGATAAGCCGGGTACGCGTGAAACCGACACCTTCGATACCTTCTTCGAATCCAGCTGGTATTACGCGCGTTTTTGCAGCCCGGATGCCATGAAAATGGTGGATGAGCGCGCCAATTACTGGTTGCCGGTTGATCAATACATTGGTGGTGTTGAACACGCTGTATTGCATTTACTGTACGCACGTTTCTTCCATAAACTGATGCGTGATGTCGGTTTGGTTGTCAGCGATGAACCGTTTACTCGTTTGTTAACGCAGGGCATGGTTGTGGCCGAGTCCTTCTACCGCGAAACAGATTCCGGCAAGCCTGAGTACTACAACCGAAAAGAACTTGATATTGAGTACGACGACAAAGGTCGTATTTCGGGTGCAACCTTAATCAGCGATGGCCAACCCGTCACCGTTGGTCGTATCGAAAAAATGTCCAAGTCCAAGAGCAATGGTGTGGATCCCTTGGAGATGGTCGAACGCTATGGTGCAGATACCATGCGATTGTTCTCTATGAGTGATACACCCCCGCATCAATCTTTGGAATGGAAAGAGGGTGGTGTGGAAGGTATGCACCGCTTTTTAAAGCGGGTGTGGCGAGAGGTCTCGTCAATCGATGCTTCGTTTATTGAGGCCGAACTTGATGTTGATAACCTTAACGGTGATCAAAAAGCGCTACGTCGTAAAACGCACGAAACCATTGCGAAAGTCACTGATGATATCGAGCGTCGAATGACGTTCAATACCGCCATCGCGTCAATGATGGAATTGTTTAACGATATAGCCAAGTTTGATGATCGTACTGACGCCGGTAAAGCGGTTCTGTTTGAAGCCTGCAGTTCGCTGGTCAGACTATTAAGCCCATTTGTTCCGCATATCACGCATGAGCTATGGGAACATCTTGGGTATACGACAGCTTTGGTTAATGAGGCCTGGCCCGAGACCGATGAGGCTGCGTTAACACGTGACGAGCTAGAGCTGGTTGTACAAGTGAACGGTAAGCGTCGCGCCTCTGTTACAGTTTCAGCGAGCGCCAGCAAAGACGATTGCGAGGCCGCAGCCATGGCGCACGCTGATGTACAGCGTCATACAGAGGGTCTCAACGTGGTGAAGGTCATTGTGGTTCCGGGGCGTTTGGTGAATATCGTCGCTAAGTAGTGCGCTCATTAGCCAAAGTAGTATTTGGAAACGCTTATATACTGCTCATCATCGCCCCGTTGTTTTGGGGCGGTAATGCAGTTGCCGGCCGCTTTGCTGTGGGTGAGTGGCAACCATTTACTATTACGAGTTTACGTTGGTTGAGCGTAGCAGTGCTGCTGCTGCCGTTTGCGTGGAAACCGTTAAAACAAGATTGGCCGTTAATTAAAGAGCATTGGCTAACCTTATTTTTACTCGGTTCATTGGGTATGTCCGGGTTCAGTTTACTGATGTATTGGGCGCTGAATTACACAACCGCTATCAACGTTAGCATTGAGCAGGCATCTATGCCTGTGCTCATTATGCTGGCCAACTTTTTTATCCTGTCACAAAAAGTGCGGGCACTGCAGATAGTCGGACTTGTCATATCCGTGTTCGGCGTGTTGGTGACTACCACGGCGGGCGAGCCAACGACTTTTTTCACCAAGGGGTTGAATAAGGGCGATGCGATTATGCTGGTCGCCTGCGTTTTTTATGCAGGATATACATTCGGATTACGCTGGCGTCCCAACATTCATTGGCTCAGCTTTTTGTGCATTATCTCGGCCAGCGCCTTTGTTATGACTATTCCCTTTGCCGGTTGGGAGCTAAGCCAACAGGCGTTCGTAATGCCGGGTATTCAGGGATGGATGGTACTGGTTTACCTGCTTATTTTTCCAACGCTTATTAGTCAGTTAAGTCATGCACGTGGTGTTGAGTTGATAGGCAGTAATAGAGCGAGTCTTTTTCTCAACCTCGTGCCTATTTTTGGTTCTTTGTTGGCCGTGCTGATTCTTGGGGAAGTCTTCCGTTGGTATCACTTTTTAGGGCTAACCATGGTTTTGGTTGGTATTGGGATGGCCGAACGAGCGGCGGATAAATCGTAGCAGGGCAGAGTCTCCATTTGGATCTCGCTAAGCCGATGTTGCTATGCTCTGGCCCGGCTTCTTGTTGGATCAACGAAAGGGATGCCGCAGCGTTCCGCTTCTAAGCGTTTCCCGTGTCCATCCAGTTTCCCAACTTCTAATTGTTCGTCGCTGTGCGCATACTCAACCGCAATTCTTGCCATCGCAATTGCGCACCCGAGTGCGGGTGAATTTGTGGCACTGGTAATAACACCTACCTGCCGCCTTCCCACGAACAAGCCATCTCCGTGCACGGGTGCTTCTTGACTGGAAAATTTTAATCCGGTCAAAACCCGTCTGGGTTGCTCTAGGTTTCTAGCAAGCGCCGCTTTCCCGATAAAGTCTGATTTTTTTAAATCAACTGCGAAACCTAACCCGGCTTCAAACGCATCAACATCATTGGTGAATTCTGCATTGGCTGCCATTAAGCCTGCTTCAATGCGAATGGTTTCCAAGGCTTCCAGACCCATAGGGGTAATACCCAGGTCTTTTCCTTCATCGATGAGGGCATCCCAAATCGGTAAAGCAGAGTCGGCACTACAGAAAATTTCATAACCCAGCTCTCCGGTGTAGCCGGTTCGCGTGAGATGGAAGGGGTGCCCTTCACGACCGTATAGACGGGCAATTGTGGAGCCGAACCAACGCAGTTGTTCTGCATCGGTTTGTTGCGCTTGTGTAAATGCAATCCGATTGATTAACTCGCGGCTTTTGGGGCCTTGTATCGCCAGATTAGGCATGGCTGAAAACAAGGATTTAATCCAAACGTTCAGACCTTCCTCTTTAGCCACTTTCTTCAACTGAAGGCCACTATCGTCGGAGCCGCAACACCATCTAAACGTTTCATTGGTCAAGCGGAATAAGGTTCCGTCGTCAATAACGCTACCGGTTTTGTCGCACATGAGCGCATAGACACCACGGTTAATGCTCAACTTATTCATGTCACGAGTTAAGGCAAGTTGGAGCAATTTCTCAGCATCCGGTCCAATGACATCAAACTTACGAAGTGATGACATGTCCTGCACGACAACAGCATCGCGGCAAGCGTTGTACTCCTCGGCTGTGCGAGTACTTTCAAAAGAGCTGGGTAACCAGACGTCACGTGCAACCGCAAAATTGCGAGTTAGGGCACTTGTTCGTTCATGAAAAGCGGAATGTTCAGTCAAGATAGCCTCCGATTCGGGCTCGGGTCGATAGGCGACAGCATGTTGGATAGGTGTGTCTTTTTTATAAATTCGGACATGAATGTCGGTGGGATGCCATCCGTTAATTGGATCTACGTCATCCGGACAGGCCGTTGTCACAGCGACAAGATCGTTCATGGCTTCCATTGCAATGTAGTCTCCGGGTCGAGACCAGGCTTCGTCACTGCGAAGTTGATTGTCCTGATGGTCTATCCAGGAATTAAAGAAGAAATTAATAGCTGGCCATGCTTGCTTGGGTTCAATGCCAAAGGGAGCATAGGCATGGCTGATGTTGTCGGTACAATTCAGGTGGCCAAAAAACCCGCGTTCTTCATATCCTCTGGCGGTGCAGGCATAAGCGAATGTGTCGTGTCGGCCGACAGTATCAATCTTAAGTTTTAACAGAGGCCGTAGATCCTGATCGTAGAATTTGTCGAACATTCCGGGGATAGGGTAGGCCCCATTTGTCATTGACCGTGTCACGGTTGAGTCTATATATCGTTCTTTACCTGTCGCCAGTGAGCGTGCGTTCATTGCCATAAAGTCAGAACATTGCTGTCCCTGTACATCAATAATCTGCACAGTTTCCCCGGCATTTAGTTCATAGGCTTTGGCCGTTCCAGCCGGAACAGTAAATTCATCTCTTATTGCGCCGAAGGGATCCGGTAGTGGGTTAGCAGCCGCTCCGTCGCGCATGTGATCCAGAGTGATCGATCCACCCATACCGCCGCTGTAGAGCCGTTCGGGTGAGTAAACATGTGATGGGTGAATGAGAAACCAAGCAGTGATGTCCTGTTCGACTCGCAAGGTGAAGTGTTCCCCTGCAACCGTTTCATCATCAAAGATACAGACGGCTGCAACATTTGCGCTCTCATCAGACACGCCGCCTCCTTGTTGGCGATACCACTGCTTGATAACGGTAAATCCTTGCGCATTCAAATCACATTGCGTCTGCACATTTGCAGCAAGTCCAATGGATTTGAACTGTGAGTTTCCACGCTCGTCAAACGTCAGTATTAAGAGTGGGGTAGCACCATCAACGTTTTCAATGTTGAGAAGGTCGTGAGCTTTAAGTTCTAGTTTTACAGGCGTTGCAGGTCGCAAAAGCCGAGGTCGTTTTTTCGTTTGATAGCCAAAGTAATGCCGACCGGAAAGCCCACGCCCTAAATGTTCAGGGCTGTACAGCCATCCTATTTCAGCGCTTCTCACCCGCTGTTGATTGTGCGTTACCTTATCTGAGCTCATGTGATAGGCACTCTTGAAAGAGTAAAAATCGGTGTCAGTTTTTCTGACATACTCAAAAATGTAACCGGGTACATTTTTCGCGCTTTATTGTTAGCGTATCTACCTTAGTAGTCAAGAGCGCGCGAAGGGTCGACACTGGCCCATTTGAGGCTCGTTAGGCCCGCCAACTTCTCTCAAATGGTAATCGCCACGCTCTAGGTGCAATCAATTGATGGATGGAATTTGGCCCCCAGGACTCCTGTGCATAACGGCTCACAGGTGGTGGTGAGTCTATTAAAGGGGCAGAGACTTCCCACAATCGTTCTATACCTTTAGACGTGGTAAACAAAGTATGGTCACCGCTCATTGCATCGAGGATTAAACGCTCATAGGCTTCAAGCACTTCACCAATGTGTTTTGTCTCATCCATAGCAAATTGTAAACTGTGTTTATCCAGTTTCATTCCAGGACCTGGTCGCTTCCCATAAAACGACAGTGACGTGCGTGAAGAATCGGATAGATCGAATGTCAGGTGATCCGGTCCTTGTAGACCAACGCCTGAATCTTTGGGGAACATGCTCTTGGGTGGTTCATGGAAGGCGATAGAGATAATGCGTTGGCCTTCGCCTAAGCGTTTGCCAGTTCGTAAATAAAACGGAACGCCTGCCCATCGCCAATTATCGATTGAACACTTCAATGCAATAAACGTTTCCGTATCTGATTCAGGGTCAACACCTTCGAGGTCTCTATAACCGGTGAACTGTCCACGCACGGCATGATGGGGTTCAATGGGCATCATGCTTCTAAATACTTTGTTCTTTTCTTCACTGATAGAATTGGGTTCTAACGCAACCGGGGGCTCCATAGCAACGAAGGCGAGAATTTGAAACAGGTGTGTGACGACCATATCTCTGAACGCACCGGTATTCTCATAAAATCCAGCGCGGTTATCCAACCCTAGTGTTTCAGGCACATCAATTTGAATGTGCTCAATAAAGTTGCGATTCCAGATCGGTTCAAACAAACCGTTCGCGAAGCGAAACGCTAAAATATTTTGAGCAGGCTCTTTACCCAGAAAATGATCTATGCGAAAAACTTGTTCTTCTTTGAATACTTTGTGAACTTCGGCGTTGAGTTTTATCGCTGATTGCAAATCAACACCAAAGGGTTTCTCCATAATGACTTTAGCGTCCTCAATGAGTTTTGCTTCGCCGAGCAGCTCAATGACAGATAAGGCAGCGTTAGGTGGGACACTTAAGTAGTGCAGTAGGCGAGACTCGCCTTCAATCTCCTTTTGGGCACGTTTTACTGCTTTTTGTAAACCAGTCGCGCCAGTTGACCCAGATACATAATCCAATCGGCTTTTGAAAAGCTCCCAGGCTTCAGGATCTACTTCACGAGAGGAAAATTCAGTTAATGCTTCTAAGCATAAATTTTGAAATTCTTCTGTGGTGAGATCGGTCAGGGATGTACCAATAATTCGGCAATCAGGGATAAACGAGGAAGACGATAAATGAAACAGCCCCGGAATAAGCTTACGTTTCGCCAGATCGCCTGTTGCTCCAAACAGAACGACGACCTGTGGGTGTTCAGGTCCAACACCGTTAGCTGCTTTTGCCATTTCGATCCCCGAGTGTAATTGCAAAAAGTATAGCTCTGCGCATGGCCGTGGTTTAAAAATGTTTCGAAGGAGGAGGCGAGCTTTACCGATGTTACATTTACATGCAAGAACGGTGCACTAGGCTTTCTTGTCTTTTTTAGTCAGCTGTTTACTTATTGCGCGTCAAATTTCAGTCTTCAGGCGTGAGAGATGGAAAAGACAAACCGGGCGCGTTCTTTGTCGTAGCGCAGAAGCGTTAGAGCTACAAAATCTCCAAGCCGCCAGCTTGGTTTGGCATCTGAGGAGGGCGTTGCAATCGCTTTGCTCAACGTATAGTCGGTTTCCATGACGGCGTTTAAGTCATCTTTATAAACTTTGATGTCTAATGCGGTGTTATCAAAAGACACGTACAGGCGATCTTTTCTTATTCCCATGATGGTGCCGGTACGGGGTTCGGACTTTCCGCTGAGAAGTTCGCTAGAGAACTCTTGCTGTAGCGCCGCTAATGCAATTTTTTTATCCAACTGGCGTTGTTTGGATCTAGCTACGGTCGCGGCTTCAATCACCGAATCTCGAAGTTTTTCATCCAAGTGATTTTCTGATGCATCCGCACCGAGCGCTTCGAGTAATTCTTTATGTGTAAATATTCCTACCACCTCTCTCATGGGGGAGGAAAATCGCGCATAGCTCGCGGCTTTCAGAGCGTGATGCTCTGACGCTTCCGGCTCATACGTTGAGCCTCGTTGCGCCTGCATAACTTGCCGTTGTATAGCGCGTACTGTGCGCTTGTCTCGCTCGGAGTCAGGTAGCTGATCTAAGTATTCAGATAAGCTTTGATCCTTGTGCCAACGCCACAGTGCCGGCTCATCGTGTAATTGAGAGAATTGATCGATCGTTTCCCTTAGACCGTTAAGGCTTTTTCGCAGCGGTGCATCGTGCACTCGGAAAATCGCCTGTAATACATTGCTGGCACCTTGCAGAACCAACAGCATTTCTGCTCCTTGCATGTTGCACATAAGGCTAATTTGTTCGTTGTAGCGCTCTGTGTCGTATCGTTTGCGTACAGATAGTTTAAATTGGGCAGGATCACCTTCAATTTTTATGTGCGTTTCCGTACGGTCAAACTTAACGACTCCACGTAGTTCTGACGCATCGATGAGTTTGTTGCCCAGTTCTCGAAGCAATAACAAAGAGTGTTCGTAGGGTTTAACAGGGGGAGCGTTGGAATCCAGCCAGTCTTGAACCCCTGCATAGTTGAGTTTTGCCTGACTGCAAATCTTTGCGCGTACAACCGTCGTTTTTCGCACGCTGCCATCGTTGTTTACGAGCATATCGAACACTAAGGCCCGCCTGTCAACCAATGGATTGAGCGACACCAACCCTTCAGATAGAGCTACTGGAAGCATGGGTGATGCCATAGAAGGTGTGTAGTAGGTTGTGCCACGGCGCAAGGCTTCTTTAAAAAGCGCAGTCTCCGGACGAATATAATAAGCCGCATCAGCTAATGCATATCGGACTCTATACCCGGTCGAAGTTTGCTCTATCAGTAGGGCTTGATCTAAGTCTCTCGAGTCGGGGTTATCAATAGTGACGAAGGGCAGTGAGGACCAATCGGTCAATGCGGGGTCGTCCAGCCCAGGGTTGTCTAACCAATGCTGTGTTTCCGCGAGGCAATCCTTGTCATGTGCTACAACAATGTCCAACGATTCAAGCGTATCGTTTATGAGCTGCTCTGGACTGGTTGTCGGCGTGATGCTACTCATTGTGTCTATCTATTCAATTCATCTATAGGGTCTGGGCAGTACGCACGACGTTGACAGCTGGTGCAGTGATTGCCCAAATACAATTCGTCAATCCAAGTCATGAGTTGTGCAAGATGTGCCTGATCATCAAAGACGAACCCTGCCTCGAAATTTCGTCTATCCGCGTTTTTTGCACCCATGCCAGCGCCCGTCAAATTGGCAGAACCGACGAAGGCTAAGCGGCCATCAATGACGATCGCCTTGGTATGGACTCTCGGACACAAAATGCGTTCAAATAAATCGTTCTTGATCAATGCGTCGAAACGGTCGAATTCTTCGCGAAATCGAGGCCCAGGTTCTTTTGCATGGATCAGCCTGACAGCAACGCCGCCTTCCACCAAGCTACTAAGAACCTCCAGAAGCGGTTGAAAGCGGTTGTTGACATCAATATGGAGATCTTTGATGTCAGCGGTAACGATCCAGAGAAATCGTTTTGCTTCAGGCAGTGATTCCTGAACAAATTGCGTGTAGATCTCTCGATTTAGCAGGAGTTGGTGCATGTCACCAGTGTAACCGCAGACGGAAAAGGTACAATAGGAAAAGAGAGTGAAGTACTGAGCAGAGCAGGTATCCGTATGAATCAATTTTCAAGTGTTTTACGCACTGGACGGGTTGGTATTCTTTGTTTCGCTTTGAGTTTAGTGACTGCCTGCGGTTTCCACCCCAGGGGCAGTGTCACGCGGTTGTCAGACTTGGGCAGTATTTACATAGACTCCTCACGCAACCTCACTATCGCCGATGACATTCGCGAAGCCTTGGTTGATGCTGCGTTTACCATTGCACCCAACCGTGATGAGGCGGACATCATGCTCAGACTGACCGGTGAAGAGCAAAAAGAACGCGTTGTGTCTGTTCGTAGTACCGGGCGCGTCAGCGAACTAGAACTAAGCCACGCAGTAGACATGCTGATAGCGGAATCCATAGACGGCAAAGAGCCCGTTTACGCGCAAAGCCAAAGTTTGAATCGGGTTGAGGTGATTCGTGAATACACCTACGATGAAAAAGGCGTTCTAGGGAAAGAAAACGAAGCCAGAATCCTTCGCTCAGAAATGAAGTCGGAATTGGTCAGGCAAATCGTGTTGCGCACTATCGCAAGCCTGGCGCCTTCAATATCCTCTGTCACGGTTGACCAATCCGGGTGGCAGATCGCCGCGTTGGACGTGCCGGATACTATCGATAATTTGATCCGCTGATTTATCGGGTACGCTCTTGGCAGCAACGTGTGGCGTTACGATAATTTTGGGGTGATTCCAGAAAGGGTGGCTGCTCACAAGTGGCTCTTCATGAAATACGTCCAGTAGAGCACCAGAGAGCTTACCCGAGTCGAGTGCTTCTAATAAATCGTTATCAACCAGATGACCACCTCGCCCTGGATTAATAAGAAAAGCCCCTGTCGGTAACTTTTCAAATAACTTACTGTTGAGTATTCCTTGAGTGTTTTCTGTTAATGGGAGTAGGCAGATAAGAACCTTGGATTGCGCAAGAAATGCATTTAGCTCGGTCGTGCCATGCATTGATACTATTGGCGCTTGAAGCGTGTGAGGCGAGCGGCTCCAGCAAGTTACCGGATAATTATTTAAGGCGAGTCGTTCAGCGACCTTGCAACCCAGTGCGCCGGCACCCAAAATTCCTACGCGGGTGCCTGCAGCCGAATCCGCACTAATTTCGTGGCACCATTGATTCTCAGATTGAGCCAATGAAAATTGCAATATTTTCCGTTGTGCCAGGAGGGTGCCCAACAAGGCGTACTCCGCCATTTGTTCACCCATGCCAGCGTCGCGTAATCTCACAACACTGACATGAGGAGGTAAGCCGGGATGCTTCAGCAGGTGATCAACACCAGCCGCCAATGCAAAAACGTGAGTGAGGTTCGGGAGTCCTTCGAAAAAATGATCAGGTGGCAACCAGACAATGGCAGCGTCGATATTTTCTAGCGGAATGTTCTGATCGGCTAGCCAGTCGAACACGTGGTGAGCACTGCCTAATTTCTCGCGTATGGCGTGTAGAAGCTTCCCGTTGTCGTCCTGACAGTAATATAGAAAATTCACAAAGGTACTGGCTGCACAACAGCAAATCGTCTGTCTGTGTAAAGCAGGGGTTCTCCACTGGTGGTTCTAACATCGACGACTTTGCCGAAGAACACCCTGTGCGAGCCTTTAACCAAGCTGGAATCCAGTTGGCAGTCTAGAGCAACTAGTGCATTGCTTAAAATAGGGGAGCCTGTAGATAGTCGGGTCCATTCACCGACATCAAATCGAGATTGGTTCGGATTCTCACCCAGTCCCGCAAATACCGCCGCTAGATCAACACAATCACTCGGGATGATGTTGACGGCGAAGCTACCGCTGTCGATCGCCATTTCGCAAAACTCGTTGTCGAGATTTACGCAAACCAATAGGAGGGCGGGGTCTGCACAGACAGAACACATAGAGCTAACGGTCAGGCCTGCGTCCTGACCGTTATTAGAGGTTGTAACAACTGAAACGCCATTGGCTGCTTGCGACAATGCGGAGGTGAATGCAGATGCGGTGATGCTTGGCATTGAGTCGGCTTTGGAGTTCATGTTGCTATCTGCTAGTGGCGATTACCGAGGGTAGTCGCGCGTCGCCGCGCCGGTGTAGATCTGGCGAGGGCGGCCAATTCGGAATTCAGGATCTTCGTGCATTTCCATCCAGTGTGAAATCCATCCGACAGTTCGTGACATGGCAAACATGGCCGTGAACATATTCATTGGAATGCCCAGCGCTCGAAGGATGATACCGGAGTAAAAATCAACGTTAGGGTATAAGCGACGCTCTACAAAGTACTCGTCTTTTAGCGTGGCTTGCTCAAGCTCCATCGCCAGTTCGAACAACGGTTGGTCACCATCAAGGTCTTTAAGAAGATCGTGACACATTTTCTGGATGAGTTTGGCACGCGGGTCGAAGTTTTTGTAAACACGGTGACCGAAGCCCATCAGTCTGAATGGGTCGTTTTTATCTTTCGCTCGTGCGATGGTTTGCTCGATGGTTTCGCCAGAATATAGAATGGCATCGAGCATGTTGATCACCGCTTCATTTGCGCCACCGTGGGCTGGGCCCCAGAGACAAGCTACACCCGCAGCGATAGAGGCAAATGGGTTTGCACCAGAACTTCCCGCCAGTCGCACCGTTGAGGTGCTTGCATTTTGCTCGTGATCAGCGTGCAGGATCATGATGAGTTCCAGGGCTTTCACAGCCACCGGGTTGGGTTTAAAATCTTCAGCTGGAACCGCAAACATCAAGCGGGTAAAGTTTTCTACGTAGCTTAGGTTGTTATCGGGGTACATGAACGGCATACCGCGATAGTGGCTGTAGCAATATGACGCAATAGTGGGCATTTTGGCGATAAGACGCTGCGCCGAAATTTCGCGATGTAGTGGGTTATTGATGTCCAATGAATCGTGATAGAACGAAGACATCGCGCCGACAGTGCCCACTAGCATGGCCATTGGGTGCGCGTCATATCGGAATCCATCTATAAAATCACGGATGTTCTCATGCACCATCGTGTGCTGAGAAATGGTGTGATTGAAATTTGTGCTTTGCTCAGGCGTAGGTAGTTCGCCGTACATGAGCAGGTAGCAGACTTCCAGGTAGGTACTGTGTTCTGCCAATTGCTCGATAGGGTAGCCGCGGTACAACAATATGCCCTCATCACCGTCAATGAAAGTGATAGAGCTCTTGCAGCTAGCCGTGGTCGCAAAGCCGGGATCGTAAGTAAAGAGTCCTGTGTCTTTGTGTAGAGAGCGCACGTCCGCTACATCAGGTCCGTGAGTAGGGGTGATTCTTGGCAGGGCCGATTCTCGGCCGTCTGCTGTTTTCACTGTGATCGTGCTGTCAGTCATTACTTCTCTCCATCAGAATTGCGTTCATTATAGTGCGTATACGCTTAACTCTTATTAATAAAAACTATAAAAGTCATTGAGTTTAAAAAAGCCGGTCTCAGATCATTGTCTATACTCAAGGCGATGCTTGGGGCAGAGGTGTGGTACCTGTCCTTTAAACGCGATACGGCGACCTTGCTGGGATCCAGCTTTATGAACATATTTAACCTTTATAGAGCCAAGCTCCGGCGAACACGCTCCCACCTTACGTCCAGCAAAGGTGCAAAAAATAGGCTTCACCACAATCTATGGCTAGGGTTGACGTGCTTTTTAACCCTGAGCGCCTGTTCGACACCTCCCAGTCAGCAGGATCGATACACTAGCACGGGCGTAGCCGTTCTTGGAGTCGCTGCAAAAAATGGGCTAAAGTCCAACATTAACCGGAATGCGCTCGCCTCTGATTTCAGCAAACTGTTAGATGAGCGCAAAGTATTTCCTGTAATTCCCGCGTCCACGGTTCGTCAGTATCTTGGCGTTGAGCGTGTAAACGATATGCTCAACCGTTTGGCGGAAAACGGTCGGCTGGAAGGCAGAGATATTCAGTTGCTGATGTCTGCGGGACTCCCGGCCCAACGCTTAGTGTTGGCAAGGCTTGAAGAGGATTACGTGGTCAACCTGCCGGCTAGAAGAGAGCCGGTATTGAATCGCGATGGCAAAGTGCTCGCAGACCGTGAAAAAAAAGTTTTGGCGACACAACGTGTTACTCGGGTCTCCGCATCGCTTATAGACTTAATAGACGGGAGTCAGCTTTGGAATCGCCATTTCCGGGTGGACCCGGTAGCCGAAGCCGCTAGCACCCAGTATCTGGGCAGCAGTTTCAGCGGGAGTCTAGCGGCGGCGTTTGCCAATACCATGGTCAATGGAATCCGGGTGGTTCGATACCCCGAGTCCCCGACGTTAACGCTTAGCATGTTGTCTTTGTTACGCGAGATATCTGCGAGCGTGCCAACGCGCTGATTCGGCTCAGGCAAGGCAGTTGCTCGGATCATGAATACACGAGGACTCAGAAAATCAACGAGGCGCGTTAAGTTGATGATTTTTGTAGTGTTCCGCATATCAAAACAAAATTAGCACCTGTTATGGTGAAAAATTGTCCGAAAAGGGTACAATTCTGCTCTATCGTTTCTCAGAAGCAAATCTGAACGCCCCTTTATTTTTGATGTTCTCTGGGACATCGGGGCCACGCATTGGATGCGGCGGTTGGCCGAGTCGTGAGCGATGTCGTGAACCTGCACTTTACGATTGTCTGTCTTGTCGGGAATATGTTATGTTCCGCTCAGGAACACAGGCGGTCACAGCCGGTTTACAAAATAATTCCTACATTTTTTAGAATATTTCACAAGTTAACTTGGAGTTCTTAATGCAATTCATTAAAACGATTGCGGTTTCAGCAGCTTTGGCGGCTACGGCTGGCTTTGCACACGCTGATGAAACCCTTGATGCAGTTAAAGAGAAAGGTTTTGTGCAGTGCGGCGTATCTCAAGGTCTTCCTGGTTTCTCCAACCCTGATGATCAAGGTAACTGGACAGGTCTGGACGTTGACTTCTGCCGTGCGATGGCAGCAGCAGTATTCAACGACGCAGAAGCAGTAAAATTTACACCTCTCTCAGCTAAGGTACGTTTCACAGCTTTGACGTCCGGCGAGATCGACGTTCTTTCTCGTAACACAACGTGGACTATGAGCCGAGATTCTGACTTCGGTGAGTTCGTTGGCGTCAACTACTATGACGGTCAAGGTTTCATGGTTCCTAAGAGCCTGGGCGTATCAAGCGCTTTGGAACTGGACGGAGCTGCAGTATGCACCAACACAGGAACAACAACAGAATTGAACGTTGCTGATTTCTTTCGTGCAAACAAAATGAACTACACAGTTGTTGCTTTCGAAAAAGCTGACGAAGTTGTAGCTGCATACGACGCTGGTCGTTGCGACGTTTACACGACTGACCGTTCAGGTCTTGCTGCACAGCGTACGAAGCTGTCTGCGCCAGACGATCATGTTGTATTGCCAGAAATCATTTCTAAAGAGCCACTGGGTCCTCTAGTTCGTCATGGCGACAACCAGTGGGGCGACATCGCTCGTTGGACTCTGAACTGCATGATTAACGCTGAAGAAATGGGCGTAACTTCCGAAAACGCCGCTGATATGGCTAGCTCTGCTAACCCGGGAATCAAGCGTCTGATGGGTACAGAAGGCGACTTAGGCGGGAAAATTGGCCTGGGTAACGATTTCTGCGCGAACGTTATCGCATCAGTGGGTAACTACGGCGAAAGCTACGATCGTAACGTCGGTCCAGACACTCCTCTGAAACTTGACCGTGGTGTAAATGCACTTTGGTCACAAGGTGGAATCCTGTACGCAGCTCCTCAGCGCTAATATCATTTAGCACTGTAGATCTAGAGGGCCGCTTGATGCGGCCCTTTTTGCACCCAACGGATTCTATGTATGGCAAATAACAATTCCTCACCGGCTGCAAGTGCAGCGCCCAAAGCATCGTTTTGGCGTGATCCGGATAAGCGTGCCATTATTTATCAGGTTGCCGTGGTAGCTGTGTTGGCTTGGTTTGTTTACGCAATAGTCAATAACACTGCGACGAACATGGAGCAGAGGGGCTTAGCCTCTGGTTTTGGCTTTCTAAGCACATCGGCAGGCTTCGGTATCATTTCAACGCCGTTTGTTGAGTATTCTGAAGAATCAAGCTACTTCACCGTATTTCTGGTGGGATTGGTCAATACCATCATCATGGCTTTTATCGGCTGTGTGTTGGCTTTAATTTTGGGCTTTGTCGTGGGAATAGCCCGGCTTTCCAGTAACTGGTTGGTTAAAAAAATCGCCACGTTCTACATCGAATTATTTAGAAACGTTCCACTTCTGCTGCAGATTCTTTTCTGGTACAGCGCGGTGTTAAAGCCATTGCCCGGTCCTCGCGAATTGCACGAAGCAGGCGATAAAGTATTTTTCTCAATTAATAACCGAGGTTTAATTTTTGCCGAGCCGGTTGGCCAGCCGGGGTTTGAGAACGTTTGGTATGCATTCTTCGCCGCCATTATCGTCACGTGGGTGATTAAAAAATGGTCGGCCATCCGCCAGATGAAAACGGGTCAGCAATTCCCGGTTTTCTTAACCGGTTTGGTACTGATTATCGGTGCGCCTCTCGTGACGTATTTAGTCGTGGGGCGTCCGCTTAACTTTGAGCCGGCAGAAATGTCGCGATTCTCATTGAGGGGGGGCGTCACCGTCATCCCAGAATTTGTGGCACTCCTACTGGCACTGGTTGTCTATACCGCTTCGTTTATCGCAGAGATTGTTCGTGCGGGTATTCAAGCGGTGAGCCATGGTCAAACCGAGGCGGCATCAGCCCTGGGTATTAAGCCTACACATCGTATGCGACTAGTTGTAGTGCCTCAGGCAATGCGGGTTATTGTGCCGCCGCTGACGAGTCAGTTTTTGAACTTAACCAAGAACTCCAGTCTGGCAACGGCCATTGCTTATCCAGATTTATTCTCAGTGTTTGCGGGCACAACATTGAATCAGACAGGGCAGGCGGTTGAGATTATGGCAATGACCCTTGGCGTATACCTTACGTTGAGTTTGCTCACGTCAGGTTTTATGAACTGGTACAACTCGCGAATCAAGTTGGTGGAGCGCTAGGGGATGTCTATGGATAATTCAACTGGCTACAGCGGCGTTGTTAACGCTGGCGATCTTCCAGATAAGCCCGCTCCGATCAAGACAGATGGTTTAGGTCCTTGGATTCGAGACAATTTGTTCAATGGTGCGTTTAACAGCATCTTGACTATTTCGTCTTTATTTCTGGTTCTTTACACGCTGCCGTCGGCCTTGAACTGGTTGGTATTCAACGCGGTTTGGACGGGTGGCTCAGATGCATGTCGTGCAAATCCAGACGGTGCATGTTGGACATTTGTAACATCGCGCTGGGAGCAGTTCCTGTATGGCTTCTACGAAAAATCAGAGCGTTGGCGAATTGATATTCTGCTGGCGATTTTGGCCGTCGGAATTGTGTGGCTAGCTTGGGAGCGAATGCCAGGTAGAAAGCTTGTGGCTTTCTTCATGTTGGTTATCTACCCCGTTTTTGCGTTTTTCATGATGTATGGAAACGAAGCGATGGGATTGCCAATTGTTGAAACACCTCAGTGGGGTGGATTTACGCTTACGTTGGTCATCGCCTTAAGTGGCATTGTTGCTTCCTTGCCAATAGGAATTGTGCTGGCCCTGGGGCGGCGATCGGAAATGCGGATTATCAGTCTGCTATGCACGATTTTTATCGAATTTTGGAGGGGAATACCCTTGGTTGCGGTGCTGTTCATGGCAACCATTATGTTCCCGCTGTTCTTACCAGCCGGGGTGACATTCGATCAGCTTCTTCGGGCTGTCATCGGAGTGGCGTTGTTTGCTTCTGCCTATATGGCCGAAGTGGTAAGAGGTGGTCTGCAGGCTATCCCTAAAGGGCAGTACGAGGGTGCGATGGCGCTGGGTCTTCCATTTTGGAAGATGATGCGGCTCATCATCTTGCCCCAAGCGCTCAAAATTGTTATCCCCGGTATCGTTAATACGTTCATCGGCTTGTTTAAAGACACGACGTTGGTATTGATCATCGCTTTGTTCGATTTATTGGGGATCGTTCAAGCGTCTATTGCGGACCCTAACTGGTCCATTAAGTCGGTGCCTTATACAGGATACGCATTTGTGGCTATCGTATTTTGGATATGTTGTTACAGCATGGCGCTATACAGCCGGTACATTGAAGACAAACTGCACACAGGACACAAACGATAATGGAACTCGACCAGAATCAAGCAGCGCCAACCTCTATGCAGGTAAGCGACGAGTCAGTTATTAAAATCACTGACATGAATAAATGGTACGGGCAGTTTCACGTACTAAAAGAAATCAACTTAAATGTAAATCGCGGTGAGCGTATCGTCATCTGCGGCCCATCGGGATCGGGTAAATCAACACTCATCCGGTGTATCAACAGATTGGAAGAGCATCAGCAGGGATCAATCAACGTTGATGGGATCGAGCTCAACAATGATTTAAAAAATATTGACGCTATTCGTCGGGAAGTCGGCATGGTGTTTCAGCATTTCAATTTATTTCCGCACCTAACGGTTCTGGAGAACTGCACCTTAGCGCCTATTTGGGTCAAAAAGATGCCCAAGAAAGAGGCAGAAGAGGTGGCGATGAAATATCTGGAGCGTGTTCGTATTCCTGAGCAGGCGTTAAAATTTCCAGGTCAGCTTTCAGGGGGGCAGCAGCAGCGCGTGGCGATTGCTCGCTCTTTGTGCATGAATCCTAAAATTATGTTGTTTGATGAGCCCACATCGGCACTTGACCCGGAAATGATCAAAGAAGTGCTGGATGTCATGATTGAGCTTGCTCACGAAGGTATGACGATGATTTGTGTAACTCACGAAATGGGTTTTGCTAAAACGGTCGCCAACAGGGTCATTTTTATGGATGGTGGCCAGATTATTGAAGAGAATGAGCCAAATGAATTTTTCAATAATCCTCAATCTGAACGAACACAGCTGTTCTTAAGTCAAATTCTCGCGCATTAAATTTGCACGGGTTGTTGACAGAAGGAAGTTAAGGTTCCATAATTATCGGCTTGCCTGAAGGAGGGATTCCCGAGCGGTCAAAGGGGGCAGACTGTAAATCTGCTGGCTCAGCCTTCGGAGGTTCGAATCCTCCTCCCTCCACCATCAGTGCAAGCAGTTTGGCTCTGCGTTTTTCGAGAGTTTTTATTACGAAAACAAAGAGTTGTACGGTAATTAAGATTTTCTGTTCCGTATTTCTGGTCTAGTTTGAAGCGCGGGTGTAGTTCAATGGTAGAACCTCAGCCTTCCAAGCTGATGACGAGGGTTCGAATCCCTTCACCCGCTCCAGAAATCCAGGCAGGTCAGCGTCTTTAAAGTGCTCATATAGCTCAGTCGGTAGAGCACTTCCTTGGTAAGGAAGAGGTCACCGGTTCAATTCCGGTTATGAGCTCCATTGAGTGCGCTAGTGTTTAAAGAACGTCAAAAGCAGTGCAAATAGTTACGGTAGTAAAAAATGTATTACAGTCGCGGCGTCGCGCGACCATGTTTCCAGGCCGACGACAGAACAACTTTAATCCGGTAGAGGCAGCGACCTGATGTCTAAGGAAAAATTCGAACGAACCAAACCCCATGTCAACGTAGGCACAATAGGCCACGTTGATCATGGTAAAACAACGCTTACAGCAGCCCTGACTATCTGCCAAGCAGAAAAGATGGGTGGTGAAGCACGTGCATACG
>JBGCGD010000025.1:0-52024 GCA_045110515.1 Granulosicoccus sp. | reverse complement strand
TTTTTAAAACGAGAAAACGTGTAACTCACATTAACGATCTATTAACACCCAACAAACAGTGCGAAACCTATGAGTACAAACTCGAAGTGGATGGAGCAACTTCCCGAAGCCTTCCACACATGGCTAAACGGCAGGCGTGTTGACGATGTAGAGTGCGTGATTGCTGACATAGCAGGAACCTCGCGAGGCAAGGCAATGCCTGCGCGAAAATTCGCTCGTGCCGATGCCATGTACTTACCCACCTCTATTTTTTATCAAACCATTACCGGTGAATACGTTGATCTTGAACACATGGAAGATCAATGGACTGAATCGGATTTGGTATTAACACCCGATTTTTCTGCAGCCACAGCCGTTCCCTGGTCTGATGATGTCACGCTTCAAGTCATTCATGACATATCGCATCAAGACGGCACACCGGTGGGCATGTCACCACGCAATGTTCTCAAAAGGGTCGTTGGTGAATATCTAAAACACGGCTGGCGCCCCGTTGTCGCTCCTGAGTTAGAGTTTTACTTAACCAAACCGAATATCGATCCTAACTTGCCGGTCGAACCCCCCATTGGCAGAACAGGCCGACAAGGCATAGCAAAGCAAGCTTATTCAATGAGTGCTGTTGAAGAATACGGCCCTGTTATTGACGACATCTACGACTTTGCTGATGCTCAAGGATTCGAAATTGACACCATCATTCAAGAAGGTGGTGCCGGACAGATTGAAATAAATTTGCAACATGGCGATCCAGTGCACCTGGCAGATCAAGTGTTCTTTTACAAAAGACTGATACGTGAGGCCGCACTGCGCAACAATTGCTTCGCAACATTTATGGCCAAGCCGATGGAAGAACAACCCGGTAGCGCCATGCATATCCATCAAAGTGTTATCAATACGTCCGATGGCAAAAACATATTCAATACAGACGATAACCAGCCTACCGAACTATTTTATGGATTCCTCGGAGGGCAGCAAGCACTGACTCCCGACATACTGTGCATACTTGCCCCCTACGTAAATTCCTATCGGCGCTTCCGCCGAGATGACTCAGCCCCCATCAACTTGGAATGGGGCACCGACAACAGAACTACTGGCATTCGTGTTCCCCTCTCAAGTCCGCAAAGCCGACGTATCGAAAATCGCGTTGTCGGTATGGACTGCAACCCGTACCTGGCCATTGCAGCAAGCCTTGCGTGTGGACTTATCGGCATGCGCAATAAGATGCAACCGCGCGCTGCCGTGACCAGTGACGCCTACTCTCTGCCACACGACCTACCTATCGATTTAACCAGAGCGTTAGATTTATTCAACGAGAATCCTGAAATCAATGAGCTTCTGGGTAAAGATTTCTGCTCTTTGTACAGCGCGATTAAGCACCAGGAGTCGGATGCATTTCTACAAGTCATTAGCCCCTGGGAACGCGAACACTTGTTGTTAAACGTATAAAACAAATACTGTATTGATACTTTATGAAGCTGCTACACGCTAACGACAAGCGCGGCCAACACGCGGCATCCTGGTATGAAGCCACCTGTGCAACGCCAACCCGCCCTACTCTAGAAACCGACATTACGCACGACGTGTGCGTCATTGGAGCAGGCTTTACAGGACTATCTGCAGCCTTAGAGCTGGCAAAGAACGGTACATCGGTAGCCGTGCTTGATGCTCATCGAGTGGGATGGGGTGCGTCCGGTCGCAATGGCGGACAACTGGGCAGTGGGTTCAACCAAGATCAGCGATCACTTCAAGAGTCCCTGGGCTTGGAAAATGCGCGGACTCTCTGGCGTTTTTGCGAAGAAGCCAAACAATTTGTCCATGATTTATCTGCCGAGCACAACTTTGACACTGAGTATAAACCCGGCATTGTCACAGCATTGCATAAGGCAAAATTTCTGCCGCATACGCATGAGTATTGCCAGTTTATGCAAAAGGAATATAACTACGATGCCTTAGAAGCTCTAGACCGAAATGCATTAAACGAAAGGGTGCGTAGTGATGATTATCACGGCGGTGCCATCGATCATGGAGCCGGTCATATTCACCCGCTAAAGCTGGCACTCGGCATGGCATCGGCAGCTGAGAAATCAGGCGCCAGCATTTTTGAAATGAGCGAAGTTACTCGCATTGAGCCATTGCAGCAGACTTCCGGTTACCGGGTGGTGACAAGTCAAGGTAGTGTGTTGTGCGAGAGAATCGTTCTAGCTACCAACGGGTATCTGGACAATTTGAAACCAGAAGTTAATCGGTGGATTATGCCCATCAATAATTTCATTGTTGTAACAGAGCCGCTCGGCGACTTGGCAAAGCAACTGCTCCCCCAAGATAACGCAATTGCAGACTCCCGCTTTGTTGTTAACTACTACCGGCGAGTAGACAACGACAGATTGCTGTTTGGTGGTGGAGAAAATTACTCCTATCGTTTTCCAGCTTCAATAGACAGCATCGTCAAGAGCGCCATGCTCGGTATTTTCCCAGAACTTGAAAAGGCAAAAATTGACTATGCATGGGGAGGAACCCTGGCTATTACTCGTAGCCGTCTTCCTTATGCCAGCGAGCTTACAAGAGGCATTTACACCGCTGGCGGGTTCTCCGGTCACGGTGTTGCACTAGCAGGATTCTATGGCCGATCTATCGCTAGACATATCAACGGCGATACCCATGCGTTCGACCTTCTGAGCACACTACCTACAAAGCCTTTTCCTGGGGGAGCGGCCCTGCGCCCTGCTCTTTTGGCTGTGGCAATGACAGGATATTCCTGGTTAGACAAGATTTAGCTCACATCGAAAACCCTAAGTCAAACACCTGGTGATGTGCGATATATGTCGTGAATGTTAGCTATCTGGGGCAATATTCCCAATGATTTGTGATAGACAACCCCAAACATGCCCCTCTAGGGGCTAGAATGCCCAGACGGAAGTACTCTTACGGAAAAGCCCGTGATCGCAAAAACTGATCTGTTCATACTCGTTGTATCTGCCTCTTTGCTAGCTGCGGGCGTCTACCGCTGGCAAAACAACATGGCAGCAATGGCTAGCAACGCTCAGCAAGCGCGTGCGGCATCAGTGCAAGCTCCCGCCACGAGCACGGGCGGTACCTCAGTTGTGAGTGCTATCGCAAACAACAACTCAGTGACTCGCACTACCATCACCTCCGTTACCGGTGTCCAAACATCTTCTGCAAATAATACAGCCCCCGCCCCACAGGTGGAAGTTATTAACGCCAGTAACTCGGCCGCCTCTGTTGTCGTAGATCCAATAACCAATCCACCCAGCACCAACGAAACACGTGTGCTGTATGGCACCTACACTGTGGTCTCTGGAGATTACCTGTCAAAAATCGCACAACGCTACGGAACTACTGTTAGAACACTGAAAGATATCAACGGTATTAGTGGCTCGCGTATCGATGTCGGCCAGAAGATCCAATACCCCCTTCCCGCAAACTAACAACAAACTTTTATGGCAACACGGGCATTCGGTAATTTATTCGCTGGAAAAACAGTTGTCATAACAGGTGCCGGAAACGGCATAGGGAAAGCCGCAGCTCTCGCCTTTCACGAGGCTGGCGCATCAGTCATCGCTCACTTAGGGCGTAGCGACGCTTACAAAACCGATTTTCCTGCTGACATTGTTACCTGGACAGGTGACTTCACAGTTCCCGAGCAACAGCAGGCATTTATTGATTTCATAAAATCAGTGACGCAATGCATCGATGTATTGGTCAACAATGCCGGCACGATGTTCGGTCGATTCCCTGCAGACCAAATTACCGAGACTCAGTACGACAACATCGTCGAGTTAAATCAACATGCCGTCGTCAGAATCACCCGTGGCTTACTACCCGAATTAAAACGAGCGCCAGAGTCTTCCATCGTCAATACCGTGTCCATATCAGCGTCAACGGGAGGCAGCCCGGGCTCCGCTGTTTACTCTGCAAGCAAAGCCTTTGTCAGCACATACTCCCGAGGACTGGCAAGAGAGCTGGCACCCGATGGAATTCGCGTTAACGCGGTATCCCCCGGTGTTATTGATACCGATTTCCACAGCCGCTATTCAAGCAAAGAGAAATTGGAAGCCACCCGCAAACAAGTGCCTTTACAAAGACTGGGCACCGCCGAAGACTGCGCACCCACGTTCTTGTTTTTAGCGTCTTCTGAATTGTCTGGATATATCACAGGCCAAGTGATTGAGATTAATGGTGGGCAGCGTTAGTTCTCTTAAGCGATAACTTAGTTATCTGGATTTTGCACCTGCGACTAATCTGGGTGCCTCCATTCCTTCGGCTTACCATATCCAATTGCATTCCAAGGGCTTGGCTTGATACCCAACTCACCAATCTTGGCTTGTGCCGCTATAACCAATCGATTGACTCGAGCTTTCACCAAAGGCAGTGCCGCCAAATGAAAGCCAGCTATGGGTGCTGCGACAAAAGGTAAAAACGGATTACGCCTGAGCGATGCATAAATTTCAATTCGTGTGGTGTTTTTCGAACTTGCACAGCGCGCATGGAAGCCCTGAGTATTCGCAACAACCAGTGTATTAGCTTTTACTACCATCTTGGTGGGCTGCGGATACCCCAAGTCGGCTAGCTCTTTGGGAGACACTCGCATTGAACCTCGTCGGGAATACTTATTCTCAACCGAATCGATAGACGTGGATATGGATTTTTCCCAGGCCAGTCTCTCTTTGGTCATTTTGTGCGAACCACGGACGTAGCAAAACGGGCCGTCGTCCTCTTCAACATCATTCAAGAATAACCAAGCCTTTGCAGTTGCGTGGAAGGTATCACTATGAAGATCGCTCTGCGGATCCTGATCTCCACTTGCTTTGGCAAGCACAGTTTGCAGGGTCACCAGCGGCTGCCCAGCATGCGATGCTACGTAGCGAACCAAGTTAAGCATGCTTTCGTTTTCACGTGCTGCATGAACGGCTGGCCGAGTTTCTAGGTCAACATCATCAATCATAGAGCGACGAGTTGTCGTTGCCCCCTGATACATATCGACGCGATCAAAATCTGTTTGATCGATATCATGCAACAGGTTTTGAAAATGTTCCTCATCTAGGAAATTCTCAACGCACACGAATCCGTCCTGCTCATAGGCGTCAACCAGATGATCAGGCACCAATGATCTCAGGCGACGTCTTCGCATACTAGCCATGCGCATCGCGAGCTTTACACGAATAATATGGAGGTTATGTCTATTGAGAAAACGGCTCCCTAAAAGCGCATTTTTCTCAAATGATTTCGCACCACTGAACAACTGCACAAAATGCAGCGGAAACATGAGAATGTTTATCAGAAAAGAGACAGATGATTTCGCTAACTGCATGACCACTCCATTGACTTCACTGGCAAGATGTAACACCAGTAGATAAGGTGGTATCAGCAGTTTGCATACCACCTGTGGTCACTACATGAGCGGTTATATTACGGTTTTTAAAGGTAGGTTAGATGGTGTGTTTGGCTATCAGGGTTACAATCATTGCTTTCATTGAAGAACTCGATATTCTATGGTGCATCACGATTGTCCCGTCCTCTCATCCTATTGGATGACGTTAGAACCATTATCACTATTGTTAACCACCCAGCGAGACGGCTTTTATCGATTAATGCATTCGAACAGATTGGTGAACGAGAACTGAAAATGCCATGAATAATGACGAACAATGGAGCCCGGAATCCATCGCCGGAATCATCGAACACATGAATGAAGATCATGCTGACGCCGTAGATCTTTACCTCAAGGCTTTCGGCAATGCACCTGCTGGGTGCTCTCAGGTAAAAATGACAAGCATAAACGCAACGGGGATAACACTGAGCTACCAATCGGAAGAAGGCATGAGTGTGTGCAATATACTATTTGCTGATGCCGAAATAAAAAGCCCCTTACGCAACTTATCAGAATCTCGAGCGGCACTGGTGGCTTTGGTTGGCAATGCTCGAAAGAAGCTCAGCGTGCAATAAAATTTTTACCGAAACGCTAGCTCATGTATTGAACTGGAAGCAGATACTGCTGCAAGCAGATTCCTAAGGTGACCCAAGACAGAATTGACATAAGTTACGGCATCAAGCCAATGGCCAGCATGGCCTGCCAAATACAAGCAGTTTGCCGATGCTGAAACACCCCGAACTCACAAACAGGATAGTTTAAACATGGCTGACAATGTAATCCCCGACGATCTTCTTGCGCTGCTGCGTCAGGTAGACACGCCAACGGTGTGCAACGCGATCGAAGTGGCGCAAGGAAAACGCGGCTTCAATCGTTTTACCCGGGGCACGATGGAGCATTCCAAACCCGGCGATCCGGCCACTGTCGGCTTTGCTCGAACAGCGAAGATTTCCGGACTTGCACCCCCCAATGAGCCAGCCGATGAGATTCGGGCCCGCCGAATGAGCTATTTCCGGTCGATGGCAGGAGGCAGCGGACCAACCGCTGCGGTCGTCGAAGATGTGGACTTCCCCAACTGCGTTGCGGGTTGGTGGGGCGAGGTTCATGTTGCAGTGCATAAGGGTCTTGGGCTGGCGGGTGCCGTGACCAACGGTGTGATGCGCGATCTGGATGTGATCGATGAAGGCTTCCCGGTTTTGGCAGGCTCAATCGGACCCAGTCACGGGTTTGTCCATGTGGTTGAGATCGGCACACCCGTAAATATCAAGGGCATGCGCGTAGCCCAAGACGAGTTGATCCATGCCGATAGGCATGGTGCTCTTGTTATTCCAAGCGACGTTATTCCGAACCTCAAACACGCTATCGAAAATGTTATCGCCAGCGAATCCATAGTACTGGTTCCGGCTCGCGAACCCGGTTTTAATATCGATAAGCTTGAACAAGCCTGGGCTAAATTTGAGGCGGCAAGGACATAAAATTTTATTGGGCAATTTCAAACTAACCAGTGGACTCCAAAACAGCTGATAGATGAGTCCTCTATACTTTAATGAGACTAGCCGCATTGCATCGGATTTTCAGATAGACCACACTGAAAAGAAGTACTAAGAGGCCGCCTATAGGCACAACATACTTACCCTTTAAAGCGAATAACACCTTGCCTGAGAGAAAACCAAAGCCCAATGCACGTAAGCCCTGCTGATCCCGTGATCAATACCAACATCCAATGATCGCCAAAAGGCAACACGAAACCGGATATCAGTGTAAGCACAACACCAAACGCAGTTTGTGCACTACCCGCGAGGCCTGACGCAGACGCTGCAAACGATGGGCGAATGCTCATGGCGAGACTGATCATACTGGGCAATGACATGCCATTGCTGAGTGCAAGAGTAAGCATGGGCAGAAACAAACTGATTGGGTGGTTGATGGGTCGCAACGTCCAAAACAATACTATTCCTAACGCATAGGGGATTAACCCCAACAGAATCATCTTCTGCGTGCCGAAGCGTTCAGACAAACGCCCTGCAATTAAATTGCCTGAAAGATACCCTATAGCCACCATTGAAAACCAGGCACCATAGGACGACGCCGTCATGCCACGAGTCTCTATAGCCACATAGGGTGCACCCGATAAGAACGCATAGTAGACACCTACGGCACCGGTTTGCATCAAGGCACACGATAAGAAACGCGGATCTTTCAGCAACACGGCAGATGATTGTAAAAACGTAGGCTTTTGAGCATCAAGTTGATCAGTAGCCGCATCCGCTCGAAGTCGCTCAAGAGTTTCGTACTGAAACTTATAAGCTGCTACAACCAATAAACACCCAAGCGTTGCCAACCCACCGTACATATATCGCCATGAATACGTATCGGTAATCCACCCGCCGACAGCAGGTCCGAACAGAGGCGCAACCATCATTGCCGTGGTCATATAGCCAATCATGCTGGCAGCTTTATCTTGCGAGTAAATATCCCTGACTATGGTACGAGGCAAGAACACGCAAGCCGCAACACCCACACCCTGAATAAAACGTCCTATCAATAACCACTCAATAGAACTTGCCAACGCACAGACAACACTGCCTAAAACGAAGACAGACAAATTAAGCAACATGATAGGACGCCGACCATGCTGGTCTGCCAATGGCCCCATAACTAATTGAGAGACCAGGGTAGCCATGAGAAAAACGGTTAATACCAACTGGGCGGTTTCGTAGTCCGTGGACAATTCCACCATGACCACACTGGTGGCCGGCAATACCCCGTTAAGCGCCATTGGGCCAATTGCCGATACGGCAATCAGCAACATCAATAGCGGTATACCTAGTTTGTTCAACGGAGTGTGTTATGCCTATGAGTTTGATCGAGAGACTTTAGCCAACAAGCGCTCGGCCATTTGCAGGTGTAAACGTTCTACCATCTCTCCGTTTATTTGCAGTACACCGACACCTTGGTTTTCGTCTTTGGAAAACGCCTCTACTATGGCAGTCGCTTGTTCTATTTCATCCTGACCGGGAGAATAAATCCGGTTAGTGATATCAATTTGAGACGGATGAATAAGCGCCTTTCCATGCATCCCCATTGCCCTCCCCTCTTCGCACTCGCGCGAAAAACCGTCAAGATCGGAGAAGTTATTGTAAACACCATCGAACAGCGCTAAAGAGTGAGCATGTGCAACAGCCACCAATTGCATAAACCAAGGAATTAAATACGTTCGGTCTGAGCTAACCTGCATGTTGGCACTTTTCGCTAAGTCGTTGTTGCCTATTAACAAGGCCTTTAATCTGTTGCCAGACTCTGTGGCTATACTCTTTGCGTTGAGAACAGCAAGCGGTGATTCAATCATGGCCCATAGGTTTATGTGATCAGTGTTTGGCATTGAATCAAGCAGGTCACTGACAGCGATGATGTCTTCTGCAGACTCAACCTTGGGTATAACCAACGCATGAGGTTGAGCTTCTGCAACAGCTGCAACATCCTCTTTATGCCACACGGTTTCAGCTGAGTTAATTCGAATGGCTTTAACGCGGTGTCCATAGTCCACACCGCCAATGGCTTTGACGGCTTGAGATCTAGCGGTGACTTTTTCTTCAACGCCGACTGAATCTTCTAAATCGAGAATGATGGCGTCCGCGTTAAGAGTCGGTCCCTTAGCCACAGCCCGTTGATTGTTAGCTGGCATATACAAAACCGAGCGACAATCTTTCGCATCATATTCATTCATAACAGCATCACTTTTGCTTGCGTCTAGACTGGGCGACAAAGTACATCAGCCCACCTACCAACAACCCCCAAAAAGCACCACCAATCCCCATAAAGGCTAAACCGGAGCCAGCAAACAAAAAGGTAATTGCAGCCGATTCGCGTTGTTTTACATCTGACAACGCGGCATAGATAGCCGATGAAAAAGACCCTAGTAATGCGAGTCCGGCAATGGCTTCGATGAGTATGCTGGGCACCAATGTAATAAGCAGCACAGCTACACCTGCCGTAAAACCCAATACCAGATAGGCAATACCCGCAGCCACAGCAGCCCAATACCTACGAGCTGGGTCTTCGTGGGCATCCGTGCTGCACATCATAGCTGCTGTGATAGCGGCTAAGTTGATTCCGTGCGCGCAAAAGGGTGCCGTGAGTAAAGAAAAGAAACCCGTGTTCATAATTAAGGGGCCAGCCTTGGGGTTAAAACCGCCTGCCCGTAAGACCGCAATTCCCGGCACGTTTTGAGATGCCATGGTCACAACAAACAACGGAATACCTATGCTGATGAGTGCCTGAGGTTCAAATACGGGCTTTATAAATGTAATGCTCGGAATCAAACTGTCAGCTAGTTGCTCGCTGAAGTTATCAGGCACACCAAGCTTCCAAACGACAATGGGAACGAGCGCAAGGAGTGCCGCAGGCACCGCAAAATACCGATTAAACCGACCGACCAACCACCAGGTTAACAACAGCGGCGTGGCCAACCAGGCATCAGCTGCCAACGCATGAATAGGCGCTAAACACAAACTCAGCAGCACACCTGCAAGCATGGCATTAGCAAGACTAGAGGGAATCGCCTCAATCAACCGACCCAGCGGCCGGAACCAGCCTGCGATGACCAACAACAGCGAGCTGACAATGAAAGCGCCGACAGCTTCGTTAACACTGTTAAGGGTGTTAGCAGAAACCACCAACAGCGCAGCGCCTGGCGTGGACCACGCAACACCAATAGGCATTCGGTAGCGAAGCGCCAGCATGATGCCAGACACGCCCATACCGATGGTCAGCATAATTAAACCTGACGTTGCCTCGGCCTCGCTCGCTCCCGCCGCTCTTAGCCCTTGCAAGATGACAGCAAACGAACTGGTGAAACCCACAATGGCTGCAAGCAGGCCCGTGCCAACCGACTGGGGAGATAAGTCGTTTAATCGAGGTGTGCTAACAGCCGCCTTAGCTGTCTCAGCAGTCGGATCCATCAGAAAATTTTGCCTGAATAAGGTTCAGTGACCGCAACTGCATAGTTAGTGAAGTTCGGTACAGGTAGAATAACGCTTTTACAGACCAAACTGATACAGACAAACTGACTATGCATCTGTTACTAATCGGAAGTGGTGGGCGTGAACATGCCATGGCATGGAAACTGGCTCAATCGGAAAAAGTGACTCGAGTTAGCGTTGCTCCGGGCAACCCTGGTATGCAGCTAGAGGACAAAGTCGAGTGCCTCTCCATAGACCCGGCAGATATCGAAGCCCTCGCACAATTTGCGGTTAGCGAATCGGTACATTTGACTATCGTAGGTCCTGAAGCCCCTTTGGTTGCAGGTGTAGTCGATGTGTTCACCGATAAAGGACTGCGTATATTCGGTCCGCGTCAGCAAGCTGCTCAACTGGAAGGCAGCAAAGCATTCGCAAAAGATTTCATGGCTCGCCATCAAATCCCGACAGCCGCTTATGCCACATTTAATACCGTTGAACCCGCCATCGCCTTCATTGAAGAACAAGGTGCACCGATTGTCATCAAAGCCGATGGTCTTGCCGCGGGTAAAGGTGTTGTTGTTGCGCAAACGACGACAGAAGCGTGCGATGCCGTTAAGTCCATGCTGGACGGTCAGTTTGGCGATGCATCAGCCAATGTTGTTATCGAACAATTCCTAGCGGGCGAAGAAGCTAGCTTTATTGCCGTTGTCTCTGGCCGAAGTTGTATTCCACTGGCAAGTAGTCAAGATCATAAAGCACGTGATGAAGGCGACAAAGGACCCAACACTGGCGGCATGGGTGCTTACTCCCCCGCCCCGGTGGTTACCGATTCTGTGCATGCACACGTTGTCGCAGATATTCTGCAACCCACCATCGATGCCTTAGCCGATGACGGCATGCCGTTTACCGGCTTCTTATACGTCGGCTTAATGATTGACAATGAAGGTCAAGCTCGAGTGGTGGAATACAACGTTCGACTGGGCGATCCAGAAACTCAACCACTGATGATGCGCATGGAAAGCGACCTTTTGGATTTACTGGATCATGCGGTCAACGGCACTCTAACGGACGCTGATGTGCAATGGCATGACGGCAGTTCAATCGGTGTTGTGCTTGCCGCAGGAGAATATCCGGCAGGAAGCAGTAAAGATAAACCCATTACAGGTATTGCAGAAGCAGACAGCTTAGGCTGCAAAGTCTTTCACGCTGGAACAAAACTCAAAGGTGATCAGCTTGTGACAGCTGGCGGTAGAGTTCTGTGTGTGACTGCCGTGGCCGGCTCTCTTAATGAAGCTAAGCAACTGGCCGAATCTGGCGCAGAGTGTATCCAGTGGGAAGGTTGCCGCTACCGATCAGACATCGGTTACAAAGCAATAGATCGGTAAAGTTAATCTAATTGACTAACACTGCAAACACCGGCTGGGCGTTTGCAGTGTTTAGTAATACATCTTTAGAGGCAGCGCAGTTAGCGCTTCATTGCATCAAAGAATTCGTTGTTAGTCTTGGTCTGTTGCAATCGACCCAGTAAGAATTCAACCGCTTCAATTTCATCCATAGAGTGGATGAACTTTCGTAAGATCCACGTCTTTTGGAGCTCTTCCGAATCCATCATTAACTCTTCGCGACGAGTACCAGAGCGGTTAATATTTATTGCTGGAAAGACACGCTTTTCAGCGATCCGTCTGTCCAAATGCAATTCCATGTTACCGGTACCTTTGAATTCTTCGTAAATAACTTCGTCCATCTTAGAGCCGGTATCAACCAGTGCAGTTGCGATGATGGTCAAACTACCACCCTCTTCAACGTTTCGTGCAGCACCAAAGAAGCGCTTTGGACGATGTAGTGCATTCGCATCGACACCACCCGTCAGTACTTTGCCCGATGACGGCACAACGGTGTTGTAAGCGCGTGCCAGTCGTGTAATTGAGTCAAGCAGAATAACAACGTCTTTCTTGTGCTCAACCAAACGCTTGGCTTTTTCAATAACCATCTCGGCCACTTGCACATGGCGAGCTGCCGGTTCATCAAACGTACTGGAGATGACATCGCCTTGAACCATGCGCTGCATTTCCGTGACCTCTTCCGGTCGTTCGTCAATGAGTAAAACAATGAGATAGGACTCTGGAGAATTCGCCGCAATACTTTGCGCGATGTTCTGGAGCATTAATGTCTTACCCGCTTTCGGCGGTGACACAATAAGACCACGCTGCCCCTTTCCGATGGGTGATGCGAAGTCGATAATTCGAGCAGTAATGTCTTCCGTACTACCGTTGCCTCGTTCCATCGTGAAACGTTCGTTGGCATGCAGTGGAGTCAGATTTTCGAACAATACTTTGTTTTTAGCTTGTTCTGGCGGGCTGAAGTTGATTTCATCAACTTTGAGCAAAGCAAAGTATCGCTCGCCTTCTTTAGGCGGCCGGATTTTGCCGAACACCGTATCGCCGGTTCGCAAAGCAAAACGTCTGACCTGACTGGGTGATACATAAATATCGTCAGGGCCTGCCAGATAAGAGCTGTCCGAAGAGCGCAGAAAGCCGAAGCCGTCTTGCAGAATTTCGAGAACTCCACCGCCAGTGATGTCTTCTCCCTTGCGGGATTGCGCTTTCAGGATAGAAAAGATCATGTCCTGTTTGCGCTGTCTGGCAACGTTTTCTATGCCTATCGAAGTTGCTAGCTCGATAAGCTCAGTTGGATTTTTTTTCTTAAGATCGGTCAGGTTCATACACGTAGTGCGTGAGAAGGCGATGATCGCCGGAATCGGGGGATGGCCACAAATAGTGGCGGATCAGTCTGGATTTGAGATTTTATCTAGAAACTTGGAGTACGTGGCGCGCGCATCAAAGGTGACGGGCTGCATGACGTGATGTGGGAAACTTAGCACGAAATAATTCGCTTAGTCTAGCGAATTTAAGCCGTTAGTAGTTTTCCAAGCAAAATATCGACCACTTTTTACGGCCAGATGCGCCGCAAGTTATTGATTTGTGCAAGCAATCCGAGAACCGCAAGGCCGAGGACTCGTGCCCTGCGCCCCGGATTGTGGGTACAGCCCTCTATGCGTTCTGGTCGAGGAACTCAGTCAGCTGCGCTTTGTTAAGGCCACCAATTTTGGTGCTTTCTACGCTGCCGTTCTTGAAAAGCATGAGAGTAGGAATACTGCGAATACCGTACTTAGGCGGTGTATTCGGATTCTCGTCTATATTCATCTTGACGATTTTTACTTTTCCAGCGTATTCGGGCGCAACATCTTCAAGCACCGGCGTAATTGCTTTACAGGGGCCACACCACTCTGCCCAGTAGTCAACCAGCACTGGAGTATCTGATTTAAGTACTTCTTCTTCGAAGGTCGCATCCGTAATAGGAGTAATATGGTCGCTCATGTGAACCTCAGTGTTTTGTCGTTTAAGCCACTAGCCATGAAATATTTAGCCAGAGGCGGAGAGAAATCTGCGCTTTGCCGCAACGGAGTTACGGTGGGTACTGAACAGACGCTTATCAAGCGTTCGAGCAGACAATGCCTGTAACGTTCAACTCATTGTTATGAAATTCATCTAAAACACACGACCTATTGACTAACTAAATGAGCCAGGCCTGACAAACCGGCGAAATATCAATACTTGTACCGCCTACAACGAGCCCGTAATGGGCCACTACTTTATCAGATCGCATGGCTCAAATTGCATGACTAACACATCCAAAGACGACAATTCTCTCTCAGCCTCCCAGCAGGCAGTAGCGACAACCTTCAGCGAATTGAAGCTACCGGAACCTCTGCTCAAAGCCACCGATGAATTAGGCTTTAGCAACTGCACTGAAATTCAGGGCTTGTCCTTACCCGCCATTTCAAACGGGCACGATATTGCAGCACAAGCGCAAACGGGTACAGGAAAGACTGCCGCATTCTTATTAGGGAGCTTCTCTCGCCTGTTAACGCAGGACCCGGGGGAACGACGCAAAGATCAACCACGAATGCTGGTGATAGCACCCACGCGTGAGTTGGCCATGCAGATCAAAAAGGACGCTGACTCACTCGGCAAATACACCGATTTAAAGTGCTCTGTCGTCTACGGCGGCATCGACTATGACAAACAACGAAAAGAGTTGGCGGCAGGTGTCGATGTCCTTATCGGCACACCCGGTCGGCTCATCGATTACTTCAAACAAAAAGTATTTGATTTAAAGAAGCTTGAAATAGCGGTCCTTGATGAAGCCGATCGTATGTTCGATTTAGGCTTTATTGCGGACATCCGGTTTCTGCTAAGGCGCATGCCACCACCTGGCGAACGCTTGAGCATGTTGTTCTCTGCCACCCTTTCGCATCGGGTCATGGAATTGGCCTACGAGCATATGGACAACCCGGAAGCGATCAAAACCGAGACTACCGGTGTCACCGCTGAGGGAGTTCAGCAATCACTTTATCAGCCAGCGACCGATGAAAAAATCCCATTGTTGCTAGGTTTATTAGATGCCTTGCAGCCGCCTCGGTCCATCATATTTGTGAATACCAAGCGCTCTGCAGAAAAAATAGAGGGTTTTCTACTCGGCAACGATGTGGCCTGTGGCACCTTGTCCGGTGACGTTCGCCAAAGCAAGCGGCAACGCATTCTGGCCGACTTCACCGCCGGCAAACTACCTGTGCTTATCGCAACCGATGTTGCCGCTCGCGGACTGCACATTGATGATGTCAGTCATGTCTTCAACTACGACCTTCCGCAGCAAGCAGAAGACTACGTGCACCGCATCGGTCGTACTGCCCGAGCGGGCACGCAAGGTGTGGCCGTGAGTTTCGCGTGTGAAAACTACTCGTTCTCCCTTCCTGAAATTCAGGAATATATCGGCCAGAGCATCCCTTTAGAGATGATCACCGACGAACTCCTAGTGACGCCAAAACCAGCCAAACGTGTTGTGCGGGATCGCGTTAGCAGCGGACCACAGAAGAAAAATTCACGAGGTTCCAGCCGCAACAAACCAAGCCGTGGCGGTCCCAACCGTAACCATTCGGCCAAAAAACCATCACCAGAAGGATCAACCGCAAGCGACTCTACCGACGGTGCGGAGAAGCCCAAGCCAAAGAGACGGCGAAGACGACGCAAGCCTAGCGGTGAGAACTCTGCCGACGCGTCAAAAAACAGCCAGACCGAAAAGCCTCAATCTGGTACGGATCCTAAACAAAAAGATTAATCGCTTATTTGCCTATTAAGTGTGGTGTTACTGACCAAAAGCAGTAGACTGGCCTGAGCGACATCGCATCACAACATCGCCAACTATCTGGCATTGGCGTATTCGGTGTCGCAGATTGGATCATCGAAGAGGTAGCAAAATGGCGACAGGTACAGTCAAGTGGTTTAATGAGGCGAAAGGCTTCGGTTTTCTTGCACAAGACGACGGCGGAGACGATGTCTTTGTGCATTTTTCCGCTATTAAATCTGAAGGCTTCAAAACCCTTAATGAAGGTCAGAAAGTGACTTTCGACGTGGAAGCTGGTGCGAAAGGCCCTCAAGCGACCAGCGTAGTCCCTGAATAAAATTTAACTGTCTGAGCGATCCGTACAGAAGCGTATCGTCTCGGTTGGCTTTTTGGAGTTACAAGCCCCTAGTGTTGTCGCACTGACTGGGCTAGATGACCTATGATTGCCAAGAATTACGGCGTTGTTACCACTTGTTACCGCCGTCCGCCGCTGCTTGGCCTATAATTTAGTAAAAGCGCCTCCAGATTTAAATTGCAGCGATTTGAACACAACCCAAACAAATATCGTCGGCCCCACAAATGGATTTACAACAAGCTCGTAGCAACATGATCGAACAACAAGTGCGCCCTTGGGACGTACTTGATCAGCGCGTATTGGATGTTCTGGCGGAAATTCCCAGAGATGCATTTGTGGACGCACAACATAAAGGCGTTGCCTACAGCGATTTCCCCTTGCCAATTGGCAATGGTCAACACATGCTTAAACCCACAGTAGAAGGACGATTGCTGCAAGCTCTTTTACTTGAATTGACCGACACCGTATTGGAAATAGGCACAGGCACTGGCTTTATGACAGCGTGCCTCGCTCGATTGTCTGCAAAAGTTGAAAGCATTGAAATTGATCCAGCGCTGGCAGAATCTGCACAGGCGCGTTTGAAGGAGCGCGGCGTAAGCAACGCCACCGTTATGCAACAAGATGCTGCCGCATCCTGGGATGCAAAAGACGGTTACGACGCCATTGCGTTTACCGGTGCTGTGCCATCTGTTCCTGAGTACTATCAAAATAAACTAAACGTGGGTGGCCGCCTTTTCGCCTTCATAGGTGAGAGTTCGCAGCCAACCATGGAAGCTGTGCTAATCACGCGTGTTAGAGACTCCGAATGGAGCCGTGAAAGCCTGTTTGAAACATCTGTTGACCCACTAGTCAATTTCGACTCCGAATCACCTAGCTTCGTGTTCTGACGATAATCATGGAAAAATCCTCTGTATTCTCTTTTCCAAATAGGCGTTTACCCCGCCTGAGCGCTTGCACAGCGTTAGTAGCCTCCGCACTTCTCATCGGCTCAGCCAATGCCGCTGACTTACTTGAGGTGTACGAGCAAGCCAAAACCTACGATGCCGATTTCCAAACGGCCAAATACGATCAAGAAGCTGCGCTAGAGCGTGTGCCGCTGGCTAAGTCGGCATTCCGACCGCAACTGACTTTTGGTGCTGAAGGCAGCATGACAACGCTTTCAAATGATGGTGATGGGAGATACCTAGAAACTGCACTGAGCCTGACGCTAACCCAGTCTCTCTACAATCGTTCCGATGCCAAGCTAGTCGATCAAGCTGAAATCGGCGTGCTTCAAGCTAACGCGCAATACGAAGCAGTAGGTCAAACGCTCATACTTCGCGTCGCTACAGCCTACTTCGATGTTCTTCGCGCGAAAGCTAATCAGGAATTCAGCCAATCTGAGCTTCAGGCAATCAGCCGCCAGAAAGACCAAGCAGAAAGACGCTTCGACGTCGGCTTAGTGCCTATCACCGATGTTCGATCGGCACAGGCTCAATACGATTTGGCTATTGCGTCTGAAATTGCCGCTAGCAACCAGCTGTCCACTGCCCGTGAAGCCCTGCTGCGTATTAGCGGACTGAATACCAACAAACTGGCCACGCTTGCCAGTGACTTACCGCTAACCCCACCTGAGCCTGCTGATATCGATCAATGGGTGAAAGTTGCTAAAGAACAAAACTTGGATTTACTGATTGCTCGCCTGGCATCCGAGAGTAGCAACACGCAAGTTGATATCGAGCGATCTAATTCTAGCCCGACTCTGGATTTGGTCGGCACAGCAGCAACAACCACAACTGATCAATTTAACCGCTTGGATGGAGATCGGGCAGAAATTGCCTTGCAGCTACGAGTGCCTATCCTGACAGGCGGTCGTGTTAGCGCGCTAGTTTCGCAGGCCAGAGCACAAGCACGTTCCGCGGCGGAAAGCTTAGTTGCTCAAGAACGTGCCACCACACAACAAACCAGAGACGGCTATCGCGGTGTCGAAGCCTCTATTAGTCGAGCTAACGCACTACGACAAGCGCTGGTCTCAACGCAAAAGTCTGCAGAAGCAACCGAAGCCGGCTTTCGTGCTGGAACACGCACCTCCGTTGAGGTACTGCAAGCTCTGCGTGACACCTACCGTGCTCGCTCTGACTATGCCAGCGCCCGTTATGACTACATCATTAATTCTTTGAACCTTAAAGCGGCTTCGGGTACTTTAAACGAGAAAGACATTAACTCGATCAATCAGTTTTTGATTGCTGAAGAGTGATAATTAACCGCGTATTGATGGTTGGTGCAAGCACAGCCCACTAATAAACCCAAACAACCGGACGCCAGCGAATTTCGCTGGCAACGCTATGTATCTGTGCGGTACTGGCCCACCTGGATTGGTTTTGGATTTTTCTATCTGCTAACACGACTCCCCTTCTCCGTGGTTACGAAGGTAGGCCGTGTTATGGGCTCTTTAATGTATCGCGTGCTGGGCAGTCGCCGCCGCGTAACCGCTATAAATCTTAAACTTGCGTTTCCCGAGCTGTCAGATGAAGAGCGCGAAACGTTAGCTCGCAAGGCCTTCCGGCATTTAGGCATGGCTACCGCTGAAACCGCATGGATTTGGTACCGACAAGTTTCCGATATGAGCCCTGTCGAGTTCGAAGGCGCTGAACATGTTGATGAAGCTCTGGCCGCAGGCAAAGGCGTTATTCTTCTGCAAGCCCACTTCACCGTGCTTGAACTATGCGGCGCTATTGTCGGTCCTCGTTGGCCGGTATCCGCCGTTTATGATCCTCCTAAGAACCCGCTGTTTGCCGACTACTTGTTTAAACAACGTTCGCGGCATTTAACAGGCCTCATCGATAACCGCGGTATACGCGAGATGGTGCGATGCCTGCGACGCGGCGAAATGGTTTGGTACTCACCCGATCAAAGCGTGTCTATCAATCATGGTGGTATCGTCACCCGCTACTTCGATCAGCCTGCGCTCACCACCAGCGGTACTGCCCGAATTTTAAAAATGACAGGTGCTACCATCATCCCTTTTGTTCCAACACGAGCTCATGATGGAAGCAGTTATACGTTGAGCTTTGGAAACCCACTGACGCTTACCAGCGACGACCCGGTTGAAGCAACCCAACAAGTAAACGATCATTTGGAAGCACAAGTAAGACAGCAGCCAGAGCAGTATCTTTGGGCGCACAAACGTTTTAAGCAGCCTTCTGCTGACTATGCCAACCCCTACCAGAAGTAGCACCCCTCCCTGGTTTTACCGAATTCTTGTTCGGTCGCTTAGCCCATTATTGCTAGCCTATACCGCGTGGCGCGCTGCAAAAGATGGCGGGTTGAAATACTTTAACGAGCGCTTAGGCTTTTATAAAGACACAGAAAATTTTCACGGCACTCGCGAAAGATTATGGATTCATGCCGCCTCTGTCGGTGAAGTGATTACTGTTCTGCCGTTGGTCAATGCGTGGCTTAAGAATAACGATAAACATGTATTGTTTACAACAGGCACACCTACTGGCGCAGCTGTTTTAAATAAGCAAAATAACCCACGCATACAACATCAATTTTTACCCATCGATTTCCCAGGCGCATGCAGACGCTTTATCAAGCAGGCCAACATTCAACAAGGGTGGATTGTTGAGACTGAAATATGGCCTTGGCTTTATTCCATAGCGGCTAGTCAAAACGTATCACTCACCATCATCAACGGGCGATTGTCAGATAAGACCAGCAAGCAACAAAATAGCGTTTTAGGAACAAGCTACAAGCACGCTTTAACCAACGTACAAATTCTGGCGCGTTCTGAAGAGGATCTTAAAAAGTTTTTATCTATGGGCGCCAACACTCAACATGTGAAAGTAGCTGGAGATCTTAAATACGCTTCCGATGAATTGAGTTTAGCCAATGAACCCGTGCTGGACAGAGATTTTGTTTTAGCAGCCTCCACTCATGCTGATGAAGAAGTCCGCATTGCCAAAGCATGGATGAGAGCCCGGCAAGACAATACATTACTCGTAATAGCACCTCGGCACCCAGAGCGCAGTACTGGCATTGACGAACAGCTGCGTGAGCTAGGATATTCGGTTGTACGAAGAACCTCCGAAGAATCCCTGACAGTTAGCCATGACATCTACCTAGCCGACACACTCGGTGAGCTTTCACTGTTCTACCAGTTTGCAAAAGCTTCGTTTGTCGGCGGTTCACTGATAGAGCGAGGCGGTCATAACATTATGGAACCTGCGCGATATGCCTGCCCGACTGTTGTCGGTCAACATACTCATAATTTTGATGACATGGTTGCGCGCATGCTTAAAGAAAATGCCCTAACTGTGGCTATGGATGAAAGCGATGTTGCTTCTTTTTTCCTTGATGCATGCAAAGGCAACAACGAACTCTTAGCCAGCGCCCAACGAGCAAAACTCGTGGCACTTGCTGACCAGCAGGCTGTTATGGATAGTTATTTAGCGTTGTTGTAATTTGGTTGATCTTAAGCATGGTGATTGATTGGCTAACGTAACTTAGTCAGCATCTCAGCCAATATTTTCTAACGCATAGCGACGTCAATGACCAGCTAACAGGATCATCGCTGTTCGTTACGTTAATCATTTTCTCATGTTCATAGTATTCAGCGACTGTGGGGAGTTTCCGGGTTGTTTGCTTGTTGGAGCCGTGCCCCTCGGGTTGTGAGGCCCGAGTATCCCACAGATAAATTTTGAGACGCACGTCAAATGTGTTGACCACCCAGATATTGAAAATCTCCTGCTCAGGTGCTATGTTGAGTGCTAATTAATACTTTTTGTTTATTTTTGTATTGTTGAATACGCATTTTCCGATATCCCTATAAAATCAGGAAGACCAAGCCACGGCTTTAAGAAAAGCCAAATATGGTGTGGTGTCAGCGGCTAGTAGAGGTCCCTGTGTGTCAACCTGCAGTTAGACAGTCGGCGCGCCAGGTCTTGGAGATGTGGTTTCAGCAGTAGAGAACTTCATCGGTTAGTTGACCCAAGCAAGTTTGTAATTACAGAAGCCGCTGGGTGTTGTAGAAACAAGTTATTGGCAAATAACAAATAGGAATACGTTATGCCTAAAGCACAATCTTTGAATGCTATTGATTCTGAGAAAATTTCAACAGCAGCACTACGTACGTTTCTAAAAATTATTGACGCATGGGGTCTGTCACAGAACGAGGCGATGACAATCCTTGGCTATGACGAGAATACGCGTAGTACCTACTTCAAATGGAAAAGAAAACCTCATTCTGTAAAACTTCAGAAAGAAAAGCTGGAAAGGCTCTCTTATATTTTTGGAATTTACAAAGCGCTACAAGTGCTGTTGCCCAATGAAAGTAGCGCTGATGCGTGGGTAAAGAAGCCTAACAGTGCACCATTGTTTAATGGTGATACTGCATTGAATCGAATGCTATCTGGCAATGTAGCGGATCTCTACGTCGTTAGGCGTTACTTGGATGCTGAACGCGGATGGTAACTACCCCACCGGTTTCAACAGTAAATTGGAATCCATCTTGGCGTCTTGTACCCAGCAGGTTCCCTCCAGTGAGTTTGTTTGACCGGGTGGCAGACTCAGAAGACTTGGAAGTTGTCATCGCCATAGAGAGCCTAACAAACGCTCGCTTAAGAGATGACGTCGGAGTTTTAAAGCTGGTGCCTGAGCATGAACGGCAATCTGGACCAGGTACTACGCCGATCATGGCAAGCTTTACCCATTTAAGTCTTGAAGGAAGCCGATTCAGCGACGGCAACTACGGCGTTTACTACGCTGCAAATAGTATTGAAACTGCACTAGCAGAAACCCGCTATCATCGGGAGCGTTTTCTGCAGCGCACCCATGAGCCACCTATTGAGATTGATATGCGCTCATATGCATCGGTGCTCTCTACACAGCTGCACGATATTCGGGGCATGCAAACAAAAGCGCCCGAGCTCTATGATGAACGTATGTACAGCGAAAGCCAACGACTGGCAAGCCACCTTCGAGCTGACGGTTCCAATGGAATCATATACAACAGTGTGAGAGATAAGGAAGGAGAATGTGTCGCCATTTTTAGAGCCAATATTCCGAGACCTGTCACTCAAGGAAGCCATTACTGTTTTCAATGGGATGGAAATCGCATACACAACACGTATTGCAAAAGCGCGATGTAAACCAACCATCGGCTAAGCGAAAATGTTGTAGAAAAGAAATTACAGACAAACGCCACACGATTGATTGCATTCTCGGGCAGCTGGGAATCTGTAGCGCTGTCACTACCAAGCGAATGTGACGGCGTAATTACCGAGCCAATTTTTCGTAGCACGATATCCACTATTCAAACTGACAACAATTGGGCTTCCACATAGTAGACATGGCCGAGCTCAAGAAAAAGTGACAGTAATATCGCGTGTGCTCATCCCTTTGGCGTAGAGCGAGAGAATTTGATCATCCATCTGAGTTAGGCGAGATTGGCCCTTCTAAACGATCTGAGGCTCAAAGCTACCGGCTGGATCTCGGGGATTGTCCAAGTCAATATCGCCATAATCTCCTTTGAGCTGTTTCTTGGATTTACCGTTCCGACAGTTGCCGGAACCCTCGCCTTTGGTCCTATGCTTTTAGTAGCCTAAATGGTCAGTGAGTTCGGCATCGAGCGCTGTCTCAACCACGATCTTCTTGAGCAATTTGGAGAAGTCGCCGAGGTTGGCTTCTGTCTTAACATCCTTCGCTATTTTCTTGGCGAGTTGCCGGATTAAGTCTTCGTCCACGAATGTGTCCATGATTCTGCCCTGTTATTAGGATAAAGTGAATCACGGGCATTGTAGGGTCAAGATTGGCGCGCGCCGAACACGATTCCAACCCCTGCCACCTCAAACGCAGCATGCTGATTTCCCGCACTACGCTATCACTTCAATGCGCCCTATTCTCTTTCCTGAATTTTGTAGGATATCTACAAAATCAATATTCACTGGGATATCAAATCGGGCTCAAGAAAGTTGAAAGCGGTTTGGCAAGTAACTACACGATTTCGATCGCTAATCGAAATCACAACAACATTGTAAAAATCAGAGAAGCTGAGCATAACTGCCATACAATATAAAAGAGTAGCCATCCTTGGCTTAATGTGACTTCCTGTCAAAGCACTATTACCACTTGGAGGAGGTTCTTTAGAATGCGCAACATTCATGGTGCGCACTTTTTGCAGGATGAATTATTACTTATTCTTGCATGATGAAGTGATTATCACCAACAGCGATTAGATTTCGCTTAGGGGCTATCCAATCAATACCCCGAATAGGGCTTTTGAGCTCATCGACATCAAATACCGTTCTTTCGCGCTTGGTATTCGGATCAGGTAGCGGTACTGCTGATATGAGTTTCTTGGTATAGGGGTGCTGTGGATTGTTTAGCACTTGATCTCTTGGCCCGATCTCGACGATCTCACCCAATAGCATGACCGCTACCCGGTGACTCACTCGTTCAACGGCTGCAATATCATGGCTTATGAAAACATAGCTGACGCCCAATCTCTCTTGTAGCTCCAGCATCAGATTAATAACCTGGGCTTTAATGGTCGCGTCTAGTGCGGAAACCGATTCATCAGCCACGATGAGGCTAGGGTTAAGCCCAAGACATCGCGCTATGCACAATCTTTGCCTTTGTCCGCCGGAGAATTCATGTGGAAACCTTAGTGCGTGTTCGGGCTTCATTCCCACCAGTTCCAGCAACTCCGCAACGCGGGATTGGACTTCTCGACGATTACCCATCTTGTACACATGGAGTGGCTCACTGAGAGAGGAACCAATTGTTTTACGCGGATTTAGTGAACCGTATGGATCTTGGAAGATCATTTGCATATTTTGACGTATCGATCGCAGCTCTGTTTGAGATGCCGATAAGACTTCTCGACCTTTAAATTTTACTGTGCCTGCCACAGGTTCAACCAGTCGAAGCAACGATCGGCCGGTTGTTGTTTTACCGCAACCCGATTCACCTACGATTGAGAGTGTTTCGCCGGCTCGAACATCAAATGAGACGTTTTCTACGGCATGAACATGCCCTGAAATTCCACCCAGTAAACCACCGCGAATGGCAAAGCGAGTTGTTAACCCCTTAACATCTAGAATCTTCTCTCCGCGCTTGTCTTGTTCTGGAGCAAGCTCCGCCTCCGAGCCCTCTAGGCTCATCGTTGGGAATCGTCGCGGCGTGCTTGTTCCCGACAATGCGCCTAATTTTGGGACCGCGCTTAGTAGCATTTTGGTGTAACTATTTTCAGGTGAGTTGAACAGTTGTTTAACCGGTGCTTCTTCAACTTTGTCTCCCTTTAACATCACCACAACCCGATCAGAGATTTCAGCGACAACACCCATATCGTGCGTGATAAAGAGAACCGCCATGCCAATCTCTTTCTGAAGCTCACGAATCAGCTCTAATATTTGAGCCTGTATCGTGACATCAAGTGCCGTTGTTGGCTCATCCGCAATAAGTAGTTTGGGTTTACAAGCCATAGCCATCGCGATCATTACACGCTGCCGCATACCACCAGAAAAGTTATGGGGGAATTGTCGTGTTCGCCATTTCGCATCGGGAATCCTTACAAGCTCAAATAATCTAATTGTCTCCTTCATCGCTTGTGATGCAGTCATATTGCGATGATTACGCAGCGCCTCAGCGACCTGATCACCAACCGTAAGCACAGGATTAAGGCTGGTCATTGGTTCCTGGAATATCATGCCAATATCACCGCCTCGAAACTTTTGCATCTCCTGCTCACTCAATGTCAACAGCTCCCGGCCTTCCAGTTTTATAGATCCTGCTGATTTACCAATTCCAGATTGAAGTAGCCGCATGATAGAGAGCGCAGTTACAGATTTTCCTGAGCCTGATTCACCAACAAGCGAAACAGTTTGACCTCTTTCAATCGTGAAGCTGATGTCTTTGACAACCGGAAGCCACTTCCTTTCGACATGAAAGGAAGTCGTTAGATTTTCTACACTCAGAATAGGATTGCTCATTCTTCACCTTTTAGACGCGGATCCACAGCATCACGCAACCCATCTCCGAGTAGGTTCAGCCCCATAACGACGATAAGGATTGCTATTGATGGGCAGAGTGCAAGCCAATAACTATCCAGCATGTTTTCAAACCCCTCGCGGATCATGCCTCCCCATGTTGGGGTTGGGGGGCTAACGCCTAACCCAATAAAGGCTAAGGATGCCTCAACTCGAATGGCCGTGGCCATCCACAGAGATCCCATGACAAGCACTTCTGGTGCGATATTAGGTAGGATGTGCCCGAACATGAGGCGCTGTCTTGAAAACCCTAGCGCACGACCAGCGTCGATGAATTCCCGGTCTTTCACTGCAATGGTTGGGGCACGAGCAATTCGGGCAAACGGTGGAATTGCTGTGATCGATATGGCGACCGCTAAATTGGTAATAGAGGGTCCTAACATGGCGACTACGATCAAACCTAAAATAAGTCCTGGAAATGCCAATAAAACATCCATCATTTGCATAACTATGATGTCGAAACGACCGCCTACGTAGCCTGATACAAGTCCAATTACAGTTCCAATTATCATCGCAGCGCTGATTGAAAATAGAGCGATCGCCAATGAAATTCGGGCACCCCATATGACTCTGGAGAACGTATCCCGTCCAAATGCATCTGTACCAAACCAGTGCTCGGATGACGGCGGCTTTAAACGATGAAAGACGTTCTGGGCCAGTGGGTCGTGTGGTGCGATCACCGGTGCCAATATCGCTAGAACCAAAACAAAGAGAAATAACACTAGCCCAAACCAAGACGCCTTATTCGTGTTGAACGCACGAAAGACAGACGACATAATCGTCAGGATAGAAATACGAATATAAGCGCGGGTTGAGAGCATTTTTGTATCGACTTGTTGACTCAAGAGTATTTAATCCTTGGGTCAATGAGCCCATAAGTTAGATCGGTTAGTAGATTCACTAACACGACGATCATGGTGTAAATAACGATCATCCCCTGTAGCATCGGATAATCCCGTTGATTGAGTGCACCCACGATTAATTTGCCCAAACCTGGTCGGTTAAAGACAATTTCGGTAAGCACTGAGTTGCCAATGAGTATGCCCAAATACAGCCCTACAACAGTTACCACGGGGATCATGGAATTACGGAAGCAGTGTCTCCATATGATTGCCACTGGAGATGAACCTTTCGCTTGTGCGGTGCGAACATAGTCCTGATTCAATACTTCAAGCATGGCAGAACGCGTAACGCGCGTAATGTAAGCAGCCATGATTAACCCTAGGTTTATGGCAGGAAGGGCAAGATCTCGCAGGCGTTCGCCAAGTGATTCCCCTTCGCCCGAGCTTATGACAGGAAACCAACGTAGGTGTATGGAAAATACAAGCAACAACAAAACTGCAGACACAAACGCTGGAAATGACAAACCAATTAATGATGCGATTCGCGCAATATAGTCTGGAAGTTTGTTACGACGTACCGCCGACCAGATGCCAGTCGGTATACCGACTACTGCACCCAAAAATAAAGACACAAATGTGAGCTCCAATGTTGCCGGCATCACATCGAGAATGTCGTCGATAACGGGACGATTGGATACGAGTGATGTCCCCCAATCACCAACAAACACGCCTTTGATGAATTCGATAAACTGAACAGGTAAAGAACGGTCTAGACCAAGTCTTGCTCGAAGTGCCTGAAGGGACTGTTCATTGGCTTGATCCCCCAATATTGCGTAAGCCGGATCACCTGGCAAAATACGCAAGATGAAAAAAACGATAGTCATCACGGCGAACATCGTGAGGACGGCAAAGGCGAGTCTTTTAAGTAAAAAAGCTGTCAACGCTGGATTCTCCGAAAAAGAACAGGCACCAAACTGAAGCCTGGTGCCTGCTTGTCATAGTGCGCCTAAGTTAGTTTTTAATCGTAGCAAGTTCGGTGATAGGGGGACTGAGGTTCAACGATCCTGTCAGTTCAACACCTAAATCAAGCTTGTCACTCCATGCCCACAAAAGCCGGGCTTGAAACAATGGAACTGCGCAGACTTCATCCATGATTTTCTGCTGAGCCGTTGCCCAAAGCGCCATCTGCTTATCTTTATCTCCCTCTGAACGAGCAGCGCTAATTTCGGTATCAGCCACATCACAGTGAGAAAAGTTTGTCACGCCAGTTGGTGTGTTGACTGTCGAATCAGAATGAAAAAATTGTGTCAAGTAGACATCAGCAATCGGGAAGCGCAACGCCGAGTAGTGAACGATCTGACTTAGATCTTTACGAATTTGCTCGTGAAAAGTAGAGTGCTCTACCGTTTCGATCTCCATGGTTATACCCGCTTTTCTAAGCTGAGCTTGAACAGCCTCCATCGTTGGCAACATACCGGGATTGGTGGTGTGTATCGTCTTTAGCGTCACACCCTCCGGAAAGCCAGCCTCTGCGAGCAACTCTTTTGCCTTCTCAATAGAGTGCTCGTACTGAGGCACATCTGCCGTGTATCCGAGATTACCCTCTGGTACCGGTGAATGAGCCGCGATGGCTACTTTTTCGCCTTTGAATGCAACCATCTCGTCACGATTGATAGCATGTGCGAATGCGCGACGAACACGAATATCGTCAAGTGGAGGCATGGTCTTGTTGAGACTGAGAACCGACATTTCGCCAGGAGACATCAAAACCAGATTGGCTCCGTCCAGCTTTTCGATTCTATCTGCCCAAGTCTGGTCCTGTCTGCCGGTTGTCATATCGATTTCACCGGACTGAAATGCTAGGTCGCGCGTTGAATCGGATGGAATATAGCGATAGATAATTTCTTTAATGGACGGCTCACCGCGAAAGTATTCCGGATTGGCTACCAATTTAATGTATTGCTGAGGTTTGTATTCCGAAAACATAAAAGGGCCTGTGCCAACAGGAGTTTGAGAGTAGCCCTCACCTAATGATTCGACAGCGTCCTGACAAACAATATTGCCCCCATGATAAGAAATCAGCAGCCCCAGCAAACTTGGAATGGGGTTCTTCAGCTTTATGGTGACCTCATAGTCTCCAGAGGCTTCAACACTTTCAATGGGCTCGAAATCCTTGGCGAAAGCTGAGGTGTCGACGTTTGCTGCCCTGTTGAGTGAAAACACAACATCGTTGGCGTCTATGTTGCCGTATGCACCATGGCACTGCACGTCGTCGCGAAGCGCAAATGTCCACGTTAAACCATCATCCGATTTCGACCAGCTCTTGGCGATATCCGGCTCAATAAATTCAGGATTGGACTCTCCTGGTTTGATTCGAACAAGGCCATTAAACATCCAATGCAATAACCCTTTATCCGCAGTGGCTGTCGCGACGTGAGGATCGAGCTTGCCCGCATCGGCCACGTTTGTGCCGACTCTAAGGGTTGCCCCTTCAGCGTAGGCGTTGCTCGTAACGAGCATGCCTCCAACAAGGGTTACAGCAATCATGTTTTTCATTCGGTTTCTCTCCGTTGTGTAGATAGCTACGTTAAGTGGTACAGATCTTTGGTACACCCGTTTTATTGCGTATGCGGCAGTGAAGCCAGAGCGATTACCTCGGACGAATCCCTTGGGACTGTTTTCAGTTGAGTTTCGAATTTTGGCATCACGCTCCCCCGCTTCAATTCAAGTGAATTTGGCCATGCGGTTCAGCCGTAGAACACTCACCAACCTGCTTGCCATTATTAAATTATTGCACAAACATTCATAAAACGCCACATATGAGCTGCGATATGACGTTATACCAGCATACGATTACAAAATAAACCATTTATTGATCGTATGTGAACCATAAGAGCCATCAAACACCATGCTGATTGCCTGTAGAGGCACTTTGGGTCGCTAATATGGCGGGCATGGGGAGCCCCGAGCTACCTGACACCAAGTTTCCTCGCGCCTTGGTCGGATTGTCTAAAGGACGAAAGGACGATTCGCTTTTAACTTCGCCGCTAGCAACTAATCAAAAAATAGGGCATGACCTGATCGAATAGGCTGCGCATAGACATACCCATGAGCAGGCTCCCTTATTTAAACAAGGTGGTTGCGGAGTAAACACGCTAAGCGGTGATGCAACGATTGCAGAGCTAACTGTTTCTGGTCGTTTTTGATGACAGCACTACTTGGTTTTAACGCAAGCCAGTTAGACTTTGACCCAAATCAACTCAACACCTTGATCGCTGATCCTGCGTCGATCATTCTTTGACAGCCCTTCATCGGTAATAATAACGTCGACTTGCTCAAGGTCGACAATCCGATAAAGTGCACGAGCGCTGAATCGACTGCTATCGGCCAACAGGATGGATTTCTGTGCCGATGCGAGCATCGCGCGTTTTAACTCCACTAACTCCATTACTGTATCAGAGGCACAGTCAACATCCACTGCCTGCGCAGACATAAAGTACAGGTCGCAGCGCACATCGCTCAAAAAAGAAATACCTGGCTCCCCTAGCAAACTGAATGCCCCGAATCGATTGCTACCGCCAGGCACGACAAGCTTTATAGGCGGTTTGTAGGTAAGTGCGTTAGCGACGTAGATATCGTTTGTAATAACCGTTAACGGTATGTTCAATTGGGCCACTGCATCTGCAAGATCATGAGCTATTGCGCCAGTGTCGATCAATATACTTTGGTCAGCGTGGATATACTTTATCGCCTCTCCGACGATAGCGTTTTTCTCTTCAACTGCCGTCTGACGAGCCAACTCAGTACTGGGCTCATAGGTGGTCTGCTGTCGCATGCGAACGGCACCGCCATGCGTTCTGCTCAAGAAGCCCTCTTTAGCCAATAGATCAAGGTCTCTACGAATAGTCGACACAGATATGTTGAACCGGTCTGCCAGATCCTGACTCGATCCTGCAAAATTGATATCGAACCAATCCATCAATCGTTGGCGACGCTCCCCGGGAAGCATCTCATCGTTGTTCGTGTCTGGTGAATCGTTCAACCGGCTCTCCACTGTGTTGATTACCTCAAAGTCATTCGTACTTTGACTGACTAAGGATGGATGATAACAGGCGGCTAATGCGAGCTTACTGTCTCATACTTGTGGCGAAACAGTGCCAAGTTCTGCCGGCAAGCGTTCAAAGTCGAGCACAACCTATAACGAACCCATAATCGCAGATTTAACAGACTGTCGCCAGCCGCTGTGAGTGTCAAAGCGATGTTAGCGAATAATTTTCATTAGGCATTTGTCAAATGTATTCCGGCTTAACAACAAGAATTGAACTCAAATAGCCAGAGCTCTTGGCACCTTGCCTCACCTCTTTTCCAAAGATGATTGGGGGCGATAAAGCGAATATACGCTGCCACGTATGAACAGCACGCCTAGCTCATCGCTTGTATTCGATCATAAACACGCACTAAATTTAGATATTATCGAACAAAACATCGTATTCGGTCATATAAAAGCGTATAATGACGTATATTTGATATATTTGCCTAATTTTTGATATAAAACGCTCGCAATAAGTCGAATAGCGTCACATGCGTGCATCTGACTATGTCTATACAGGCTCACTACCCAAAATCAACCTGGAAGCGAAGACTGAAGCATGAAAAATACAGTACGGCGCGGTGCGGTTCCTTCGCTGGATACCGTGACCAGCGATAGTTCCACCCCTAATGAAGTTGATGTCGTCGTTGTCGGCGGTGGTATCGCCGGTATTTGCACAGCATTGTTTTTAGCCGAAAAAGGTGTGAGCGTATGTGTATGTGAAAAAGGTGTCATCGCTGGGGAGCAGTCATCGCGTAATTGGGGTTGGACTCGTCAGATGGGACGCGATCCATTGGAAATGCCACTGTCGATAGAGAGCTTGAAACTTTGGCGATCACTTGAAGAGCGATTTGGTATTGATGCCGGGTACCGAGAGACCGGGATCTCTTATATATGCCGTAGTCGTTGGGAAATAGAACAAGCGCAGGGATGGGCAAAAACGGGTAAAGAACACGGCCTGCCCTTGAAGATCTTAGGTGCGAAGGAGATAGAGGCCATGTTCCCTGGTATCGCTCCTGGTCATAGCTTTGGGCTCCATACCTCATCGGATGGCAAGGCAGAACCTGCACTTGCAGTTCCGGCGTTCGCTGCCGCTGCGCAGCGGCTAGGGGCATCGATAGTTGAAAACTGCGCTGTCAGAGGTATTGAGACTTCTGCAGGACGAGTTTCAGCCGCGGTTACCGAGAAGGGCACTATTCGGTGTTCTCAAATCGTCGTTGCAGGTGGAGTGTGGTCGCGATTGTTTCTGGGCAACAGCGATGTTCAACTCCCTCAACTGAAACTGGTTGCGGGCGCTGCTCGTGTAGACAATGTTAGTGATGGACCGGAATTACCGGTTGGTGGAGCAACCTTTGGTATTCGTCGCAGACTCGACGGCGGTTACACGGTCGGCCCTCGAAACATCAATATAGCTCCTATAGTTCCTGATACTTTTCGCTTTTTTCCAGATTTTTTCCCCGTGTTTAGGCAAAGCTGGCGTGAAATCCGATTGAGTTTGGGGCGAGAGTTTATATCCGAATTAAAAATGCCACGCCGATGGTCACTTGATCAGGAAACACCATTCGAACTAACACGAATGTTGAATCCAGCTCCGCCAGAGTGGATGATTGAAAAATCAATCAAAGGACTTAAAGCGACACTTCCTGGTTTTGCAAACGCTCGAATTACACACTCGTGGGGCGGCGTTATTGACGCAACCCCAGACGGAGTGCCGGTTATCGATGGTGTTGATCATGTGCCCGGGTTATTTATCGCTTCAGGCCTATCAGGGCATGGATTTGGAGCAGGCCCCGCTGTTGGGCAGCTCATGGCACAGATCATCACGGGTGATCAATGTTCTGTAGATCCAAAGACTTTTAGATTTAATCGCTTCCGATCTACACGGCACCTTGCCACATGCAGTTCGCATTTGGCCAGCAAGGAGGCATAGCGGGGCGTGCGCTTGATTCGCTAGTTAAGAGGCGTCGAGCTTGGCGCTACATTTACCGATATACGTTTTTTTTTAAAGAGCGGCCACAATAGAAGTTCGGCAAATGCTCGCGTCGCCTGATGATCTGCCACGCGCTATTGCCGATGCAGTATCCCAATGTTTGACGAAGGCTGCTACGCAACCGTCGTCGTTATCGAGTATTGCACTTGGCAATACTGTAGCCACCCCTGCTTTGATTAAGCAGCGTGGCGTCAAGACCGCATTGATGGCTGTTTGATGAAGTACTGCATAAATATTTGATTCCAATTCCACTACAAACACTCATTGAGAAAATAATTAATGTCCTACACGCCAAGTTCTGAACGCTACAGCAACATGATTTTCAATACTTGCGGTAACAGCGGTTTAAAGTTACCCGCGATTTCTTTGGGCCTTTGGCATAATTTCGGATATGACACACCCCATAAGACCAAGAGAGACATTTGCTGCACGGCGTTTGATCTCGGTATTACGCATTTCGATCTAGCCAATAATTATGGCCCGCCTGCTGGTAGTTCCGAAGAAGCATTCGGCGATATACTTCGAACTGACTTTGCTAACTATCGTGACGAGCTAATTATTTCGACTAAAGCTGGCTGGGATATGTGGGATGGGCCTTATGGGGATGGTGGCAGTCGCAAATATTTGATTTCCTCGTGTGACCAGAGCCTGAAGCGACTGGGTGTAGATTACGTCGATATTTTCTACTCTCACCGATTTGACCCCGACACACCACTGGAAGAAACTATGGGTGCACTCGATCAGATTGTGCGCTCCGGTAAAGCTCTTTACGCTGGAATTTCCTCATATAATTCCGAAACAACTCGTAAAGCTGAAGCAATCTTGAAAGAACTTGGAACGCCTTGTCTCATTCATCAACCGAGTTACAACATGCTCAACCGTTGGATAGAGCACGACGGCTTAAAAGACACTCTAAAAGAGTTGGGCATAGGCTCTATTGTATTCACACCATTAGCGCAAGGCATGCTAACAAACAAATACCTCAATGGCATCCCTGAAAATAGTCGTGCAAAATTAGATTCTACGTTAAGCAAAGATTTTCTCTCTGATGAGGCATTGGAGAACATCAAGCAGCTCAATCTAATAGCAGAGAAACGAGGTCAATCCTTAGCTCAAATGGCCATCGCATGGGTGCTTAGAGATGGCGGTGTTACCTCGGCTCTGATTGGTGCGTCCAAACCACAGCAGGTTGTCGACTGCGTCGGCGCACTTGAGAACTTGGACTTTTCCAAAGAAGAACTCCAAGAAATAGATCGATATGCTGTCGAGGCTGACATTAACCTGTGGGCCGGCTCGTCGAATACTTGAGACAGGTTTCGTCACCGCGAAGCCTTCGCCGGGGTTTGGGCTCATAGGTTTTCTTTACAATTATCGAATGAATGAAACCGCTTGTAATAATCTACCAATTGTAATTCTCTCATTGGATGACTTGGACTCGGGAGTTACACGAAACCCATGATACGCTTGCAAAGGGTGCGAGCGTGTTGGCTATCATTCAGAGCCTACGTTTAGCCTGGCATTCAAACGTGAGATAGGCATGTCGCTCGTAGAAGTACGTAAACTCGTTGGAATATTTTTCTAATATCTGAGGCACAGAAACCTATGGAACAGATCGGTTTTAGAATGCAATTGAACGAGGGTCAAGTTCAAGAATATAAACAACGGCACGACGACATATGGCCCGATTTAGTCAGCCTCCTTAAAGAAGCTGGTATTTCTGACTATTCCATATTCCTTCACGAAGACACCAACAGTCTCTTTGCAGTGCTGCGAAGAACGGATGATCACACAATGGATAGCTTACCGTTGGAACCCGTGATGCAGCGATGGTGGGCGCACATGGCCGATATCATGGCGACCGGTGATAATAACGAACCGGTGGTAGAGCCTCTAGAGCGGTTGTTTCACATGGCATGATGTACCAACTCATCTTGCCATTGACGTGCATAACGCGCTAATTGTTCGCTACGAGTTTCATCGACGCTGACGGTCTGATATTCAGGTGACTCAATAGGCGATTGAATGAGCATGGCTGCCCCCACGCTCGTTCCTGTCTGAGAAGCACTAATAAGTACAGGTTGTTTGCTAAGCACAGCAAGCATTTGCGCATAGTGAGAATCATGAGCCATCGGGCCTTCCAGAAACGTCGGCCCGTCACTGCCTATTAATTTCATGCATTCGTGAGTCATGAGTGCCAGGTACAGTGCAATCGCACTATCACGAATGGCATTATCTTTATCCTCTAGCACCTCCCCAATCCATCGATGGGTTAATTCCGGATAAGGACCGGTACCACTTACAACTGATGGCAATAAGGTTGGCGGTGCGTCGAACTGCGTCAGTAGTCGATGCATGCCCTCTTCGCACGATTTATTGGTCGCACCTAATAGCTCTCGTTCACGCCCACCCATAAAGCGTGCTGATGGAACACACTCGCCGTGCGCATTTACGTTTAGCAAAGAATCTTTAGATTCATTCAACTCTACCGACCTGCCTCCCATCGTCATGGCGATAAACCAAGTACCCGTAGACACGACAGAAAATGGAGAACGCTGAGCCTTTAAATGAGGCACCAATGAAGCATTGGAGTCATGAATCCCGGTGAACACCGGTGTACTTTCTGAGAGATTAGTTAGCTGGGCCATTTCAGCGGTCAGGGTACCGCTAGGCTCTCCCGAACATCGCGTGGGCGGTAGTAATGAATGCCAACCCATCTTATTGATCAACGTGGAATAACGTTTATGGCGAGGTGCATAAAGATCTGAGTGGCAGCCTAGTGAAGTCACATCGTTGTGAAGATGTCCAGTAAGCCTGAATACCCAATATTGTGGCCACGTCAGAATGGTGTTTACTGTTGAAAACTGCTTAGGAAAATGATGTTGCTGCCAGAATAATTGTGCACCGATATTCAGGCCACCTGGCAACGCAGGAGAGCCGGTTTCAGAAAACGTTGGCCTATGTTTTGAGTATTCACTTCGCAGCTCGTCAATGCCCAAATACTCATAGTCAAGCACGGGCATAGCCAGCTGCCCCGCCGCATCGATGAGCGCTACGGTGGCACCATGGGTTGTCACTGTAATAGCGTCGATCGTGTGCTGCAAAGATAATTTTCTCAGAGCGTCGACGATAAACGCCTCTGTCGCCTCGTGATCAAGGCTGGGATAAAGGGCCGTAAGAGTCTGCGACGTGGCTTGCGATATTACGTCAATTTCTTTAGCGGCTTGAGTATCAACTAGAGCTACCTTGGAATTTGATTTACCAAGATCGATCACTGCAACCAAGTACGCCATGAACTAGGAAGCCCGTCGATGAGTTCTGCGAATAACGATGGGCAAAGCGATGACGGTAATTAGCAAAAGCCCCGTGAATATAGACATAACAATACCGGGTACATTGAGTAAGCCCAGCCCGAAAGTTACTAATCCCATCACTATTGCCGCTATAAAGACACCCAAGATGGTACCCGCGCCTCCTAAGATATTGACGCCGCCCAATACAACCATAGTGACGATTTCAAGCTCCCACCCTACTGCGATGGATGGGCGAGTTGAGCCTAACCTTGAGGTAAGGCAAATCGCCGCGATTGCCGACATTATGCCCGTGAGCACAAACAATATAAATTTTACGCGCGATACACGAATGCCGGCGAACAGAGCCGCCGTTGGATTATTACCAATGGCCTTTACGCTGCGGCCAAATGATGTTCGATGCAACAGCGTATAGAAGAGAATCGCTATAGCCATGAATAACACCATTTCGAATGTAATCACCCACCACACATAGCCTTGTCCAAAAAAGGCAAATGAAGCTGGGTAGCCTGAGTAGGCTTGATCGCCCAATACGATATAAGCGATGCCTCGAAACAATGATAACGTTCCAATGGTGACTACTATTGATGGCAACCCCATCATTGCTACAAGGAAACCGTTGAAGGCACCGCAAGCAGCGCCAACTGTTATAGCGATGACAATAAGCAATGGGGTATCGACACCGAGCTGAACCGCAAACCCCATCGATGTAGAGACCAACGCAATGATGGAGGCTACAGAAAGGTCAATCTCGCCTGAAATAATGACCAAAGCCATAGCGAAAGCAATCATGGCTTTTTCGGTAAAATTAAACGTAGCGTCAGACAAATTCCAAGCGTCGAGAAAATATGGCGACGCTTGGGTGTTGAAAATAAATATAAGGATTGCGACGATCAGCAATAAAAACTCCCAGCTGGCTAACATTCGGGCGAAGGGCCCACGTAGCCTATCGGGAATTTCTGCCGCATCAGTGTGCGAAGAGCTGTTCATGGTTGTTCCGCCTGTTTCAGAATGATGCGTCCGAGACGTCGCTCTGAGCGAGCGTTAAAAATTACAGCCACTATGATGGCTGATCCTGATATGGCTTGCTGCCAGAAAGGTGAAATGTTGACCACGGGCAGCGCGTTTTTAATAACGCCTAGAAATAAAGCGCCCAGTACAGCACCAGCAACAGACCCCATTCCTCCAGCGATTGAGATACCCCCAATGACGCATGCAGCGACCACGTCTAATTCAAAACCTGATGCGATATCGACGTAGGCAACCGCATAACGCGATACCCACAAGTAGCCCGCGATACCTGAAAGAGCGCCGGATAAAACAAATGCATTAAAACGAGACCGTCCTACATCAATGCCCGTGTAGATGGCAGCATTGGGATTTCCACCTACCGCATAGAATGCACGGCCGAGCTGCGTGCGATTAAGCAACACATACATGCATGCAATACTGAGTAGCGCCACCCAAGACAGCATCGGCAAGCCGAAGAGAATAAGCCTTGGTAATGCTTTGAAAGATGGGCTCATCTCATGCGCATTCACCCACTGTCCATCAGAGATGAGAAAAATGATGCCTCTAAATATCGTTAAAGTACCAAGCGTAACGACAATCGGAGGTATATCTAACTTCCAAACCAGAATGCCATTGACACTACCTAGTATCGCTCCCAGCAACATGGCCAAAACGACTAAGAATGGAATTGGTATACCGGGCATAGCTGAATTGACCATGGCAGTGCACATCCCCACTAAAGCGAGATTGGATGCCATGGACAAGTCGATGCATCGCGTGAGTATCACGGCCATCTGACCGAGAGCTAGAATTATCAGTATTGAGGTATCGTTAAATACACCTAGCAAGGAGGACGGCGACGCAAATTCAGGAAAGCGTAAATAGACCACACCCACCAGAGCGAACAAGGCTAAACATAGAAGCGTATCGCGAGATAATTTCATAGTGGTCAGGCAGCGCTGGACGTTTCAATACCAGCAGCGGCTCGTACTAGCACTTCCGGGGTGACGTCCTCTCGCGATACTTGCGCCACTTGGCGACCCTCGCGCATCACGATGATGCGATCGGACATTCCGATAATTTCTGGTATCTCTGATGACACCATGATGACTGCCAGGCCTTGGGAGGCAAGTTCGCGCATGAATGTGTGCACAGCGGCTTTAGATCCAATGTCTATACCTTTAGTCGGTTCATCGAGAATGATCACGGCTGGTTGAGTGGCAAGCCATTTGGCAATTACTACCTTTTGTTGATTACCGCCAGAAAGCTCACCCACTGGCTGGTCGAGTGCGGCCGCTTTGAGTTCAAGGCGTTGTGTATATTCTCGCGCCAATGCAAATTCCCGGGCCATTCGAACAAAGCCCTTATGGGATGTTGTATGCAACGAAGGAAGAGCGATGTTTTCTACTATGGAAAGTGCTGTTATCGCACCTTGCTTTCCTCTATCTTCAGGCACATAGACTATTCCATGCGCGATAGCATCGGCAGGGCTTTTTGGCACTACACGTTGACCGTTCAGAGTCATGGTGCCCGCACTGGGACGAGTGATTCCAAACAAGGCATGCATACACTCGCTTCGCCCCGCCCCCACTAATCCGTACATACCCAGGATTTCACCCCGATTCAATGAAAACGTGATGTCATCAAATTCTGTGGGGTGTGAATAATGTTCAACTTGCAAAACGACATCGCCAAGCTCATTAGTTCGTGGTGGAAACACACCTTCGACGTTGCGCCCAACCATCATTTTGACAAGCTGTGCAGAGTCGGTATCTTTTATATGCCCGTTTCCAATCAATTCGCCGTCTCTAAACACAGTATAGCGATCAGCTATTCGAAATATCTCATCGAATTTATGGCTAATAAACAGAATCGCTTTACCATCGGCTTTCAATTGCTCCACCAGCACGTACAACTCTTCAATCTCTTTGTGAGACAAGGCCGCAGTGGGTTCGTCCATAATGACGATTCGCGCATCGATCGATAGTGCCCTTGCAATAGCGACAAGGTGCTTATTGGCGATACCGAGGTCGCGAAGCAGCGAAGCTGGATTGACTGATGCACCGATTTTTTCGAGTAGCTTCGATGCGTCATCGTTCATTTTTTTCCAATCAACAAGGCCCAGCCGTGTGCGTGGTGCATGACCAATGAAAATATTTTCTGCAACGGTGAGATCATCGAAGAGCACAGTCTCCTGATGAATCGCCGTTATACCAGCTCGTGCAGCTTCGTTGGGCGTTGCCAGTTTTGTTGCTTGTCCATCAACACTAATACAACCTTGATCGGGCTGATATATTCCAGTTAGTATTTTAACCACGGTTGATTTGCCTGCCCCGTTTTCCCCAACCAGAGCTGTGACTTCACCGGAAAACAGTTCCAGGGAAACACTAGACAATGCACGTACGCCCGGAAAATCCTTAACAATCCCCTCCATTGATAAAACAGGTGACTGTGTTGAATGAGCAATCGTATGCAACTCTATTTGCTCCTACGCAAGGGAAAGAGATGGATAGCGCCCACTCTAGGTGGGCGCTTTGAGCAGAACGGTTAGTGTCTAGAAAATATCTTTGAAGTCATTGATGTTTGACGCGTCGTAAACAAACGGATCAGACATCGCACCATCTAAGGTGTCGCCCAAAGTTACAGAACCCAGTCTTCCCATGCCGATTTCTCCACCCGCAGTAGCAGTCGCCTCACCCTTGGCTAGGTTGTATGAAATCATTGTGGCGGCATAGCCCAGATCAATGGGGTTCCAAATAGCGAATGACTTAGATGCACCGGACTCTACATGACCCGCCATCTCTGATGGAAGACCAAGCCCTGTGACTAAAATTTCACCCGTTTTACCCGCATCTGATACAGCTTGTGAGGCCGCAACAATGGCCACAGTGCTAGGCGCTATGATGGCTTTCAGGTTCGGATGTGAGGACATGAGCCCTTGTGCTTCACGATAACTCTTATCGGAAAGGTCATCGCCATAAACAGTAGCCACTACGTTAATTCCGTTGTAGTTACCAACAACCTTATTCATCTCCTCAATCCAAATGTTCTGATTGGTTGCTGTGGCAGAAGCAGAGAGCACGGCGACATCACCACCATCAGGCAGCTGATCTGCGGCCATTTTGACTATCATGTTGCCTATCAACGAATTTGATGAGGGGTTAAGGTGCATTTGACGACCCTCTTGCGCGACACCCGAATCCCACGAAATAACCGTGATACCTCGACTCATGGCTTTCTTCAACGCAGGCACTAACGCATCTTGATCGTTTGCCGAAATGGCTATGGCGTCGACCTTCTGAGCTATCAGTGAATTGATAACCTCGATCTGCCCTTCTGCCGTGGTGTCGGTTGGACCCGTGTAAATAATTTCTACACCGCCTAATTCTGCTGCTGCTTCTTCTGCGCCCTTGGCCGCAGCTTCGAAAAAGCCTATGCCTAACGCCTTAACAACTAAAGCGATACGCATTTCATCAGCGTGTACCGGCGACATGGCCATTGCGCCGCCCAATACAGCAGCCGTTAATAAAGTGGTTGTTTTCTTCATTGCATTCTTCTTCCTATGGTAGTGGTGGTATTGCAGTTGACTCCGCCTAAATAGGCGATGTCATCCAGTCTGCACAGCGGGTTGGGTGTTGGCGATAATGACCTTAACACCAGCGGATTCAAGCATGTTTACAGACGTATCTTCGATACGATTGTCAGTGATTAGAATATTGATTCGTTCAAGCGGACAGATCAATAGAGAGGAGCGACGTTTGAACTTGGAGGAATCTGCAAGCACCACTATTTCGTCTGCCTGCCCCATCAGTTTTTGTTCGCTTTGAATAACCAGTGGGTCTGACTCCATAAGGCCGAGTCGCCCGATGCTATGCGCCCCCATAAACATGCGAGATGCGCAAAAGTTTTTAGTGACATCATTTTCGAAAGGACTCAAGATAATGTTCTGCTCTCGATGAATGGTGCCCCCAGGTAAAGTCAGTTGATTTTTAGAGTGTTGTAGTAAGTGTTCTGCAATCGGAAAAGAATTGGTAAATATCTGCATTCGCTTGTTGATCAACAGATGCACCATTTGATAGGTACTGGTACCGCCATTGATGATGACGTCATCGCCGTCTTCACACAGCGCGACCGCTTCACGCGCAATGGCTTGCTTCTCCGGAACGTTTCGGCTCCTGTTAACACTGAACGGTCTTCCTGCCAGTGGACTATGCGTAGGTGGCAATAAGGCCTCTGCGCCACCACGGACACGCTTCAGTTGTTTGGACATATGAAGCGAAGCGATATCTCTGCGAATCGTTGCTTCAGACGAGTTGGTCAACGCAACAAGTTCTAGAACGGTAGCGACAGGTTTTTCCTGCACAGCTGACAGGATTATTTTTTGTCTTTCGAGTTCATGCATCGCGAGTCGCAAACACCTTGGTGCCTAATTGTCATCAATGATGATACTCGGCGTCCAGAATATGTCAATCATTATCAATCATCGCCAATCATTTAAGATTTATTATGATCATTTATGATTGACAATGACTCTAATAAGGGTGATTCTCTATCGTTTGAATTCTTGGGGAATGTCTCCTATGAGCACCGGTCACACTAGTAAGCTGCTTCAGAATCTATGGGACAAGAAGCAAGCAGGCATGCTTGATGAACCTGGACGACTGTTGTATCGCTCTAACCTGCTCGGTAGTGATAAGCGCATCACTAACTACGGAGGCGGCAATACTTCCGCCAAAGTGTCCATGGCTGACCCGCTCACAGGCTCTGACACCACCGTGCTATGGGTAAAGGGTTCGGGCGGTGACGTAGGTACGATGAAGCTGGATGGTTTTGCCACCCTGTACCAAGACAAACTCAATGAACTACGCCAGCTGTACCGCGGGGTTGAATTTGAAGACGAGATGGTTGGCTACTTACCGCATTGCACCTTTGACTTAAACCCACGCGCCTCATCCATCGATACGCCACTACATGCCTATGTACCCAAGGCACATGTAGATCACATGCACCCCGATGCCATCATAGCTATTGCGGCAGCAGAGGATGGCGAGTCATTAACTAGGGAAATTTTTGGAGATGATATTGGCTGGCTTCCCTGGAAGCGGCCCGGGTATGAGTTAGGGCTATGGCTTAACAAGTTTTGTGAAGAAAACCCAACGGCTCGTGGTGTTGTATTGGGCAGTCATGGTCTGTTTACATGGGCAGACACCGCTGAAGAATGTTACTCAGTAACGCTCGACATAATTAACCAGGCTATAACTTGGCTTGATAACAAAACATCGGGAAAAACGGCGTTTGGAAAGGCCGTACACCCGGTACTGAGCACAGAGCAACGCCGGGAAATTGCACAAAATTTAATGCCTGAAATTCGTGGGCTCATTAGTGCAGAACAATACAAGGTTGGGCATTTCGATGATAGTGAACCGGTACTAGAGTACGTTTGCAGCCAGCAAATGCCCGCTCTGGCAGCCTTGGGAACCAGTTGCCCCGATCATTTTTTGCGAACAAAAATTCGACCGCTTATTGTAAATTTTGATCCAACCTCACAAGACGTAGCAAGCACGGTTAACGCACTACCAGAGGCACTCTCTCAATACCGAGATGAATACCAAGGTTACTACGACCGGTGTAAACATACTGACAGCCCCGCCATGAGAGATCCCAACCCGGTGGTGTACCTTGTTCCGGGTGTTGGCATGATAACCTTTGCAAAAGATAAAGCTACAGCACGCATAAGCGCTGAGTTTTATACCAATGCTATTAACGTCATGCGCGAGTCAAGCGCTGTGTCTACCTACTGTGGATTACCAGAACAAGAAGCGTTTGATATCGAATATTGGCTGTTAGAAGAAGCCAAACTAGAACGTATGCCCAAACCCAAAAGTCTTGCAGGCAGAATCGCCTTAGTCACCGGTGGTGCTGGGGGTATAGGTTCCGCCACAGCTGAGCGGCTGCTTAAAGAAGGCGCCTGTGTTGTTCTGGCCGATATTGATAATGATCTATTGAGTCAAACACACGAGCAATTGACTGGCATTTACGGAAAAGACGTTGTTCGTAAAGTATTGATGGATGTCACTCAAGAACAACAAGTGATTGAAGCGTTTCGCTTTACCGGCGTTGAGTTCGGTGGTGTAGATATATTGGTATCCAACGCCGGAATTGCGTCCTCTGCAGCCATTGAAGACACGACTCTTGACCTTTGGAATATGAATATGGACATACTTTCCACAGGGTATTTTCTCGTGTCGCGGGAAGCTTTTCGATTGCTAAAACGCCAATCGTTGGGTGGCTCGGTGGTCTTTATAGCCTCTAAGAATGCACTGGCTGCTTCGCCAGGTGCATCGGCTTATTGCACTGCCAAGGCAGCAGAAGTACATCTTGCCCGATGCCTAGCATTAGAAGGCGCCGGCGAAGGCATAAGGGTGAATGTCGTCAACCCAGACGCCGTATTGCAGGGTTCTAAAATTTGGACGGGTGAATGGTTGCAGCAACGCGCCGATGCTTACGGAAAAGATGCCGAAGGTTTACAGGCGCACTACCTAGAGCGATCGCTGTTAAAACGTGCTGTTTTGCCTGAGGATATTGCCGAAGCAACCTTCTTCTTGGTGAGCGATGCGTCGGCTAAGTCAACCGGCAACATTCTCAATGTCGATGCTGGAAACGTTCAATCCTTTACACGATAGGAGTGAAGCTATGCGTATACAGTCTGAACTAATTCATGAGAACAATCGCTCTCAAGCTGCCGCCCTAGAAGCTGACTACAATGCCTTGGGCGAGCATTTACAACGTAACTCGATTGATATAGACGCGATTACTCAACGGGCAAGCCAATTTGGTGTCGCGATACCTTCATGGGGAGTCGGAACAGGTGGTACCCGCTTTGCACGGTTTCCAGGACTTGGCGAGCCAAGGCATGTGTTTGACAAGCTAGATGATTGTGGAGTTATTCATCAACTCACACGCACTACACCGACAGTCTCTTTACATATTCCCTGGGACGATGCCAACCCTAAGGAGTTGCTTGAAAAGGCAAATAGCCTAGAACTTGGCTTCGATGCCATGAATTCTAATACCTTTCAAAACCAAGAAGATCAACAACACTCCTACAAATTTGGGTCGGTATCGCATACCGAAGCGGCGACTCGAGAGCAAGCTGTTGAACACAACATTCGTTGCATTGAAATAGGTAAAACGCTGGGTTCAAAAGCACTCACTGTATGGGTTGGCGATGGATCCAATTTCCCTGGGCAAACACACATGGGGCGTCAATTTGATCGCTATCTTGACTCTCTAAAACAAGTATATGCCGCCCTGCCCGATGACTGGCAGCTATTTACTGAACATAAAATGTACGAACCTGCGTTTTACTCAACCGTTGTTCAAGACTGGGGAAGCAGCTACCTCATCGCTTCTGAGTTAGGCCCTAAAGCGAGTTGCCTAGTCGATCTAGGTCATCATGCGCCTAATGTGAATATTGAAATGATAGTGTCTAGACTGGCTCGCTTTGGAAAATTAGGTGGATTTCATTTCAATGATTCAAAATACGGAGACGATGATTTGGATGCAGGATCGATCGATCCGTATCGGCTTTTTCTAGTGTTCAATGAATTGGTAGATCTTGAATTGCAACAAGGTGATAGCTTTCAACCAGCCTACATGCTAGATCAGTCTCACAATGTAACGGACCCTATTGAAAGCTTAATGAGCAGCGCAATGGAAGTACAACGAGCCTATATTCAGGCCTCGTTAGTCGACAGGGAAGCACTCAGCAATTATCAATTAAACAACGATGCATTAATGGCTGCCCTAACTCTGAAGCAAGCATTCAGAACAAACGTCGACCCCATTTTACAACACTGCCGAATGAACAACGGCGGCGCTATCGATCCCATTAGTGTTTATCGAGAATCACAGTATCGGCAGACCGTGTCTGAAGAGCGGCCTATCGTGTCGGGTTCCAGCAGCGGAATTGTGTAGAGATGGTGCTTGCATGAAACATCAACTAAAGATGGAATCTGACTTGAATGCCAATGCAATTGCTAATACTAAGATACCGCCAAGCAAAGATAAGATCATAGGAAGATCGTAGTACCAGCAAAAGATGGCAGCTCCTCCCGTTCCGACAGAAAAATACATCGCTACTGTAAAAATTGCACCAAAACTAGCTTTCAGGAGGCTTTTTAAAAAGTCGATCATAAATTTGTCTCAGCTTTTATCGTCAACATCTAGTTGAGGGAAATCGGTTTCAGAATTTAAGTTTGCAGATTTTGTGCACAATCTGAAAAATCGACAAAAGGAGAGAAACTCAGAAGGCGCATTCGACAAATAACCTGGTTAGTTCATCCAGAAGCGCAGCAGATTGAACACGTCCCACCATACCCTTCCATGCCACTTCGAACGATATCATCTTGGATTTCTTGTGAGCGCCCTGCCGCGCAAATGAACGGCAGCACACAATTTACTCTTGAGTTGGCTTTAAAACGTTCGATGGTGTCTTAGGGTGTTAATCGTTTTTCCACTTAATTTGGAATTCGATTTCTTCCTCACCGTCGCCTCTTTCATGCTCGATGTTGTAAATAGCCCTGACAGGTACGTAAATTCGTTCGCCAGCAATTTGAATTTCAAACTTCTCACCTGTTTCTAGCGCATCAGCCAAGCGGCGCAATTTTGAAACGAACTCGGACGTGGAATACTCTTTTTCTATGTCTCTTTCGTCTTTCATTTTTTCTCCTCGCTTACGTTTGTAACTTCAGAATAACAGCAGATGCGCTTTTCGTCTTGAAGATGGCATTTCAGCTAGTCAATTTGGCTATTCACTATCAAGCCGGACTAGCTACCACTCAATACATAATAGTTATCAAACTCCCCTTCTGCGACTTTTACAAAACCGTGTGATACATAAAACCGATTAGACTGACTGCCTTTTAACGCACCCAGTTTGATGGGCTTGTTGAGTCGTCGGCTTGTATCAATAACGTTACTCAAAACAGTTGAACCTATGCGCTGCCCTTGATGGTTAGGGTGAACATATAGATGATCAAGGTAGAGATATTCCGGGTGTTCAGTCACCACATAGAAACCTACCAGCTCCTCATCTATCAATACTTTTTGAGTTGCCTCAGGGTCGAAACTATCGAGAAATCGAGTTCGTGCTCGCGCCTCATCAAAACACTAGCGATAGGGTTAGCACTATTTATCAATAGCACTTTTTGCATTCAGCTCCATGCGGCGTAACAGGTCAAAGGCCTGCTCGCGCTCCTCTGAGCTAAAGCCAACGAATAGAGCTTTGTTAATGGTGTCGTAGAAGTTGGCGAGGTGATTCAATTCAAGCGCCTTTTCCGTTGCGGAGACCATCGTAATTCGTTTGTCTGTTTCATCTCGCCGACGGGCGACCAGACCACGATCAACCATTCTATCGATGATGCGGGATGTCGCTGGAAGTCCGGTGCCAATCAAGTTTGATAAGGTCCCAACCGTTTGATTTCCATCTCGCCATAAGCACGACAGGATTACCCATTGAGGTAGCGAGAGTCCATGAGGTTCAAGCTTATGCAGACATAGCGCGTTCATTCGCGCCGTCGTGAAATTGAGCTGACGACCAATCGAACGAGGCGGCGTAGATTTTTTTGTTGCCATGTAAAGTATAAGATGTTAGTTTACGTGTAAATCATTTTAACTCATCACATTCCGACGGAAAAATATTATTTATTGCAACAGTCGGCTCGCGTTTTAACACGTCAAAGGAAATACGCTAATGCAAAAAAGAGTACTGATGGTCGGTTGGCACCCAACAGTTGTTGACTTCTCGAAATACCCAGGGATGACAGAAGCAAAATTAGAAAGCGCATTAAAAGCGGATCAGAAAAAATTAAATGACTTAGGTTATAACGCATCAATCGGTTTTATTTTTAGCGGGGAAACCGCTACAGATCAGCTGATAGAAACTTTGACAGAAACAACATACGACATTGTGTTGATCGGAGCAGGCGTTCGCAAGGATGATGATCACTTTCTGGTATTTGAAAAGCTTGTTAACGTTGTTCATGAACACGCTCCCCGAGCTCGCATTGCATTTAATACCGGCCCCACAGACTCAGATGCCGCGATTCAGCGTTGGGGATAGATAAAGAAGCATGACCATATTAATTTTGGGTTTAATCGGGTTTATCAGCGTGCACATGATACGGGTGATCGGTGAAGACTGGCGCACTGCAATGCTTGAACGTATTGGCAACAAACGTTTCAAGATGCTTTATTCAATAATATCTTTAGTTTCTTTTGCACTGATGGTTTGGGGATACGCCATTGCACGCCAGAAAAGTAGCATTCTTTGGCAGGCGCCTGCTATCGGATTTTATCTTACAGCCGTTTTAATGCTGCTTAGCATGGTACTGCTGGCTGGATTTCATATGCAACGCAGCCACTTAAGCGTCAAGCTACGCCATCCAATGCTATGGAGTGTGGTGCTGCTATGTGTTGCACACTTATTGGTCAATGGCCGAGCGATTGACGCTCTACTGTTTGGCAGCCTGCTCGTTTGGTCAGTGCTGTGCCTGATAAGTTGTTATCGTAGAGATGCACGCTACCAAGTTGAATACCCTTCACCAGTGCTTCGTACTACATTTCTAAATTTGGCATTGGGTGTTGTGTTTTACGCAGTGTTTACTTTCCTGCTTCACGCCCCGCTCATCGGAGTATCTCCAATACCTCAATAGCGGTAAATACAAGGCAAATTCAAATCCCACCCGCAACAACCGAGTTATCTCAAAGGCCACGATAAACCGTCTTAAGGGATGCTCAACCGTATCTCGTCGTTGATCTAGAACCTCTGGTCTGGCGGCCAATCGTTCTGCCATTTTTTCCAATACCGCTTCATCCTCGTAGCGAGATACTTGTCGGTCGCCATGCTGTGTACAAGAGGCTTTCAGTGGACACGTGCTACAAACTTTCTTCGCCCGATAAACGACGATGAAGACTCCTTCACGAACCTTATTTCTACAGTGTCGACGCAACTCTTGACCTGCGGGACAACGATACAGATCTGCCTCTGCGTCAAATTCAAAGGCTTCTTTGGGAAACAACCCTTCTCGTATGGCGGGACCCCGTCGTGGCTTAGGTACGTAGAGAATAATTCCAGCAGCTTCACAAGCCTGGTATGTCTTCGATTTTTAAATAGCCCTTGTCCGCAACGGTATCGATGCTCGTTACATTGAGATTCTCGCAAGCGGCTATGGAGGTCTCTGCAAGCAATCCAAGATCGGTGACGTTGTATGCACCTGCGCTTCGGCAATCAGCTTGTGCTTCGCATCACGGCCGTCTAAACGTTATATCCAACGCCGACACGGCTGCTCGGATGCATAGCGCGAGAATCAGGATCAGTCAGTAAAACTTGATTGTCGGTACTGTTTCCCAATATCTCTCGATGTTGTTCAAGCCGTTTTTTTCGTTGTCGAATGGACGCTATTTTTTCGTGCAGCTTGTTATCGCTTCGATTGGAGGGAAGCTGATCATCGTGGTTGTCTTCTTCATCCAATTGCTGCAGGTACCGATAAAGACGCTCATCGGTTTGTGCAATGGCATTTTTTAACTTCGCTTCAGAGAAATTCTGATCACGACCATTGACCGCCTTTATTCGGCTGCCATCAACAGCGATGAGCTCACGGCCATAGGGATCAAGGTTGCGGCACAGTGCAACAAATTCACGGGAGATTTGGCGGAATGCTGTTTTGTTGTTCTTTCTAAAATCGGCAATCGTCTTGAAGTCAGGCATAAGCTGGCGTAGTAACCAAATGACTTCCATGTTTCGATGAGTTTCCACGTCCAATCGACGACTAGAGCGGACTCGATTGAGGTAACCGTAGATATTGAGCTTTAACAAATCAGCTGGATCGTACCCTGGGCGTCCCGTTGCCTTAGGGGCTGCACGGACAAAACCGATCGCCTCTAGGTCTAAGCTGGAGTAGCAATCGTTGAGATCGGTTTCTGCCTGTTATATGCGCCATACTTCAACAATGCCATCGAGCCCAAAGGATGCGCTCAGTTATCATTCGGCACTCGTGCGGCATATTATCTATGAGCGATCTAGCCACAGATGCAGTCCTAGCTGAATAAAGCGGAAGTTATTTGCTCAACTCAGTAAGGCTGCGTTAAACGTCAAACTCAATCCACTCTTCAATATTACGTGATTTTGTACGTCTATCGTATTTTCCACGCCAGGGGTTATTACTCAGGGCTCGGTCACCTGATATATGAGTCCAAGGGTCAATTTCGCTGTGTTCGTTGTCACCTTGCGCGTAGTGTTTAACAGAGTGTGTTTTATAGGCTCCATAAACCGAAAGGTTATTCATCGGCATAGCTCCGGTTGAATTAAAGTGAGGTCGATATATTGAACCAACCGTTATAGATGAATTGTGAAGTGTCGGTGGTTTTAGGCCGTTCTAGTGCGAACTGTTTAAAAATTGTCTCCTTTTTTTCACTTCATCTTTCCACTTCGATTAATCAAGCCACTTTTCACACGGTCTGCACCCCTTTTTGTGCACTTACTGACCACCATTTTTACAGCAAGCGGACATTTATCTTGACACGAGCAAAGCGCGCTATTGGCCGTTTACAGACAGTTACCACTGCGAGATACGGTGCTTACTGCCTGATCCTTGAATGACTCTAAAGTGCCCGTTCCTGACAGTCGTTAAGCAGCGCCGACCGTCAGGTTTGGAGAAGCGAAAGTAAACGGTTTGGACGACTGGGGACTTAGTCAGCTCAGTGCTGAACAACGGCGTGACTTGTTGGAAATTCTGGAGGATCTTCTTGGGTCAAAACCCGCTACGGCAAGCAAATCTTCAATGGCTTGCGTTTATAGTTTGTGCAATATATTCACCGATAGCCGCAGTAGCTTTTACTGATGGATGCACTAAATCATCTTCAAAGTATGAGTTATCGTCCTCGGGTACAACATCGCTTGCGCTAACCAACCACATGTTTTGTGTTCTCTGGGCTAGTTGATCGACTCTAAATTCAAGCTCTATAAACTCATCTGCACATTGATTGAACCCAAACTGAGCACCGGTTGGTAAAACAGGATATGACATATAAACGACATCATGGCCGTTGTTAAGCACTCTAGCTACTAATTCAGGTATTGCTCCAAAATTTGCATCTTCTGTAATGAGTTGGTCGAGTACGCCCTCACAAGCATTACAGCTGCATTTATCATTCAAATCGTTGCCACCCCCAGCGAGGACAACCCACTCCCATCCGCCTTCTACATACTGATCTTCTATATCAATTCCTCCATCTCCGCCAGTTATCAGGGCTCCGGTCATTGCTTGGTTAGACACGCTCTTGCCTAGTAATTTCCCGATTTCATCCGGAATGGATTGCTTGCTTTCTGCATGCCACTCGAAGAAAGAATCACCGATGGATAAAATCTCAGCCTCAGTATTTAGCGGGCGTGGTTCAGTGTCTTGTGAACCTCCACACGCAGTCAGTAGCGTAACAACGATTGTCAGTTGAATAGCGTTAGCAAAGTAATGCATATTAAGTTCTCGATTCACTTAATAGATGTTGAAATCTACTGAGTGTGGCTCATGCAGATAAATACCTGACACCTACTGTCAGGTTGATACGCATAAAAAAAGCAATTTCTCTGCATTCTGAGCAGACGCATATCCAACAACGTACAAGCAGATGTATTAGGTGTTTTGGCGCAGGGAAAACCCTACGCCAGCCAGCTCGTTAGTTAAAGTTGAACATGGTGTTTTCGTTGGCTAGGCCCTCCGTCGGCACGGCCTGGATAACATCCCAATGCTCTGCGATTTTGCCGTCTTCAAAGCGAACGAGATCGTAAAAAACGGAATGAACGCCAACGTGGTTGCCTTCGGCAATGACAAGCACGTAATTGCCTTCCCCGACTAGCTTATGGAGCTTGGTAAACTGCCATCGCGGAGTGACCTCTGCGCTCATCTGTGCTGTAAGGAAACCTTCTATCCCATCTGATCCGTCTGGATTATGCTGTTTATAATCGGCATGGAAGTAGGTTTCTAACCTTCAGATCCATCTGGAATGAATGGGTTATGCTGACGATACTCAGGACGCAGCACTTTGCGCGCTGCATCAACATCGTAATCGTTGATGGCTGCCATGAGCGACTCCACGACATGTTTGTTGCTCTTATCATCAGCATTTATTTCGGATACTGCCATGCAAACGACGGAAACGGCCGCAATAAGTACTTTCTTCATCGTGTGGTTCCTAGAAGTATAGGTTTTGTCTTACTGCACCAGTGCGACATCACGCGGGCCCGCAAAGTCGAGCAGGCCGATACAGGGAATGTCGCTGTCACAACGGTCGGCATGGGGCACTCCGCCTTCTACCAGTGCATAGTCTCCCATTGACGTTGGCACCTCGGTGCCATCGGCCTCGATGTGAACCCAGTTGCCCTGAAGGGTCATGCCCCAATAATCATGGGTATGCGTATGCATTGGAACTTCCACGCCAGGGGCCATCTTGAAGTACCAGCGGGCACCGGTTTTATCGTCGCCCCATACATGGGCGAGCTGCACGCCGGGGATAGGGGCATCGAACCATGCCACGTTTTCAAGGGCGACATGGTGCTCATTATGGCCATCGTCGCCCGACATGGCTGTCGTGGCAATGAGAGTCAAGGCAGCGAAAGTGATAGCGGTTAGTTTTTTCATAGTTTATTTCCTTACCGGTTGTATAAGGGCATTCCGAAGCAGAATGTCCAGGATTAGAGAGTGGAATCAGGCGCTGGCACCGCCAAGGACTGTGTCGAGCTGCATTTCCTTGAGCAGCGCGTCCTGGCGTGGTTGCGCGTAAGCATTTACCTCGTCGACTCCCCAAGTGATACCCACCACAGTCCGTGTTGGACGGTGACCGGGCTGCGCGTCGACCAGCGATAGATAAGCATCAATGACCAGTTTCGGATCCGGAGCTTCATCACTGGCGAGCATGTTTGCAAAACCCGCAATCATCTCCGTCGGGACATTGCTTAGATCACCATAAGAAGACAGAACTTCGCCGTGCTCGGGTGGCTTACCTGCGGCGAGCAGATTTGTCGGGAACGGGCCCGGTTCGACTAGCGCCACATCGATTCCAAATGGGGCCACTTCGTAGCGCAAGCTCTGGCTATAAGCTTCCAGCGCGTGTTTCGTAGCACAATAGGTTCCGAAGAACGGCACCGATACTCTTCCTGCGATAGAGCTGGTATTGATGATCAGACCCGCACTCGCGGCGCGCATCGCGGGCAGTACCGCCTGCATAGTGCGAATGGAACCGAAATAGTTGGTTTCCATCTGCTCCCGCACTTGGGCGATACTGTAGGCTTCGGTCATACCGATATACATGATGCCGGCGTTGTTGATCAGCACGTCAATCGGACCTTCTTCGACAATGCTGGCAAAACCGGCGGTGACAGAATCGTCGCTGGTTACGTCCATCTCGACGATGTATATGTTCGGCGAATGTCTTTCCAGTTCGCTCTTCTTTGCAGCGTTACGCCCGGCGGTGTCACGCATCGTGCCCCACACCCGGTCGCCTCGGTCTGCGAATGCTTTCACTGCCTCAGCGCCAAAGCCGCTGCTGGCTCCCGTGATGACGACCGTACTTTCGGTCTTTGTGGTAGTTTCAGTCATGATTTATCTGCGCATAAATGTTTTGTTACCATATGGTACATAAACAATTAGAACATCGTCAAGAATAAAATACCATCAGGTACGTAAATGAGTGATAAAGAGGCCAAACTGCCACGCGGCCGACCGCGGACCATGGATGCCGAGAAGGTACTTAACATCGCTATGACGGCGTGTTGGCAGTCCGATCCCGCTGATGTGTCAATCAATGCGATCTGCCA
>JBGCGD010000024.1:0-46293 GCA_045110515.1 Granulosicoccus sp. | reverse complement strand
CCGATCCCATCTCGAACTCGGAAGTGAAACCTTTCTGCGCCAATGATAGTGTGGGGCTTCCCCATGTGAAAGTAGGTCATCGCCGGGTTTTATTTAGTACGCCATTAGGCCATCCCTCACAGGATGGCCTTTTGTCGTTTTAGCACCACCAAAAACTTGTCCCAACGTCCACTGTAGAAATCTCATGCTCTTCTTATGAGTAGAGTGGACCGCCGAAGCCTGTGATTCGCAAAAAACCGTAACGTAAACGATTTAGCCTAATGCCTGAGCACTGGTAGTCACTTTTGGCCCGTACGTTCTCTAATCAGCTTTTGTTGGTTTGACTCGTGCTTCTTCCATTTTGTAGGTATCTGATGGGAGATGCGCGCGTTACTACAGGTTAACTGAGAAGCACAAAAACAGGATTACGCCCGCCTCCATCCAGATGTCGTATTTTCGTGGAAACCGGAGTAAGTGTGTGATCTCTAAGAAATCTTATCGTTTAATAATTCCCATAACATTGTCCACTGCTTTGTCAGCTTGCGGGGGAGTAAGCAGTAGTCCAACGGGTATTGATGGAAGTGATAACGCGAGCTCGCCTCCTGTTGATTTGGGTGAAGCAAACCCAGGCCCCATTGAGCGTACCGTAACAGGGAGAGTGGCAGATGGTTATATACGTGGTGCTACTGTCTGCGTTGACCTAAATGAAAATGAGGCGTGTGATCCGGATGAGCCCTCTGCTATTACCGGAGTTGGCGGTTCATATGATTTAACCATACCCGATGGGGCGACAGACAAGCCTATCGTGGCAGCCATTCCCGCTAACGCAATTGATGAGGATACTGGAGAGCAAGTTGGTGAGCCTCTCGTATTTATCGCTCCTGCTGACCGCCCAGAGTTTTTGAGTCCAATTACCACTCTAGTTCACCAGGAACTAAGAGAAAACCCTTCTTTGGATATCGAAGAGGCAGAACAAGCGGTAAAAACTGTACTTGGGGTGAGCGGTACAGATGTCAGTTTGTTTGATGACTATGTAGCCCGCAGCGATCCATCTAATAATAGTGAAGGCACTGCAGCCTCGTTTGATTACTTGCATGATACTGCGCGTGTTGTCGCAAGCATGATGAAAGATATAGAGACACAAGTCGTCGATGCAGCGTTGTCCAATGGAGTTGATGTTGCAGGCGATCAGCAGACTCAGCTTGCGATTCAAGATATTGTACGCAATGAGCTTCGTGATTTACTACCGGAAATAGCACAACAAGTAGCAAAGCAGTTGGGTAACGCGGATGCAAGTGACACAACGACCAACAGTAGTCAGGATACTGAATTCGACCCAAACGCATTAGCAGTGTCATTACGTCCAACAGTGACAAGCGACGGTTTGGTTGAGCGGATTGATGCAAACAAAGATCGTGTGAGTTTAGTTGATTCCGACTTGCGTCAGGTGTTGAGTAACGGCGTTTACTGGATGGAATTCGAGTGTGAATACGGTCAATATGATTACGACCTAGAATCCCTAAGTAGCGAGGATGGAAGTTTTGATCTCTTGCAAATTCCAACGCCTGTGTGTGAAGCAGTCTACGGCTCGGTAAAACTGGGTGATAACGAAAGCAAGCTAGTATCAGAGGACTACGCTTTGAATGCTGAAACGGGCACTTGGGAGCTGAATCTAGATGAGTCTGACAATGAAAACTATTTCGCATTGCGTGGTGGGCAATGGACTCTTACCGAACGCGGATCTCCGGATGGAGCGATAGAATTTACATCAGGGAACAGTGCACGCGTTATCACTGAAACAGGTGTTATGGAGATAAAGGCCGTTACGCAAGATCTTAGCGGTACGCCTATTATTCATCACCTTTGGGAAGACGGCGCAGATGCAACCTGGTTTGATTTAGTTAATTCGGAGGATATGTTTGCAAGCGGTGCTGAGGCCTATCGGATTGGTGTCAGCGAGTCGGTATCTCCGTATATTCTTTTTAATGACATCACTTACCGCTCAGACGGTGAGTGTGATGCATACAACGGGAACTGTAACGTTGTTGAAATGAACGCGGAAAACCAATTCGCCGTGGTGCCAACGCTAGCTGAAATAATAGAACGTGCCGCGGTAGGTGCGACGTTGAGGGTGCAAAGTCAATATGGCTATGGCTCGACAATCACATTGACTACTCAAGCAGCTGCAGATGGGACGTTGTCAACGGGAGGCACGGTAACTTTCGACTTTGACGCCTATGATGGATATGAGCAAGTCGATTATGAGGAGTATGGAGAGTGCGTGACAACTTGGATTGATTCACTCGGAATTACGGACACTTCGCCTAACGAACCGCCGAGTCTATTTGCACCAGGTGAGTTTTCAGGCACTCGAGATGAACTAGCTGTGTTAATCGGTGAAGCTGATTTCTCGCCAGAGACGCTAGAGTTGCTAGCGGGTCTAGTTGGGGAGGAGGGAGACGTCATCGCTCAGACGACTGTTGAAGAAGACTTTGAGCATGGATGTGAAACGATCATTGATGAGCAGATTAGTGCCAACCTGCAGAGCGATGACGCAAGTACTGAGTTTGAATACTTAGTCGGCTCTAAGCTCGACGCTACTTGGGCTTTGGTTGAAAAAGAGGGTGTTTCAATGATAGAGATTAAACTCCCTCAAACGCTTCGATATGGAGATGAGGGCGCGAGTGAAGAAGCGTTGATATTGGCTGAGCTGGACGGGTTCGTCAGGAGAGGAGCTCGTTTACCTGACACGCAGATAGACCGAGTGTTTACTTACAACGAAAATGCTTTTCTCACACTACGGTCAATTGTTGAGTCAAGATTCGATAATTAATCGCGGCGAGTAATACTGTCGCTGAGCTCGATAGGAAGTTCATAGCTTGCACCGTGCTCAGCGATATACATTTTTTTAACGATTAGGCCAACGGTTTTTCTGTTCCAACGATGTCTGGATCAAACGGAGGACGGCTGAATACCTGTCTAAGTAAAGGTTCAAAATACGCTAACGTTCGAGTCGGATAGTCGGGGTCAAATGCCCGTTGATCCCAGTCTTCACAGAAACGTTGGCAGCTATCAAACCAAGGGTGATCTTTGTACGCAAGATGCCCGTCTGTAGGTAGTCCCATTTGTTGTCCATAAAACTGCATTTGGAAAATTCCATGCATATGAACCACCCAGGTAACTTCAGCACGGACATAGGGGCGAATGATCGTGGCAGCTAACTGTGCATGATTTTCTGGTGCGAGATCATCGCCAAGGTCATGAATAAGTGCGGCAACAATGAATTCAATATCAGCGCCGTCATCCTCTGCGCGAGTGGCGCTTTGTAGCGAATGCTCAAGCCTCGATATTTTGTATCCAGCGAGAGAATTTTCTAAATTCGCGAGTGCTTCCAGCAGCCTTTCTGGCAGCTCTTTTATGTGCTGTTTTTCGAAATTATCCAGTATTCTATAGTCCTGAACTGTACCCTGATCCATTCTCGTAAAACTTACAATTTCCGAATTTGCTACCGTCATTTTTAGAACCCTTTAGGTCACCGGTTTACGAGACTTGGAATGCCCGCTTCAGCATTGGAGTTAGGTAAATGAAGTGCGAGTCTTCCCGCACCGCGTACAACGTTCTAGCGTAGCAAGCTTTCCCTTCTTTACATCAAAACGCCGCCCGGTATCTACTGACCACTTATGGTGATTGTTCAGGCAAAGAGTGCTCCTTTTAGGGGCAGGTTTTTTCCCAAACGGTATGACGTCGCCCATGTTTCCTGATGGTGATTGCGGATGAAACCTTACCTTACACCACTCGATCTACAGCGTTGAGTACTTAAACACAAAGCATATATTTTAAAGCTTAAATGCGAAAATATTCGTTTTCAGTTGCCTGGTAATTTGCGTACGGCGTTTGAGAAGCGTAATCTATAGACGGGTCACATGCAGGAGTGGATTGTTGTTAAATCAATCTTCTGAACGTTATCAAACGCAAAGTCATCTTTTGATTTGGTTGTACCCTGTGCTTAGGGCTGTACGAGTCATTTTGGTGAGTTGTGTTTTTGTAAGCGCATATGCGATAGCTCAGAGCGCTTCAACCGACTGTCAGTGCCGAGGGCCGGATGGCCAGATGCGTGATTTAGGCTCTGTGCAATGTGTGGATATCAGCGGTCGGCCTAGCCTTATGCGTTGCGTGATGTCGACGAACACTCCCTATTGGAGAAAGCTAGACAACGTGGAGGGGTGTCCAGCGGCATAATTTTGACGAAGGCCTCGATTGTTGCTACTAATTAACGCTTTAATTCAACAATAGAGCGTCGAGGCTCTGCTTTTTTGATTGCTGAAATAGTCGGTATTTTCATAGGAAATCAGATAGCAGACCGTTTTTCACTTCATCGGTAACTTATGGCTCGTATCAGTAACTTAATCAATCGGTACTTGGCAACGTAAAAAACCTTTTGGTGTGTTTGCTGCTTGTTCAGTCGTCAAAGCGTCGCGTTTAACTGAAAAAGTACTCTCGTGTAACGTTTTCACGATCAAATTCCTCTATCTTTTTAAGTAGCATGTTTTGTTGTTGGGGGCCGTGGCGACACTTCGTTTGGCGTTGCTTGAGCGACAAAAGCTATTGAAAATAGGGAATTTAACCGTAATGCCCGGATGTGTGGAGATATTGGGTGACTGAGCAAGTGTTTACGTCGGCGCGCATCGTTCTCGCCAACGAGATTATAAACGGTAGTGTGCATGTTAAAGATGGGCTCATCGACGACATCTCGTCGGGTAAATCCTCTACTTTAGCTGCAATTGACTGCGGCGGCGATTACCTTGTTCCCGGACTCATCGAGTTGCACACCGATCACCTAGAAACGCACTATTGCCCAAGACCAGGCGTTAGATGGAGCATGCTTCCTTCCATTCAGGCACATGACGCGCAAATTGCAGCTGCTGGTATCACGACGGTCTATGACTGTCTACGTTGCGGGCGTGAGAATTACCAAAGCGGGTACGACGCTGGTGAAATGAAAGCAATGGCGGAATCCTTAGAGCTGGCAAGAATACAGAACAGGCTACGCGTTGATCATCGATTGCATCTACGTTGCGAGGTATCAACTGCTGATGTGCTTGATGATTTTTACCAATTCGATGAGATTCCCGGAGTTGGTATGGTCTCCTTGATGGATCATGCGCCAGGGCAGAGACAATTCACATCGTTAGAAAGCTATGCGCAATATAAACGAAAGCGTTTAAAAGTGAATGACAGCGAGTTTGCTGAACATATCGAATTGCGAGTCAAAGACTCGAAAACCTATTCCGATAAAAACAGACGCAAGTTATCAGAGATTTGTTCCCAGCGAAGTATTCCCATGGCTAGTCATGATGATGCTACGCTTTCCCACGTTCGCGAGTCTATTGAGTATGGTGTGCGAGTCGCGGAATTCCCAACGACTTACGAAGCAGCACGTGCGTCGCACGATGCTGGATTGGGTGTCCTGATGGGAGCGCCAAACGTGGTGAGAGGACGATCCCATAGTGGGAATGTCGCAGCTATTACTCTGGCTGAAAACCATTGCCTTGATGTGCTTTCATCTGATTACATCCCATCAAGTATGATGCAAGCTGTATTTATGTTGGCATTTGAGTTAGAGCTATTTAGTTTGCCCGAAGCTTTTGCCTTGGTATCGAAAAATCCTGCCAACATTATGGGTTTGCACGATCGTGGTGAAATAGCCGTTGGCCGTCGAGCAGACCTTGTGCAAGTGTCTCAGACGACTACAACTGATGTCGCACCTATCGTGCGGACAGTATGGCGAGAAGGGCGTCGTGTTTGCTAAGTGTTTTTGGTTTGGGGCGTGTTGATTCGGGCCGCTAGTCAGTAGCCACTAGTGGAAATGCTGCCAATTGAATAAACGCTGTCTCTCTCGTTGTTTGAGCAAAAATTGCTAATTGATCTAACACAGGTGTTTCTGTAACGCATCGCGTATATTGATCTTGTACCCATTCCTGATAATCCTGATCGCTACTTTCCATTGTGTCCGATAGCGTCATATGGAAGCTAAATTCATCAGCGATATAGGGATAACCGTACTTAAGAAGCAGTGCATCTTGTTGTGGTGTTAGTGTTCTTAATTGCCGTCTTTTTATATCGGCTTCCGTTAGTGGTCTGCGAAAATTTTCAAACTCCGTTACGCAGCTAAAAGCGAATTTTTTCAGCTCTTTTTGCTGTTCAGATAATGTTAACGCCATAAAGCTTGATCGATGTCTGGGTGCTAATGTCTCTAAGGTTATGGGTTTTTGTGTGCTTGCAAACTTCTCAACTGCAAGCAGTAGTTGATCGAAAGTGACATTATCTCGAAGTTCGAACGGTGCTTTCAGTGTTGCATGAAAGCCATAATGTGCAGGCTTTTTGGTTATAGTTTTCCAGCGTGCTTGGTCAGTGAAGGAGCTACTTGCATCCGCTTCTCTGGCGCAGATCGCTGTCCGAGCCAGGATGATCTCGCCAAAATGGCTAAGCTGGGAGCTTTCCTTTGGAGCGAAATAGATGGCATATCGTTTCGACATTAGCTTCAGCGTTTTTTGCCATCATTGCTCGGGACTGTGGAAATTGTATTACGTATCATTTGTAGCTTCTACGACTTGTCATCAGAAGTTAAGCATCGTAATAATTCGCGACTTAGAGATTCAATGAGTGTGCTATACAAGTCTGCGCCAGGAGATAAGCTGATGCCTAGCGGGTCTAGTACACCGCGTCTGGCACTCGTGCCCTCGGTGATAGTGTTTACCAATCGTTCGCTGTACTGAGGCTCAGAAAACACACACGTTGTTTTTGTATCCTTTAGCAATGCCTGCAGTTGAGTAATTTGACTAATACTAGGTTGTGTACCGTCTCCAAGATTTATCGCGGCAACTGCGTGAATATTGAAATGAGATTCAAAGTAGTGGTAGCTGTCGTGAAATACGACATAGGAATGTTCATTGATTGATGAGATTGTTTGCTGAACTCTTTCACTCAACTCTTCAATCCTTTCGATCGCATCTAGAGCATTCGTCTGATAGCCGTCAGCGTTCTCAGGATCGATCGCTGCCAGTTCATTGGCAATTCTCTTCAGCCAAACTTGAGCGTTTGAAGGATCTAACCAAGCATGTGGGTCGAACGTCGAGGCTGAGTCGTGTTCGTCTGCTGAGTGTTCATGGCCATGGTCATGTGAGTGATCATGCTCAAATGCATTATTGTCTCTAAACTCCAGCAAGGTAGTACCTTGTGTGGTTACAAGTTCTACGAGTGGAGTGCCGTCTGCCAGGGAGGTCAAAGCATCATCGAGCCAGGGAGTTAATACCGAACTCGTATAAAAGATAATATCTGCGTTGCTTAATTTTCTAGCATCCGAGGGTCTTAACGAGAAATCATGCGGGCTGTTGGATGAGTCGATAAGGAGCGACGGAGCCCCGATTTCGCCCATTACCATGGAAACCAGTGAATGGGTCGGCGCGATATCACTGAGAACTACGGGGGCAGCTATGCTTGATTGTGTGGTCGCAAAAATTGTGGAGCAGAGCGATAGCACGCCTATTAATTGTTTCATACTGAAAATGCGCGTCGAAAAGGTGTTATGTTATATCAATATCATGCTCAGCGGTGCTATACCGGCGCTCTAAATGATCAGCTCTATGAATATACCCTCAAAGAAATCGGTGATTGGCTTTGACCAACATGACCACAAGCGTTGTGTACAGCGTGCGCTCAAAGAAGCGGACGGCTACTGTCTGAAAAATCAGCTCAGATTTACCGAAGCTCGGCGTCGGACTTTGGGCATTTTGCTGGAAAGTCACGTCGCCATGGGTGCCTACGATGTGCTTGAGCGGCTGAGGCTGGAGGGTTTGGGTTCGAAGCCTCCTATCGCGTATCGGGCCTTAAATTTCTTGCTCGAAAATGGTTTTATTCACCGAATAGAAAGGCTCAATGCATTCGTTGCCTGCGCACACCCTGGAGCAAATCACCACCCGGCTTTTCTTATTTGTTCAGATTGTGGAAACGTTGCAGAGGCGGCAGTGAGCCCAGATGCTGATGCATTAAGTCTCACTGCAGAGCAAAATGGTTTTCATATAGAACACACGACTATTGAAGCTGAAGGCCAGTGCCCGGGGTGTCTTTCGCAGGTCAGTACATGAGCGTTAACAACACTTTGCTAAAAGCCGATGACGTCAGCGTTTCATTCGGCAGATCAACGGTGCTCCAGGGTGTTTGTTTCTCCATGGCCCCGGGAGAGATTGTTACTGTTGTGGGGCCGAATGGCTCGGGTAAGTCCACGATGGTTCGGGCATTGATTGGCGCGTTGCCGATCTCACAAGGCACTATCGAACGCAAGCCTGGTTTGCGCATTGGGTATGTGCCGCAGCGTTTGCAAATGGAACGTGCTCTACCTATGACGGTTCGACGCTTCTTCGATTTACCCAGGCGCGTTAATGCTGAGGCGCTGCAAACAGTTGTTGAGAAGACACAGGTGGCATCTTTGCTTAACCAGCAAATGATGGATCTATCGGGCGGTCAGTTTCAGAGGGTGTTGTTGGCGCGAGCACTTCTAGGCAATCCGCATCTATTGGTGTTGGACGAAGCGACTCAAGGTTTGGACCAACTCGGTTCAGCTAACTTTTATCAGCAAGTGGAATCGGTGCGTGATGAATTGGGTTGCGCCGTATTAATGGTTAGTCATGAATTGCATGTGGTCATGAGCGCCTCTGACCGGGTCATTTGTCTTAACGGGCATATCTGTTGTCAAGGTGCACCCGAGGTGGTTTCATCCAAGCCTGAATACAGAGCTCTTTTTGGTTCGGGTACCCAGGGCGCCCTTGCATTGTATCGGCATCATCACGACCACGACCACGACCACGACCACGACCATGACCATGACCATGACCATGACCATGACCATGACCATGACCATGGGGTGAGCCACTAGACAATGCTAGATAATTTTTTAGTCCGTGCGGTATTGGCGGGACTGGCAGTCGCATTCGCAGCTGCACCTATAGGGTGTTTTGTTGTTTGGCGGCGCATGGCGTATTTTGGTGATGCAACTGCACATGCCGCTATTTTAGGCGTTGCGATGTCGCTCGCTTTTTCGCAGTCCATTTTCGCCGGTACCTTGGTTGTCTCAGTGCTTATGGCTTATTTAGTGTCTGTGCTGAGCTGGAAAACGCATTCAATGGATACCCTTCTAGGCGTGTTGTCTCATTCAGCGTTGGCCATAGGTTTAGTGGCTGTTTCTTTCGTGCCGGGTATCAGGGTAGATCTAAACGCGTATTTGTTCGGCGATATCCTGGCTGTGACCTCAACAGACTTGCTGGTAATTTGGTTGGGCGCGATATCTGTCGTCGCACTAATTACATGGCGATGGTCAGCACTGTTGATGGTCACTCTTAACCCGGAGTTGGCCCATGCAAGTGGTATCAACCCTCGACGTGAGCAGCTTGTTTTAACAGTGTCTTTAGCTATTGTTGTGGCCGTTGCTATTAAAGTTGTTGGTGTGCTTCTGATAACTGCGATGCTGATTATCCCAGCAGCGTCTGCCAGGCCCATGAGTCGTACACCAGAAGGAATGGCTGTGTATGCGGCCACCATAGGGATATTGTCGATATTGTTGGGTATCTATTCATCGTATTTGTTCGATACGCCCACCGGGCCAACAGTTGTATGCGCGGCGGCAGTGTTCTTTTGCTTATCTAGTCTCGGTAACCTATTACGTCGAGTCTGAATGGTCATAAAGTCTCTACAGATATGAAGCTTAAACTTGCTCAGTTGGAAGCGTTTGTCTGGGTAGCGGACCTTGGCAGTTTTCGGAAAGCTGCAGAGCGGTTAAATACCACTCAACCCAATATATCCACTCGGATATCTGCGTTGGAGCAAGCCTTGGACGTTACGCTGATGGAGCGTGATGCAGGATCTGTGCGGTTAACATCCAAAGGCACGGAACTACTTGATCATGCCAGAGCTGTTCTTAGAGCTGCTGAGAATTTTTCAACCGTCGCGGGAACCGCAGCCTTGTATGAGGGTGTGCTGAAGCTGGGTGTAACCGAAATGATTGTGCATACCTGGTTGCGTGAATTTCTGCGCAGTCTTAAGGAACGGTTTCCTAATGTGCTCGTTGAATTAACAGTTGACCTCTCCGCCAATTTAAAAGAAGAGCTGTTTTCCCGATCCATCGATTTAGCGTTGCAAAGTGGCCCCTTTGAGCGCCAGACATCCGGCTGGGAAGAGCTAGGCACCTATGATTGGGTTTGGGTTGCATCGCCTGAGCTAATGATTCCTGATGTCGGTCAATTGAGTACATCAGATTTACTGCGCTATCCCATCTTGACGCATGCCCGGGATACCCGGCCTTACGAAGAAGTGGCAAATCATTTTCGAGGCAGGCAGAACGCGGCAGCCCGGTTGGTTCCGTCCAGTAATCTTGCCGCTTGCCTGCACATGACCATCGATGCGATGGGTATTGCAGCTTTGCCGGCTGCCATGGTGCGTGATTCGTTGGGTAATGGGTCCCTGGTTCGCATAAATTACACATGGTGCCCGGATAACCTGATGTTTCGGGCTCGATACGACGCTGAGCGTTCTCCCAAATTTGTTAGTGAGGCTGCCGTATTGGCGAGAGAAGTATCGGAAAGATATATCGCCCAGTTCTCGCTATAAGGAGCCTGTTGCAGGATAAAAAAATATTATCGTTAGTATCGAATAATATAATTGGATTTAATGCTCTCGCGGCCGTAACCTGTAGGGCTCAAGTAAACTACAGCGGCAGCAAGAACTATGGCAACTGGCAATCCACAGGTCAGATTGGGCGTTGATATCGGAGGTACGTTTACTGACGTCGTGCTTGAGACCGGTAGTGAGCAGTTTTCGACCAAGGTTTTGACAACCTACGGTGCTCCTGAAGATGCCATCATCGATGGGCTGAAGCAGGTTTGCGCAAAAGCTTCCATTGATCCTTCATATATTGGCCAGATCATCCACGGCACAACACTCGCCACAAATGCGCTTATCGAGCGTCGAGGTGCTCGAACCGCACTGATCACGACTGAAGGTTTTCGGGACGTGATAGAGATGCGTACAGAATCCCGGTTTGAACAATACGATCTCGACCTGACACTGCCTGAACCTTTGCTCGCCCGCCATCAACGCTTTACGGTGACTGAGCGTATTAGTGCGCGTGGAGAAGTTCTGATTGAACTTGATCCGAAAGAAGTGGAGTCGCTGGTAGAGCGAATTGAGGAGGCGGGTTACGAAAGTGTAGCGGTCGGGTTGATTCACTCTTACCTGAATAACAAACACGAAAATGCAATTCGTGATGCTATCAATGCGAAGTTGCCTGACGTCATGGTGTCTCTATCCAGTGAGGTCTCTCCGCAAATGCGTGAGTACGAGCGCTTCAACACTGTAGTTGCGAATGCTTACATCAAGCCTTTGATGAAAAGTTATTTAGGACGCTTACAAGGTGAATTAAATAAGCAAAAGGTTGATTGCCCTATTTTTCTGATGCACTCAGGTGGTGGCATTATCTCCTTAGAGAGCGCGGCGGAATTTCCTGTGCGTTTGGTTGAGTCAGGGCCAGCCGGTGGTGCTGTTTTCGCAGCAAACATTGCGTCACGCTACGGCCTCGATAAGGTGCTGTCATTTGATATGGGTGGCACAACCGCAAAGATATGTTTAATCAAAAATCAAACGCCTAAGACCAGTCGGGTATTTGAGGTTGCGAGAACCTACCGTTTCAAAAAAGGCTCGGGCATGCCTATCTCGATACCGGTTATCGATATGGTTGAGATCGGAGCCGGTGGCGGTTCTCTGGCTAGTGTCGATGCCATGAGGCAAATTCGAGTCGGGCCTCATTCAGCAGGATCAGAACCCGGACCTGCGTGCTACGGACGCGGCGGTGATAAGCCTGCAGTAACCGATGCTGATTTGGTGCTTGGTAAGCTTGACCCTGACAATTTTGCAGGTGGTTCCATCTCTTTGCATGCTGATGAGTCAGCGAAAGCATTAGAAGCTGTGTTGGGGGAACCGCTAGGCATGGATGCACAAACAGCCGCTTACGGTTTGGTTGAAGTGGTCGATGAAAACATGGCGAACGCTGCACGAGTTCATGCTGTTGAGAATGGTGAAGATCTCGCTGAGTACACCATGATCGCGTTTGGCGGGGCTGCGCCTCTGCATGCTTCACGCTTGTGTGAAAAGCTAGGTGTAGAACGTCTGCTGGTTCCACCCGGGGCAGGTGTGGGTTCGGCAATCGGATTTCTGCGCGCACCGTTTAGCTTTGAAGCCAATCGCTCGCACTACATGAAACTATCCGACTTTGATGCAGATGTTGTTAGCCAACTCTTATCAGAATTGTCAGATGAAGCCACTGCATTTGTTCGTTCGTGTGACGCGGATGCACCGATAGCCTCAGAGTTCAAAGCCTACATGCGCTATTCGGGACAAGGTTGGGAAATTCCTGTGTCACTGACCAGTGAGCAAGCTCTCAACCCGGATGTTCAAACGTATCAAGCATTGTTTGAAGCTGATTACGCAGCGTTGTTCGGACGTGTTGTCGACGGAATGGATATCGAAATTACCGTTTGGGCTGTGAACGCAACAACACCGTCTCAAGTCGAAGAACCTATCGCTTTGGCAGACGTGAATGGCGTCGCTCAAAGCGATGTAAGACGCCGTGTTTTTGATGCGGCTATTGGTGAAGATGTTGATGCCGCAGTTTTACTGAGAGACGAATTTGAAACAGGGAAGTTATTGAAAGGGCCTGCGATAGTCACAGAAGATGAAACCACGATCATCGTGCCTCAAAGTAGGAAGGCCATGCGCCAGTCAGATGGTTGCATAGACATTACGGTTCAGGGGTAGGGGGCAAACAATGACTTTTGAAACCCAACGCACTAAGGCTTTGGTGTCTTCTGCAAATTACCGGAGAACGTTGTGAGTAGCAAAACATCGAATGTAGCCAAACAGGTTATGTGGAACCGGCTTATATCCGTGGTTGAGGAGCAGGCTCAAGCACTGGTTCGTACCGCGTTTTCCACATCAGTCAGAGAAGCCGGAGATCTCTCAGCCGGTGTATACGATACTCAGGGTCGTATGTTGGCGCAGGCAGTTACCGGTACACCGGGTCATGTTAATGCTATGGCTGACGCAGTGCCGCACTTTATACGTCGATTAGGCGTTGATAATATTTTTGAAGGTGATGTGTATATCACCAATGATCCCTGGGAGGGAACTGGACACCTTCATGATATTACGGTCGTTACACCGTCGTTTCATGATGCAGAGCTTGTCGGATTTTTCGCCTGCACAGCTCATATTGTAGACATCGGTGGTCGTGGCTTCGGTGCCGATGCTAATTCGGTTTATGAGGAAGGTCTATACATTCCTATCATGAAGTTAACCGAGCGAGGTCGTATCGATACCACCTTAATAAATATTATTCGTGGAAACGTACGCGAGCCAGATCAGCTCATCGGTGACGTCTATGCCTTATCTACCTGTAATGAGATAGGACACCGACGACTCATCGATATGATGCAGGAATTCAATCTTGATTCCTTACAAGAGATTGCAGAGTTTATTCTGGACAATTCTCGCCGGGCAACGTTAGAACGAATAAACGCACTACCTGCGAAAACGGCCAATGGGGAAATGCGTATAGATGGCTTCAGCCGCCCGATAGATTTAAAGGTCAATCTAACGTTTGAAAAAGATCGGATTCTGTGTGACTTTGCCGGTACCTCAGGTCTTGATAAAAAAGGCATCAATGTGCCGTTGGTCTATACCAAGGCATACGCATGCTATGCGCTCAAATGCGCCATTGCTCCTGAAATTCCAAACAATGCGGCATCTCTTGCACCGTTTGAAATTACAGCGCCGGTAAATTCTATAGTTAACGCGGTACATCCAGCGCCGGTTGCATTGCGTCATGTCATCGGTCACATGATTCCGGATACGGTTTACGATGCGTTGGATAAAATGTTGCCAAACACTGTGCCTGCAGAGGGTGCTGGTTGCCTGTGTAATTTCCAGGTGTCCCTTCGCCCGAGAACCGACGATGTAGAGACCGATGAAGATAAAGCAGCGAGAGATGCGGCTGTTCGATCAGAAGTGCTTACCTTTAATTCAGGAGGTTCAGGTGCGCGTCCTTCTCAAGACGGCATGAATGCCACGGCGTTTCCATCAGGTGTTATGACAATGCCTATAGAGGCAACTGAGCATGTTGGTCCGGTTATTATTTGGCGAAAAGAACTTCGACCTGATAGTGGTGGCGCAGGCCAGTATCGGGGGGGACTCGGTCAATATATGGAAGTGGGTGCGGTCGAAGGGCATGAATTTGATTTTCAGGCCATGTTTGATCGTGTTGATCATCCGGCCAGAGGGCGTCAAGGCGGTGCTGACGGTGCTCCAACTGAAATTCGTCAAGACGATATGACGCCCATGAAGGGTAAGGGTAAGCAGTTTGTACCGCACGGGCGTCGCGTAGTCTTGTCTTTCCCAGGTGGTGCGGGGTATGGTGCCGCAAGCGATAGAGATCCTGAATTAGTCCGTCGTGATCTCGCTCATGGATACATATCAGCACAGGCTTGTATGCGTGACTATGGGTTTAGTCAGGCAGAGGTCGACAAGGTGTTGAATGCTGTTAAACGAGGAGAGAATTACTCATGACCGATTCTGCGTTACAGACGCCAAACCAGAGCAGTTACGATGTCGTCATTGTTGGTGGGGCCATGTACGGCTCATCAGTAGCCTGGTTTTTAACGAACAACCCTGACTTTGATGGTTCGATACTGGTAGTAGAGAAAGATCCAACCTATGAGTTTACGTCCACGGCTCATACGAATAGTTGCATGCGGCAGCAGTTCTCCAATGAAGTCAATATTCGGATATCGCAGTTTGCTGCAGAGTTTGTAAAAAACTTCCGGCAGTTCATGGGTAACGATGAACGCGTACCTGACTTGCTATTGCAAAGCTATGGATACATGTATCTGGCAGACAACCAAGCATTCGCTGATACCTTGCAGGAATCCCAAAAGGTTCAGTCAAGCCTCGGTGCTGGCACAAAGTACATGACTGCTGAGGATATCAAGCGGGATTATCCCTTTTATATGCTCGACGATATCATCGGTGGAAATCACAATCTTATCGATGAAGGCTACTTTGACGGTAACACCCTGTTCGACTGGTGGAGGCGATCTGCAAGAGAGAACGGTGCTGAATACGTCACCAACGAAGTTGTGTCGATGGAAAAAAACGCGAATGGCACTCGTGTGGAAAGTGTCACGTTGAAAAACGGCGATGTCATCAGTTGCGGAACAGTTGTTAACGCCTCCGGTCCTCGCGCAGTACTGACATCACGTATGGCTGGTATTGAAATTCCGGTAGAGCCACGTAAGCGTTACACGTTTATTTTCGATGCCGAACAACCTCTTGATAGAGATCTTCCTTTAACGATTGATCCGTCAGGCGTACACATGCGAACCGATGGCCAATATTATCTGGCAGGGTGCCCGCCGGATGACGATCATCCTGTGGATTATGATGATTTTGTTCAGGATCATAGTATTTGGCAGGAAAAAGTATGGCCAATTATCGCCAACCGCATTCCCCAGTTCGAAGCTATCAAGTTAACGAACTCGTGGGCAGGGCACTACGCTTTCAATACGTTTGATCAGAATGCGGTCATCGGGCCACATTCAACTGTCGAGAACTTTTTGTTTGTGAACGGCTTTTCCGGTCATGGCTTTCAGCAATCTCCTGCAATGGGCCGCGGAATTTCGGAAATGATTGCTTATGGGGAGTATCGCGCTTTAGACTTGTCTCAGTTTAGTTTTTCACGTATCGAACGTGGAGAGAAATTTGATGAGAAGGCAATAATATGAAATTGGCGGTCAATAAATTTACTCAGGCCCTAAAAAATTCAGAAAAGCAAATAGGTTTGTGGCTCAGTCTGCGCAACAACTTTGCGGCTGAAGTGGTCAGTCCCAGTGGCTATGACTGGCTTCTAATAGATATGGAGCATAACCCCAATGACGTTTCCACGGTGTTAACTCAGCTTCAAGCTGTTGACAGTGGCGGTAGCACGGCTGTCGTTCGTCCCCCTTGGAACGATACCGTTATGATCAAGCGCTTGTTAGACATTGGAGCACCAGGTTTATTGATACCCATGGTTCAAACTGTTGAGGAAGCGGAAAAAGCGGTTGCAGCAACACGCTACCCGCCAAGAGGGGTCAGAGGTGTTACTGGTACGTCTAGGGGAAACGCTTTCGGAAGAATTAAAGATTATTACGACAGAGTGGAAGACGAAACTACGCTTCTCATTCAGTTGGAAACCCGATCTGCAATTGAACAGGCAATTCCAATAGCAAGCGTTGATGGAGTGAGTGGTGTGTTTTTTGGTCCGGCTGATATTGCGGCAGACATTGGCAAGTTAGGTCAGCCTTTATGTGATGAGGTGTGGGAACTCATCATGCCTGCGGCTAAATCGCTGATGAAAAAAGGCATACCTGTGGGTACATTGGTTGGTGATCCCGATTTCGCAGCGCAATTGTTAAAAGAGGGATTCACGTTTGTCGCCGTGGGCTCTGACTTGAGTATTCTAGTTAGCGGTGCTGACAATTTACTCGCTAACGTTAAAACAAAAATGGGTTAAACCAGCAGCACGACTGCATCGGTTGAACCCGTCAAACCAGAAGATATTCCAATATGAAATTAGTACTAACCGGTGCAGCAGGAAGGTTGGGTTCTTACCTGCGCGAACCGTTGGCAAAGATGTGCGATGAGCTGGTCTCAACCGATATTATTGAAGATATCGGTAAGCTCTACGACGGTGAACGATACGAGCAGGCGGACCTGGCCAGCTTGGATGACATGATGCGAGTGCTGGAAGGTGCCGATCAGGTCATACACTTTGGTGCTTATGGTGATGAAGCAGAGTTTGACACCATTTTAGGACCGAATATCGTCGGTGCGTACAACGTGTGGGAAGCGGCGTATCAACATAAGCTCCGTCGTGTTGTGTACGCAAGCTCTATTCATGCCGTGGGCATGCATTCCAGGACCGACTTTATCGGCACTGACGTGCCACATCGCCCTGATACCTTCTATGGCCTGGCAAAGTGTTTCTCTGAAGATTTAGCAAGTCTTTACTGGGATAAGCGGGGTGTTGAGTCTGTGTGCATGCGAATCCTATCCTGTGCGCAGGTGAATAATGCGAGGGCACTTGGTAGCTGGTTGTCTTATGACGACTTGATCCATTTGGTAACTCAATCTGTTAACACGCCAACCACAGGTTTTACCGTGGTCTACGGTGTGTCCAACAACGACCGTGCACCAGTGGACAATTCTAATGCCAGCTTCTTAGGTTACCGTCCTAAAGATAACGCTGAACAGTTTGCAGAAAAAGTACTGGCCGAAGAAGCCCCGCAAGATTTGAATGACACGACTTACCTGTGTCAGGGCGGTCCGTTTGCATCTGTAGAGTTAGGCAATAGTGGCGTTGCTTCTATGAACATTGTGCAAGACACTAAGAAATTAGAGTGATAATTCAATAAAAAAAGTGGTTTTGGTTGTAGGTGGCGTAGCGGAATCGGCGCTGACGCTGCGAAGAAATTGGCAGCAGATGGATACGACGTTGCGGTTATGTCTTCATCTGGAAAAGGTGAAGCCTTAGGCAAAGAGCTTGGTGGCTTGGGTTTTACCGGCTCGAACTTAATGCCTGATGATTTAGAAGCGTTTGTTCATGCATCCATGGAACGCTTCGGTCGTATTGATGGTGTTGTGAATTGCACCGGGCATGGACCCAAAGGCCCGGTTATGGAAATCAGCGACGAAGACTGGCACTTAGGTATGGACTACTACTTGATGAACGTGGTCCGCATGACCCGTTTGGTATTGCCGATAATGCAACAGCAAGGTTCAGGTTCAATCGTTAATATTTCCACGTTCGCAGCCTTTGAACCGGACCCAGATTTCCCTACATCGGCCATTTTTCGATCAGCGCTAGCTGGATACACAAAACTATTCAGTAATAAGTATGCGGCAGAAGGTATACGCATGAACAACGTTCTGCCTGGTTTCATTGATAGCCTTCCAGAAAAAGAAGATCGGGTTAATCGAATTCCTACTGGGCGATATGCTCGAGTCCAAGAGCTCTCCAACACCATTGCGTTTATGGTCTCTGATGATTCAAGTTACATAACAGGGCAAAATTTACGCGTGGACGGTGGTCTTACTGCGTCTGTCTAATGTCGTTGCAAATCGCAAGCTTGCTTTAAGCCTGAATCTATTCAGTGCCGCTTAGCATTTTTAGGTGGCATTGTTTTAATCAGGGCTAATAGCAATAACACCACAACGAGTCCGTTGATGGCGTGCCAGAGGAAATGCGTCCCTAAGCCATGAGTTGCCGCGCAACTTGCGATATCAATGGTGCGGAAAAACAGGGAAATGCAAAACAGGGCGCTTGCAATGGCAAAGTAGCTGCGGGCAGGGTGCTCCATGACAAAGCTAATCCCGGTAAAAATCAGTAACGCAATCACTGCGGGTAAGTACTGTTCTGACCCGTTAAGGAGCGATCCATGTGCTTCTTGATAGGCCTGTGCGTTACCGCCAAACATACCGACGACATCATTGATAGGTGTTGTGTCGAGTAGCTGAAAAGTAAGAAATTTCGCCACTCCAATCGATAGGATGGTAACGGCTATTATTGTTAACGTTTTGCCAATCTGCTTTTCGCCTAACCTATAGGATGCTAGAAGGGCGTAACTCACAACAAACGCCCAAATAGGGATGATGTCCGCTTGCGCGGCCCATGTGGTTGCAAACGTATGAAAAAGAAATGATCCGATGCCTATCATTCCCGCCAGGCATACGATGAGTTTCTCCCATATATCGGAGTGTTCACGTTTTTTAAGTACTCGCCAGGCGAAGAGAGCCGCTGCAATAAACACTATATTGGTTATGGCGTTTGCGGGTTCATTCCAGAAGCCTTGCCCGATACGCTCACAATAGAGGTCGATAAAGTTCAGGTTCATAAGGTGTGATAGCAGGCCTGCTGGTTTGTATTCGATTTTCCAATAATGAGTTTAGTTGAATTGAGTCAATGGAATGATCAGTATCCGTTGTAGCGGCCACGTATACGTGCAATGACGGTAGGTATACTTGTGCTTATTGTTGAGCATCGTTTTTCGTGCTTAACCGGGCTAATTCTCTGCGAAACGGAAGAATCGCTTCATCACGTACAGGCTCGTCCAGCTCGCGGGCAAAACGATGCCCGGCGAAAGTTGCCCAGGCTATCGGCGCCGGTGATTGTGCATCACCAATTATCTGAATACTTTTTACGCCGTGATCTTGCCATTCGTTTTCTCTTGCTGACAATGATTGCCATAACGTGTCATCACCTAAGCGCGATGTGACCATGATGAGCGCGTCGCATTCAATGTCCGTATGTTTGTTTGAGTACGTGTCCGTGCATTGCACTGCATTGTCTAATATTTTAGTGACAGCAGAGTTTCTTAAAATGTCCACTTGGTGTTCGAGCAATCGGTTATGTATAAAACCTTGTTCAAGGGTGTTGAGTGTCCACTCTGACACGTAAGCCGATGGAGTAAGCAAAGTGACTTCAGCACCATCGCGAGCTAATTTTTCCGCAATAACAGCCCCCATGTAGTAGTGATCGTCATCGAAGACGACAACCTTACCCGTTATTTTTTCCCCTGCCATAATGTCATCAGGCGTGAAAACCGGCAGCTTGCCAGTTGAGGGAACCGGTTTTACGTGAAAGCGAGAAACGCCATCGCGTCTCCAATAAGAGCCTGTTGCAATAGCAACGTGTTCCGAGCCGAATTCCAGAACTTCATCGGCTGTAAGTGTGTTGTTAGGGTAGACATTGACGTTGGCTAGCTGGCTGATTTGCCAGGTTCTGTAATCTCTTACCCGTCCCCAGGCGGATAAGCCGGGCAACTGTGATTCTTTGCTGACGCGGCCGCCCAAGGTGTCTGAGGATTCAGCTAAAACGACTTCATAGCCTCGTTTTCCTAAGGCGTGTGTCGCCTCTAATCCTGCAGGGCCTGCGCCAACGATCAGCACAGAATCAGATTCGCCTTTCGGGTTCATGATTTCGGGATGCCAGTCGCGTCGCCACTCTTCCATGAACGTTGGGTTTTGTGTGCATCGTGATAACGACATAGTCATGTCTCCTGTGATGCACATGTTGCAGCCAATGCATTCACGGATATCTTCAACACGACCTTCATCTATTTTTCGGGGTAACCAAGGATCGGCAATGGAGGGTCTTGCACAACCGATAAGATCGAGCACACCGGAGTTAAGCTGCTTTACCATCACGTCCGGGGACGTAAAACGACCAACACCGACGACCGGGCGATCGGTAAGCTCGCGTATACCCCTTACCAGTTCTTGTTGGGCAGCTTCTTCTTTGAACCGTGAAGCACCTGAACAGTCTTCCCAGCTACCATGGGCTAAATCCCAAAGATCGGGAAGCGAGCCATGCATACCAACAAGTTCTCTGACCTCGTCATTGGTGAAACCTAAGTCCCCGACCAACTCATGAAGAGAAAGGCGTAGTGTGATACCCATAGTATCGCCAACTTCATCTTTCGCATCACTGATTAGTTCGCGCATCAAACGCGAGCGATTTTCAAGGCTGCCGCCGTACTCATCCGTTCGATGATTGGTTAATGTGGATAGGAAGTGTTGAATGACACCGAAACCATGAGCACCGTACAAACAAATTAAGTCATAGCCAGCTTCTTTGGCGCGTCTAAAGGCCGCTCTATGCCATTGCCGTAAGTTAGCGATATCCCGCTTGGTCATAGAACGCGCACTGACCGGGTCGTTTGTAAATGTTCTTATGGGAAGTGCGGTAGGGGCCATGGGCACTTCGCGCGTGTAAAGGTTTGGACCATTGATACCGGGGTAGGCCAGTTCAATCCCTGCCAGTGCACCTCCATCTTTAATGCCATCGGACATTCGGGCCAGCATGGGAATATCGTTGTCATCCCATAAGCGAAGTTCTATATAAGGGCTTATCTCAGAGCTATGGTGCATTTCAACCTGCTCGGTGAATACAACTCCCCAGCCGCCTTCAGCCTTAATCTCTCGCATGCGAGCGACGGCCGTTGGGTCACGGTAGCCACCACCATTGCAGTGCGGTACCTGATAAAAACGATTGGGCGTGGTTACAGGGCCAATCTTTAGTGGTTCGAAGAGGCAGTCGTAGCGCGGGTCGCGATGTTTGCTCATTGATTCAAAAACCCCGTTAAAACATTACGAGTATTGATACCGATTTCTTCCACGGCGTAGCCTCCCTCCATGACAAATAGAGTGGGTAGCTTGAGTTTACTAATGGCTTGACCGTAGCTAGTGAAGTCATCAGATGTCAGTTTGAAAAAACTGATAGGGTCTTTCTCATAGGTGTCTACACCTAGTGAGATGATTAGAGCGTCCGGAAGGTATCTTTCTATTTGGTCTAATGCATCGGCTAGGGCGTCGCCCCAAATCGAGTAAGGGGTTCCCGGAAGCATGGGATAGTTAATGTTATATCCTTCCCCCTCGTCTATACCTGTTTCATCTGCATAACCTAGAAAGTGTGGGAAGGCATGTAGCGGGTCGCCATGAAGTGATACGAACAGAACATCATTGCGGTTATAAAAAATATCCTGAGTACCATTGCCATGATGAAAATCAACATCGAGAATAGCCACTTTTGATGCGCCACTGTCGAGTAGTGTTTGGGCTGCAATAGCGGCATTATTTAAAAAGCAATAACCACCGTATAAATCTATTCCAGCGTGGTGTCCCGGAGGGCGACACAAGGCAAACGCGCTAGAGTCTGCGGGCCCGAGTAATTTAGCTGCTGTTTGCGCACAAGCAGCGCTGCTTTTGGCTGCAGCATAGGTCCCCTTGGTTATGGCGGTTTCGATAGCCATGGCATAGTAACCCAGCCTGCCATCTACGTGAGTGGGCTCGCGTTGTTGCATGCGCCTGGCAGGTATGACAGTGGGTAGTGCCTCGCCTTTAAACCCCTCGGCTTCCCATTGATCCCATACACTTTCTAGAAACTGTAGGTAATCCATCGAATGCACTTTCTTGACAGCGTCCATGGATAGCGCATCGGGTTCTGTCGGCGCACTGAAACCACTCGTCGCAAGAGCACGCGTTATATAGTCCCAGCGCTCAGGGCACTCAAACGGTCTAACAAATTCCCCGCCGGACAGTTCGCCTTTCGGGAAATGCAAATGATGGTCTGCACTGGCAATGGTTTTCATGTGATTCGTTTGAGTTGAGTCTGATGTAGTTCGATGCCGGGTAATTTGCCGAGATTGAGTTGCTGGTTGACATATTCTATGAATAATTTCGCCAATCGACTTCGCGCCGCTGAGGCGTGATTAAGCAGCCCGAGAGTTAAAGCCGGAAGTTTCCCGTCCAGTGGCATGTAAACCAGTTCGCTGCCGTCAAGCGTTATTGCATTGTCGGGTTTAACGTTGGCTAAACCGTATCCGTATCCCTGTCCAACGATAGAGCGCATAACATCCACTTGTTGCGTTTTTGACAAAATGTTTGGCGTGAGTTTTTGTCTGTGAAAAAGCGATAGAAAGTAGTCTTTGCTTAATGGTAAATCGAGAAGCACCAAAGGCTCTTCACTGAGTCGTTCAAGTGTGAGTCGTTTGCGTTTGGCTAGTGGGTGATTCTTTGACAGTACTGCGTAAGGTGGAAGGCTAGTCAATGGTGTGAAGTCCAGACCCTCGGGTATTTCCAGATCATAGGTAATAGCTATATCTGCTTTTCCATGCCACAGCTGATCCAGTATTTCCGCCTGATGCGCCTCATGAACCCGAAGGTGTACATCCGGATGCACAGCTTTAAAACCATGGCATGTTGATGGGATAACAAATGGCGCTAGCGCGGTAAAGCACAGAACGTTAAATTGGCCAGATATACCTGCATTTAATTCTTGAGCCGCGTTTTCTAATTCACGACCGTGTTGAAGAAATGCTTTAGCGTCTCGTAAAAGTGCTGTGCCTGCCTGAGTAAGTGACAATCCCTGAGCATGGTGGCGAATAAACAGTGTGATACCGAACTCAGCCTCAAGCTGGCTGATAGCAGAGGAAATAGAGGGCTCTGACACGCTGATTTTAGCAGACGCCTGTCTAATACTCAGTGCCTCTCCAGCTGCAACAAAATATTTCAGTTGGCGCAGCGTAAATCTCATTGTTTTGCCATATACTGCAACTGTGGCACATTAATATGCCAAGATTTTATTCTATTGTGCCGCTTCATGGTCATCGGGTATCACAGCAATTACGTCAATTTCCATTAACCACTCGGGTTGACCCAGGGCTACAACGACGAGCCCTGTTGATATAGGAAAGACACCTTTAAGCCATTTACCTGTCACCTGGTAGACAGCTTCCCGGTAACGAGGATCGGTAATATAAGTGACTGTCTTTACGATATGGCTTAATTCGCTGCCCGCTTCTTTAAGCAATTGGTCGACGTTTTTCATCGCTTGTTCTGCCTGGGCAGCTGGGTCGCCTAGTCCCACCAGTTCACCTTCAAAGTTTGTCCCTATCTGACCGCGGACGTAGATAGTATTTCCCGCTTTGACAGCCTGGCAAAGGTCGTTGTCCAAGGACTGGTTTGGGTATGTCTCCCGGGTGTTGAACATTCTAATACGCGTATGTGTCGGCATGATGCTATTGCTTGCTGGGTCGCAACTCATTTGAAACCAATGCCTATTTTTTGTGGGCCTTGAGTTCTTTGAAGTTCTGGTCTGGAGTCAGTCTGACGTGATATTCTGGATCGGACAATCAGTTTTTATTAGGCTATTGCTTTTGTAAACCAAAAGCAATGGGTAAGCATCAATTGCATGTGCAAAATTTGACTGGTTGTGGCTATGATGTCGTTATTCAACCGGAGTGTGTATGACTATCAGTCAGCTGAATGATCGAACTGAGGAAATTTTGCAACTCGATAAACATCTTGTGCATTCTTTCGCTGATCTACATGCGCTGACAGAGCCCGACGCACGCACCGTAATAACGCAAGCTGAAGGGGCGTATGTTTATGATGCCTGTGGTGAACGCTATTTGGATGGCATGGCTGGACTTTGGTGTGTCAATATTGGACACGGTAGGCGTGAAATAAGTGCAGCGATAGCTGATCAACTTAATACGTTGGATTATTTTTCCACATTTTATAACCTCACGCATCCGACAGCCGCTTCACTGGCTGCCAGGATTTCCGAACTTGCGCCTGGCAATTTGAATCATGTTTATTTTGCCAATTCCGGTTCTGTGGCTAATGACACAGCTATTAGAATTGTTCATCATTATTTCAATCGATTAGGTATGCCTAGTAAGCGCAAAATTCTGTCGCGTATGGGGGCTTATCATGGTTCTACTCACTTGGCTATTGCCATGACCACACCACAGTATCGCGAAGGTTGGAACAGTGCCGATGAGCTAGTTCATTTTCTCCCTTCGCCAGATGTGTATCGTCGCCCTGAGGGTATGAGCGAAGATCAGTTTTGTGATTACCTCATTGATGATATGTGCCAGCAAATTGAAACTATCGGGGCTGAAAACATTGCCTGCTTTATTGCTGAGCCGATTATGGGGGCAGGTGGTGTCATCGTTGCACCTGATGGATATCATGCACGTGTGTTATCAAAGTGCCGAGAGTTTGAAATATTGTATATATCTGATGAAGTGGTTACCGCGTTTGGCCGATTGGGGCATATGTTTGCTTCTGAAGCCTGCTTCGGAATAGTACCGGATATTATTTGCACCGCTAAAGGCTTGTCTTCCGGCTATCAGCCTATTTCAGCTACGATTTTGTCAGATGATATTTACGATGTGATTTCTGGAAAAGGTGGGAAGTTCCTGCACGGAATGACTTACTCAGGCCACCCTGCCTGTTGTGCAGCATCGTTAGAAAATATCCGCATCATAGAAGACGAGAAGATCTGTGAGCGTGTAAGAGAGCTAGGTCCATTGTTTGAAAGTACGTTAAAAAAACTTCTCGAACACGAGATCGTAGGAGATGTTCGAGGTAGTCACTTTATGATGGCTTTGGAGTTTGTGCAAAGCAAAGCATCTAAAGAGCCGTTTCACGATGAGGTGGGAGTTGGGGCTCGAATTTCCCGTCATGCTCAAAGCAAAGGGCTGATAGTAAGGCCTTTGGGCAGTATGATCGTATTGTCTCCACCCCTGATTTTAACTGAGCAGGAAATACAAGAAGTTGGCAGGATCCTGTCGGAAAGTATTGTAGAAACACAGCGCGAGTTATCTTTCGAGAATCTACTGTAGAAATAGTTTTAACTAACGTGAATAAGACACCCAATTCAACAATGACTGAAGTAAGCGATATAGCTGTACAGCTCTGTAATGTGAAAAAGCAGTATGGTGAAGCTGTCGCACTGCACGACGTGTCATTGACCATTAATGACAAAGAGTTTTTTACTCTGTTGGGTCCGTCAGGATGTGGAAAAACAACATTACTGCGCATTATCGCGGGTTTTGAGAATGTGACAGCGGGTTCGGTTTTTTTACACGGCAAAGAGATTGCCAGTCTTCCTGCGAATAAACGACCAGTTAATACGGTATTCCAGCAGTACTCATTGTTTCCACACATGAGCGTAGAAGAGAATGTTCTCTTCGGATTGCAGATGCGTAACGTGCCATCTGTGCAGGCTAAGAAACGGGTTAAGGCCATGCTTGAGCTTGTGCAACTTGAGAATTTCGCGTCCCGATTGCCTACGCAATTGTCGGGTGGGCAACAACAGCGTGTTGCACTGGCACGTGCTTTAGCTCCGGAACCCGAGGTGTTGCTTCTGGATGAACCACTATCGGCGCTAGATTTAAAGCTGCGACAGGCCATGCGCCTTGAGCTTAAACAAATTCAGGAAGACGCTGGAATTACCTTTATATTTGTAACGCATGATCAAGAAGAAGCCCTTACCATGTCAGACAGAATAGCGGTTATGTCCGCGGGCAATGTGCAGCAAATAGGAAGCTCTCACGATATTTATGATGCGCCCACAAATAAATTTGTAGCAGATTTTATAGGTGAAAGTAATTTAATTGAATCCGAAGTGATGATCGTAGAAGGCGATACCGTGCAGTGCAGTTTACCTGGTGGGCTACAGGTGTCCTCTGCAGTATCTTCCATTGATACATCCATTGTGCCTGGAACAAAAGGCCATCTGTGTATTCGCCCGGAAAGATTGAATGTTTCTAACACGACAGACCTCAGTAGTGATTCACTAACAGGAGTCGTGGTGCGGCATATATACCTGGGCACAGATACGCAACTTGTTGTTGAGTTAAATCACGGGCAGATTGTTCAAGTACGAACGCAGAACTCAGATCAAGGTTACCGTTTGCCGGCTGCGGGAGAGAGGGTGAACTTGCAAATTCAATCGGGCGGTGCTCGGTTTTTAAGCGCGTAATGGCTGGCATAACTCCTAATAATTCAGACGTAGACGGTGCCGTTTTTTCAGGGCTTAAAAACAGGCTGCTACTGCCGTCGTGGCTGACTATCGGTGTGTTGCTGGTTATCCCCGTTTTGTTAATGCTCGTTTATTCCTTTTTAACTAAAGAGTTCCGTGGTGGTGTTGTTTGGGAGTTTTCTATTGCCGCCTACGATCAATTCTTTCTAGACAGAGGTCTGTTTGGCGATGAGCCGGTAAAAATTGAATGGACCTATATCAACATATTCATTCGCTCAATTGTGCAAGCGGGGCTAGCCACGTTTTTCTGTTTGTTGGTCGGGTTCCCAACGGCTTACTATATTGCAACACGTCCTCCATCGACCAGAGCATTCTGGTTGTTCATGGTGACTGTTCCCTATTGGGTGAATCTGTTGATTAGAACAGTCTCCATGAAGTTCCTTATTCGAGACAGTGGTCCGTTGAATCAATGGCTTTTGCAATTGGGAGTTATCAGCGAGCCCATTCATCTTATTAATACCAACATCGCTGTCCAGTTGGGTTTGTTCTATTCCTACCTGCCGTTTATGGTATTGCCTATTTATGCTGCGGTAGAGCGTTTTGATTTCGCTTTGGTAGAGGCTGCACATGATCTTTATGCCGATAGGATGACAACGCTTCGTCGCGTACTGATTCCTGCTGTAAAGCCAGGAATTATTGCCGGCTGTATCTTAGTGTTCGTGCCAAGCTTGGGGGCTTTTCTTGCGCCAGATCTGCTTGGCGGGGCGAAAAACTTCATGATCGGTTCTTTGATAGAAGAGCAATTTAAAGGTAATGCCGGCAACTGGCCTTTCGGTGCTGCGGCATCGATGATTTTGTTGTCTTTAGTGTTGCTCGTATTAATGTTCTATGCCCGTAACGAATCGCGGAGCAGACCATGAGCGCCGTCGGAGAACGCATAAAGTCTTATCCTGGTTTCGGTTTTCTGGCGGCAATATGTCTGGTGCTTTTATATGCGCCGCTTTTAGTGGTGATGGTTTATTCGTTTAATGAAAGTTCCTCAATCACTCGATGGGGCGGGTTCAGTTTGACCTGGTACATCGATGTTTTTACCGGAGTAGAGGCCGGGAAGTTTAAGGTCGCTGCCTGGAACTCTATCTCAATTGCCTCAATGGCAACTATTGCATCGACATTAATTGCCACATCGGCAGCAATTGGTATGACGCGCAGTGGCTACTGGCGTGGTAAATCGATGAGTTTTGCGTTAATTAATTTACCAATCATGGTGCCGGAAATCGTCACGGCTGTCGCAACCTTAATATTTTTCAGTGCCATAGGCTTCAAAACCGGCTATTTAAGTATTCTGTTGGCTCATATAGTTTTTTGTATTCCGTTTGCTTATTTGCCGATAGCGGCGCGACTACAAGGAATAAGCAGTTCTTACGAAGAGGCTGCAATCGACCTGTATGCGAGTCGTTGGCAGGCATTTAGATTTGTGCTTCTGCCGATTCTGCTTCCGGGAATTGTCTCTGGAGCTTTGCTGGCATTCATTGTCTCACTTGACGATTTCTTGATTACAAATTTTGTTAAGGGAGCAGGAGTAGAGACGCTTCCTACGGCAATTTTTGGTGCCGTAAAGCAGGGTATAAAGCCGAATATTATGGCTATCTCTACATTGATGTTGCTTGTATCAATTCTGTTTGTCACGGTGTCGTGGTGGATTGGGCGTGTTGGCGATAAAACTGATACCACGGTTTCTGAATAAGAGAAGAATCTAACGTACGATCATAGGAGAAAGGTATGAAAGTAAAACGGTTTTTTGATAAACGCAATCTACTTAGCGCAGCCGTTTCCGCTGGGTTGATGTTCGGCGCCAGTGCTGCGAATGCTGAAGGCAAGCTGAGTATTTATCATTGGTTTGAGTACATTCCTCAAGAACTACTAGATAAATTTTCAACGGAATATGATGTTGAAGTCACCATGGACACTTTCGATTCAAATGAATCGATGCTCGCTACACTAAAGGCTGGAAAGATGGGTAGCTATGATGTCAGCGTGCCTGGTGACTATATGGTTGAAATTATGCGTAATGATGGAATGCTTGATTCGTTCGAATCATCAGAGCTGTCTAACTTTGCCAATATTGAAGAGCAATGGATTGACGTTGGCTTTGACCCAGGTCGTAAGCACTCTATCCCTTATCAGTGGGGTTCAACCAGTTTCTCAGTTAACCGAGATGTCTATGATGGTGATATTCGAAGCACAAGTTTGTTGTTCGATCCACCTGAAGAACTCGCTGGCAAGATCAACATGCTGGATAGTCAGGGTGAGGTAATGGCTTTGGCGTCGATCCATCTGGGTATCCCGCAGTGTTCTACCGACAGGGGAGAGCTTGAATCATTGTTTGAATTGCTAAAGTCTGCGAAGCCTAAGTGGGCATCGTTCAATTCTGATGGTGCTAAGGATGTACTGGTTTCTGGTGATGCTGCGGTAGGCATGATTTGGAATGGGTTCGGTGCAAAAGCACGAGCCGAAGGTGCAAATATTGAGTATTCATATCCGTCAGAGGGGTATGTCGTCTGGATGGATAACGTTGTCTTGCTCAAAGATGCACCTAATCGTGACAACGCCATCAAGTTTATGAACTTTTTGCTTGAGCCAAAAAATATTGCCGCAGTAACTAACTTCGCTCAATACACTGCAGGCGTTAAAGGTGTGTCAGATTTACTCGACGCCGAACTTAAAGCATCGCCTGAGGCAAATCCACCGGCAGACGCGCCAGCGGGAACCTTCGTGCAGGTGTGTGATGAAGCCACTCAGGTCTTCTACGATAAAATTTGGACGGCACTGAAGAAGTAGATCAAGAATGACTTTTTCGCTAGCAGCACGTTGTAGCGACACCGGTATGTTTGGTGTCGCTATCTCTTCCTCATCTCCGGCAGTGGCCGCCAGATGTTCTTATGCAAGAGCAGGCGTAGGCGCTGTTGCCAGTCAGAACATTACGGACCCGAGATTGGGTCCGCTGGTGTTGGACGCTTTGTCCGAACTCGCTAGTAAAGATGTTGAAGAGAGACCTGATAATGCAAGCTTAGCGTTAAGCTCTGTTATCGATAATCGTGAGTATCAAGACTATCGCCAAGTGCTAGTTGTCGATGCACATGGTCATGCAGTGGTGCATTCTGGACGTCAAGCGCTGGGAAACTGGTCGAGTGCGACTGCTGACAATGTCGCGAGTGGTGGAAACCTTCTAGAGCACGTCGGTGTTCCGCAGGCTATCGTCGACGCTTTCGTACAAAGTCACGGACATTTAGGAGACAGGCTCATACACGCACTAAAGGCTGGACTAGAGTCCGGTGGGGAAGCTGGCCCTGTGCACTCCGCTGGCCTATTGCTAGTTGATCAGGTGTCTTGGCCAGTCGCAGACTTGCGGTGTGATTGGAGTGAGCAATGTCCGATCGCTGAGCTAGAGTCGCTTTGGAATATTTATAAACCCCAATTAGCAGACTATGTTCAGCGGGCGCTCAACCCCGGTGATGCTCCGAGTTATGGTGTACCGGGCGATGATTGAGAAAGCCTAAGTAATAACTTCCCAAGCATGTCTTCACAAAGATCCATTTGATCGACGCTAACAAATTCATCAGGCTTATGGCCTTGATCCATAGACCCGGGTCCGCAGACAACGCTGGGTATGGATAAAACGCTGCTGAATAGACCCGCTTCTGTGCCAAAAGACACCTCAGCGGTATCGTTTGCGTTGGTTAATGACTGTACAAAACGTACTGCCCATGTGTCTTCGGGTGTACTAAGGCCTGGATATTCGTTAAGCACTTCGAATGACACTGCAGTCTCTGGAATGCGTGCTAAATGAACATCCACCAATCGATTCGCTTCAGCAATAATTTTTTCTAAAATTTCCGGCGCGTTGTCATCCGCGGCATTGCGAATCTCAAAACGTACCGTGCAAGTATCCGGTACGATATTTAGAGCGTTACCTCCATTGATAATACCTGCATGGACGGTTGTATAAGGAATTTGAGTGGTATCTCCACCTGCATAGGGTGCGGCTAGAGATTCTTGTAAGTCTCGAAGCTGCGAAATGAAGTCTGATGCAAGATGAATAGCATTGAGTGCATGCGGGGCGAGTGCGGAATGTCCAGCTCGTCCTTTGAAGGTTGCTTCGGCGGCCAGTTTGCCCTTGTGGCGTATCGCAACGCCCATTAATGTGGGCTCTCCGACGATGCACAGGTTTGGCTGTGCTGGTTGATTTGAAAGATGTTCAAGCAGTGAGCGCACGCCTACGCAGCCTATTTCTTCATCATACGATAGCGCCAAGTGCAGTGGTGTATGCAAATGCATCGTGCTGGCCGTCTCCATAGCCTTCAATGCGCAGGCGACGAAACCTTTCATATCCGCTGACCCGCGGCCATAGTAACGACCGTCTTGTTCCGTGAGTTGAAACGCAGGCTTAGTCCAGAGCTGACCATCGATAGGTACGACATCTGTGTGGCCGCTTAGCAGTACTCCACCCGAAAATGGAGATTTACCCGTTGCAGGCCCAACCGATGCATACAAATTCGCCTTGCTGTGGTCGTGGTTCGGAATAAGTCGACTGCTTATACCGTGGCTCTGCAGCCATTCACGGACGAAAGACATTAGCTCCATATTCGAGTGCCGGCTAACGGTATTAAAGCTCAGCAGACGGGCCAGTATTTCTTTCGTGTTCACAGGCTATTCCTGAATAAAAACTGATATCGAGAAACTCGATTACGTCTCAAGTAGCATGCGAACCGGTCGAAATATAGGGATAGAGAGAGAACTTCAACCTGGTAGGCAAGCACATGACTGATAGTACCAAACCCCCTCATATCCTTGTAACCGGTGGTGCGGGTTATATCGGTAGCCACGTTGTAAAGCTGTTAGGCGAACAGGGTGAAAATATCGTCGTCCTGGATAACCTCTGTACAGGCAATGAAGATGCCGTGCTGTATGGTCACTTCGTCAAAGGAGATACGGGCGATAGAGAGCTTGTCAGTCGAATTTTACGAGACTTTAACGTTGATACAGTGATGCACTTTGCAGCGCATACGATCGTGCCTGAAAGTGTCGAAGATCCGCTAAAATATTACTCAAACAATACGCTTAACACGTTAAATCTATTGCGATGCTGTGAAGCCGCTGGCATAGATAAAGTGATCTTCTCTTCTACCGCTGCCACCTACGGTATCCCTAGCGCAGACATCAAACTTTGCTCGGAAGAGCTGGTAACGGCACCGATTAATCCGTATGGCATGTCTAAACTCATGTCAGAACACATGCTAAAAGACTTAAGTTTCTCCGGAAAGTTAAAGCATGTCATCCTGCGATACTTCAATGTTGCGGGATCGGATCCTGACGGTAAGATTGGTCAATCTACTAAGAACGCAACGTTGCTGATAAAAGTTGCTGCCGAAGTTGCTATGGGTAAGCGTGAGAAACTCATGGTCTTCGGCACAGACTATCCCACACCGGATGGCACAGGAATTCGTGACTATATTCATGTTACCGACTTAGCCAGTGCACATTTGTCAGCATTGGATTACTTGCGTAAAGATGGTGAATCCACATTGGTTAATTGTGGTTATGGAAAAGGCTTCAGTGTTCGCGAAGTCATCGATTCAACCATGCGTATTCATGGTGAACCGCTTACCGTTGTTGAGCAGCCTCGACGTGCTGGCGATCCACCTGCGCTCATAGCCGCCGTAGATAAGATTCACAGAACTTTGGATTGGAAGCCGAAGTACGACGACCTTGATGTCATCGTGAAAACTTCTTTGGAGTGGGAGAAAACCCTTTTAGCCAGATTAGCTACGACGCCTGCAAACAGCTAGTATTCTTCTGGCTGACTAAAACGCCCGAAAAGTCACTAAGGTTTCTGTATCTCTAATTCCGCTTACAGAATGAACATGTGTGTTGACGTATTGGCCGACATCAATGTCTTCTTCAAGATAGAGCTTGAGGAGTAGATCAAAAGCACCGGCTGTTGAATAAATTTCAGAGGCAATTTCCAGTTCGGCTATTTGATTCGCTACCGAATAAGATTGCCCTAACTCACATTTGATTCTGACAAAATACGCGCGCATGGAAATTCTCTCCAACAATAGTTGTGGTGCAAGGTGACTGCATAGCCACCGTCTGCGACATAGTAGTAAGCAGCGAATGATGCACTGCTTTTACTTAACTAACCAGCACTTCGGGTTCGTTGTACAGCATCTGCCCAACCGGACATTACCTGCTTGCGTTGAGCCTCTTCCATGCTGGGTGAAAACATGTGCTCTTGTTGCCAGTTAGCGGTCAGGTCATCTAAGGAATCGTAGACTCCTGTCTGAAGGCCTGCCAAATAGGCTGCACCCAACGCGGTTGTTTCAGTTTGCCTGGGGCGCTCTACCGCTATGTTAAGAACATTGGCCAAATACTGACTAAGCCAATTGTTTTTTACCATGCCGCCGTCAACGCGAACGGTGTCGATCGTAGCGCCATCCTGGCGCATGGCATTGAGTAAGTCCACGGTTTGATAGCAAACAGATTCAAGTGCTGCCCGGGTGATACTGGAGGGCCCTGAGTCGCGGGTGAGCCCGAACAGTGCGCCACGTGCATCCGCATCCCAGTAGGGTGCTCCGAGGCCGGTGAATGCAGGTACTAAATAGACGCCTTGATTATTGTCAAGACTCTCCGCCAAAGCTTGAGTCTCTTCGGCTGACTGAATAATTCCCAAGCCGTCACGCAACCATTGCACCGCTGCACCTGCGACGAAGATCGAGCCCTCAATAGCGTACGTGGTGGTGCCGTCCAGGCGATAGGCAATAGTGGTGAGGAGTTTGTTTTTTGAGGGTATCGCAGTAGTGCCCGTATTGAGCATCATAAAGCAGCCGGTTCCATACGTGCTCTTAATCATCCCTTCGCGAAAGCATACTTGACCGATTGATGCGGCATGCTGGTCACCTGCGACCCCCGCGACGGGTAGCTCTACACCTAGGACAGACTTGTCGGTTGTGCAAAAATCGGCAGCGGAGTCATGTACCTCAGGCAATAAAGAGTGCGGGACGTTCAGTAGCTGACATAGCTCATCGTCCCAGCGGTTCTCGTGGATATTAAACAATAGCGTTCGGCCCGCATTTGTCGAGTCAGTAGCATGGACGCGCCCATTGGTTAAGCGCCACATCAAAAATGTGTCCATGGTGCCGAACGCCAGCTCACCTTTATCCGCACGAGAACGTGCGCCTTCAATATTGTCGAGTAACCAGGCCACCTTGGTGCCAGAGAAGTAGGCGTCTAGTAGCAACCCTGTTTTGCTGGTGAAGGTATCGCCATGACCTTGCGCCTGAAGTTCGCGGCATCGCTCTGCAGTTCTGCGATCCTGCCAGACAATCGCGTTATGAATTGGCTTTCCTGTGTGCCGATCCCAAATTACCGTTGTTTCTCGCTGATTGGTGATTCCGATCGCCACCACTTTCCGGTTGGCAGACGATGCCGCCGCTAGTGCTTCTTGGCAAACGGTGACAACCGAATTCCAGATTTCTTCCGGATCGTGTTCAACCCACCCGGAATCTGGGTAGATTTGAGTGAATTCGCGTTGTGCCACGGCGAAAGTGCTGCCATCTTTTTCGAACAGCATAGCTCTCGAGCTGGTGGTTCCTTGGTCAATGCTGAGTAACAGTGGCTGGCTCATGTAGGCTCCTGTTTGTTTATAAGCGGCAAATGAATCAGATAGTCAGACTAATTGGCTGAAGTCCCCGCGGTTTACGTATTCTAATGCGCAGGGCTGGAAAAAAATATAGACATGGAACTTTGTTTCGCTTAGTGTTTCGTTTTGATAAAAAAAAGACGAAACGAAACCTCTTTTCACCATGTCTGATATCCGCCGTCAATCCATTTTAGATATCGCAAGACAGACTGGCGTGGTAACGGTCGATAATTTGCTTGAGCGATTTGACGTCACACCGCAGACCATTCGTAAAGACTTAAACCGGCTTTGTGATGAGCGCTTGTTGACGCGGACGCATGGTGGCGCAAGGCTGGCATCTAGTGTCGAGAACATGAGTTATGAGGCCCGGCGTATGCTGGCCTGGGAGCAAAAACAGGCCATCGGTCGTGCCGCTGCATCCTTAATCCCTGACAATGCGTCTTTATTTGTGAATATAGGTACGACCACCGAAGCTGTGGCTCAAGCCCTGCTACAGCATAAGCAACTGTTGGTTATCACCAACAACATTACGGTGGCATCGCTTATGCGCCCATACGCTGAAAATAAGGTAATTATAGCGTCTGGAGAGGTGCGAAGCTCCGACGGGGGGATTATCGGTGGAGCTGCTGTTGACTTCATAAATCAGTTTAAAGTTGACTTCGCAGTCGTTGGCGCATCAGCAATTGATGAAGAAGGTTCCTTGCTCGATTACGACTATCGAGAAGTAAAAGTTTCTCAGGCAATACTGTCAAATGCACGTCATGTCATCGTCGTCGCAGATTCTACTAAACATGAACGGGCGGCGCCGGTACGAATTGCCCATATTTCCCAGACGCACACATTCGTCACAGATAAATGCCCTAATGGGGCATTTAAAAAGCTCCTTGATGGTTTCGATATCCGCACAATCGAAACTGAAAACTCTTAACACCGACCACTAGTTAGATCTGTTCGTGGGATTTTGAAACGGACTTTCGATTGACTTTCGATTTTTTGAAAGTTAGTGTCTTTATGCAACAGCTGTATTGATTTTCACGAGTCGCTTTGCCACTCGGGCTTCGCTGGACGTCAGTTCCAAGTAAAGCATCCTCAAGTCACTTAAGGGATCTCAAGTTAAGCATCATGCTGCAGTTCGAAAGCGTCAGTAAGAAAGTAGGTAGAAGCCTGCACATCAACAACGTCAGTCTGGAGTTGGAGAAAGGCTCGCTCAATGTTTTGCTCGGGCCTACCTTGTCAGGCAAAACCAGCCTGATGCGACTGATGGCGGGTCTGGACTCACCTACCTCCGGCGATATATATGTGGATGGCAAGCGAGTGACCGGCCAGTCGGTGCGAAAACGCGATGTGGCCATGGTGTATCAGCAGTTCATCAACTACCCGGCCATGACAGTGTACGAAAACATCGCATCACCCTTGAGGCTACAAGGGGAGAGTCAATCCAGCATAGATTCAAAGGTGCGCGAAGCAGCAGAATTACTCAAACTTACCGAGTTCCTTGATAGAACACCGCTTAACCTGTCGGGCGGGCAGCAGCAACGTACAGCTTTGGCCAGAGCTCTTGTGAAAAGAGCAGAGCTTGTATTGTTGGATGAGCCATTAGCAAATTTAGACTACAAGCTGCGCGAAGAGTTACGGGTAGAACTCCCCAGACTCTTCGCAGAAACAGGTGCGATCTTTGTTTATGCGACAACCGAACCTCACGAGGCATTACTGCTAGGGGGTAAAACTGCCACCTTGCACGAGGGTTCAATTACGCAGTTCGACGCAACCATTGACGTCTACAACCGTCCGGTCAATTTACAAACGGCACAAACGTTCTCAGATCCGCCGTTGAATATCGTTAGCGCATCGGTAAAAGATGCTCATATTGAGGCTGTCGGGGCTAACCTAGGACAATTGCCGTCTAATGCATCAGCGCTTGCTAATGGCCAATATACCCTTGGCTTTAGACCACACCATGTCTCATTAACACAGACAGAGAGACACCACGTGGCCGTTTTAGCCAAGGTGGGTACCAGTGAAATTACCGGCTCTGAAACTTATGTGCATGTCACCTGTGCAGGAGCGCATTGGGTGGTGTTAACGCACGGGGTACATCGTGTGAACAATGGGGACGATATAACGGTGTATTTGGACCCGTCTCGATTCTATTTGTTCGATACCGTAGAAGGTGCTTTGCGACACGCTCCTTCATTAGACGCTCAGGCGGCTTGATCTATGGCACAGATAACACTCGATAAACTGGCGCACTCCTATCTTGCTCAGCCCAAAAGCGATGCTGATTTTGCGCTCAAGCAAATTGATTATGTTTGGGAAGATGGCAGTGCCTACGCGTTGCTAGGGCCTTCGGGTTGTGGCAAAACCACACTGCTAAATATTATATCCGGCTTGCTTATCCCATCAAAAGGCAACGTACTGTTCGATTCCAATGATGTCACTAACTTAAGTCCGGAAGAGCGCAACATCGCTCAGGTTTTTCAGTTCCCGGTTATATACGACACCATGACGGTGGAGCAGAACCTGGCGTTCCCTTTACAGAATCGTGGTGTTGAGAAATCGGAAGTGAATAAACGCGTATCGGAAATGCTGGATATTCTTGAGTTGAAGGATAAAGCCAAGCGCCGGGCCAGAGGTTTAAGCGCCGATGAAAAACAAAAAATATCATTAGGTCGTGGGTTGGTGCGATACGACGTCAACGCAATACTATTTGATGAGCCGTTGACTGTCATTGACCCTCATATGAAGTGGCAGTTAAGAACACAGCTTAAAGAGCTTCATGAACAGTTTAATCACACCATGATTTATGTCACTCATGATCAAACTGAAGCCTTAACGTTTGCAGACAAAGTTGTTGTTATGTATGAAGGCGAGGTGGTACAGATAGGTACGCCTGAACAATTGTTTGATGAGCCTGAGCACACGTTTGTCGGATACTTTATAGGTTCCCCGGGTATGAATATTCTGCCAGGCGCGGTCGATGCCAACGCAGTCACACTTGCTCAGCACAGTTTTTTACTCGAAAGGCAGTACCCGGTGCTCAACGGCTCCGTAGAAGTAGGCATACGCCCTGAATTTGTCAAAGTAACCGATGCATCAACAGCGGGCAGTGCTGGTGTGCCCCTTCAAGTCACTTCAGTTGAGAATATTGGACGACACAAAATTGTCAGAGGCAGTATCAACGGTCATCAAATAGATGCGGTGGTCGAAGAGGATGTCAATGTCCCTGCTGAAGCATACGCGGTGCTCGATACATCCCGCTTAAACGTTTATCAAGATTCACACTTGGTCCGGGGCAACAACTAATGGACAAGCCGCTAAACAACAAAGCCTGGTTCTTTGTTTTACCTGTTTTCTTTCTTGTGGCTATCAGTGCCATCATTCCTTTAATGACGGTGGTTAATTATTCTGTACAAGATACTTTTGGCAACAATCAGTTTTTCTGGGCGGGAACCGAGTGGTATTCAGAAGTTCTGAGTTCCAGCCGCTTCCACGATGCATTAATCCGAAACTTGATGTTCTCGGGCATCATTTTAGCCATTGAGATTCCTTTAGGAATTGCTATTGCTTTGTCAATGCCACGTAAGGGTATCTGGGTGCCGGTGTGCCTTATTTTAATGGCGCTTCCGTTGTTAATACCCTGGAACGTAGTCGGTACTATCTGGCAAGTGTTCGGGCGTGCTGACATCGGTTTGTTAGGGCGTGTACTTTCAGAGCTGGGCGTGGAATACAACTATGCAACAAACTCGGTAGATGCCTGGGTCACTATCATTGTTATGGATGTTTGGCACTGGACGAGTCTGGTTGTGCTCTTGTGTTACTCAGGACTTGTAGCAATCCCTGAAGCTTACTATCAAGCTGCGCGAATAGACGGCGCTTCCAAGTGGAAAGTGTTTCGCTATATTCAGTTGCCGAAAATGCAGCGGGTGCTGTTAATCGCTGTTTTGTTGCGGTTTATGGATAGCTTCATGATTTACACCGAACCTTTTGTACTCACAGGCGGAGGTCCGGGTAACTCAACAACCTTCCTGTCTATTGATCTTGTAAAAATGGCTATCGGACAGTTCGACTTAGGGCCTGCGGCTGCCATGTCCATTATTTACTTCCTCATTATCCTTTTACTCTGTTGGGTGTTCTATACGGTGATGACCAACTTCGGTGTCGATGCGCCAGAAAAGGAGGTGGATTGATATGAATACAACACCTCATTCAGTAGGAGTTGCACAAAACACGATTTCGTTAGAAGGCGTTAGAGCACCCATCAAACCCGGTGGCACAAGCAAGACTCGCTGGGTAGTCCCCACGCTGTACATCGTGTTTTTGCTGTTGCCTATTTACTGGTTGGTGAACATGAGCTTCAAAACCAATCAGGAAATTCTGTCCATGTTCACGCTGTGGCCGGAAGAGCCAACGCTTCGTAATTACGCTGTTATTTTCAACGACCCATCGTGGTATCGAGGGTACTTTAACTCTATGGCCTATGTGTTAATGAATATGGTCATATCAGTCGCTGTAGCACTACCAGCTGCGTATGCGTTTAGTCGCTATCGCTTCCTTGGCGATAAGCACATGTTTTTTTGGTTGCTGACTAACCGAATGGCACCACCCGCTGTATTTGCGTTGCCGTTTTTTCAGTTGTATTCAGCCTTTGGTTTGTTTGATACACACTTTGCGGTAGCACTTGCTCATTGTTTGTTCAACGTGCCATTAGCCGTCTGGATATTAGAAGGCTTTATGTCGGGTGTGCCGAGAGAAATCGACGAAACCGCCTATATCGACGGTTATTCTTTCCCGCGCTTTTTTATCAAAATATTTACCCCTCTCATTGCATCCGGAATTGGAGTCGCTGCGTTCTTTTGTTTTATGTTCTCGTGGGTGGAGTTGCTACTGGCTAGAACGCTCACAGCAACGGATGCGAAACCGATAACCGCCATTATGACGCGCACAGTGTCGGCCTCCGGCTTGGATTGGGGAGTACTAGCTGCTGCGGGAGTCTTAACCATTATCCCCGGCGCCTTGGTTATATACTTTGTGCGCAATTACATTGCTAAAGGCTTTGCCTTGGGACGGGTGTAGCTATGAATCAGTCACAAGTCGATCAGGTTCGTACGTCTAAAGGCAGTGTGAAGTTTCTAATTGGTATTCTCGCTTTTGTTCTTGTCTTAGGCGGTATTGGTTTTCTTTGGTTCCAATCAGAGAATGCGCCTAATTTAGCCTGGATGGCCTGGACAAAACCAACCGCCATATTCTTTATCACCATCGTTTGTTTGTTGTTGGCTATGTCTATCTGGGAGGCGTTCAGCCCGGGTGGCGGTCCAAGAGTCGGAATTCTACGATTCGAAACTACTCGAGGTGACAGACTGTTTTTATCGCTGCTTGGCAGCGGATTTATCCATCTTGCCTGGCTTGGTTTTGTAGGGCCAGACTTGTGGAGGGCACTGGGTGTCTCCATCGTGTACGCCTTGTTGGTGTTCACGTTTGTGTAGCTCAGTGTTGAACTCTTACGCATAACTATCCATCAGGAGGAACATAATGCGTCACTTTAAGCAAGCCAAAACCGCAGTCGCGGTGGCGGTCTTTTTAAGCTGTTCTCATGCTGCGCAAGCGGACATGGCGGCGGCAGAGGATTTTCTATCGAATGAAGTAGGTGGTTTATCGGTATTAAGTGCCGATGAGCAAAAAGCAGAGATGCAGTGGTTCATTGATGCTGCTAAGCCATTTGCCGGCATGGACATTAAAGTGGTTTCTGAGACCATTACCACACATGAGTATGAGTCTAAGGTACTGGCACCAGCATTTTCTGCTATCACGGGTATTAACGTCACGCACGATTTAATCGGTGAAGGTGATGTTGTAGAGAAGCTGCAAACGCAAATGCAGTCCGGTGAGAATATCTACGATGCGTACATCAACGACTCAGATTTAATCGGCACGCATTGGCGATATCAGCAAGCTAGAAACTTAACTGACTGGATGGCCGGTGAAGGTGCAGATGTCACACTACCTACTCTGGATATCGACGACTTCATTGGTACAGAATTTACTACCGGTCCTGACGGTAAGTTGTACCAACTTCCAGACCAGCAGTTCGCCAACCTGTATTGGTTCCGCTATGACTGGTTCAGCGATGATCAAAACAAAGCCGACTTCAAAGAGAAGTACGGCTACGACCTCGGCGTACCGGTTAACTGGTCTGCGTACGAGGATATTGCCGAGTTCTTCACCGGTCGCGAGATCGATGGCGAAAAAGTCTATGGACATATGGACTACGGCAAAAAGGATCCTTCATTAGGCTGGCGTTTCACCGACGCTTGGTTATCGATGGCGGGGAACGGTGACAAAGGTGAGCCTAATGGTTTGCCGGTCGATGAATGGGGCATTCGTGTTAACGAAAACAGCCAACCGGTTGGTTCCTGTGTGGCTCGTGGTGGGGACACCAACGGTCCAGCAGCGGTTTACTCAATCACTAAATATATCGAGTGGTTGAATAAGTACGCGCCACCGGAAGCTGCCGGTATGGTATTTGGCGAAGCGGGTCCAGTACCTGCGCAGGGTGCTATTGCCCAGCAGATGTTCTGGTACACAGCGTTCACAGCTGACATGGTCAAAGACGGTATCCCGGTAGTGAATGATGACGGCTCACCAAAGTGGCGTATGGCTCCAAGCCCACACGGTGCTTATTGGGAAGAAGGTCAGAAGTTAGGCTATCAAGATGCCGGTTCCTGGACTCTCATGAAATCTACGCCGGTTGATCGTGCCAAGGCTGCTTGGTTGTACGCACAGTTTGTTGTCTCAAAGACAGTTGATCTGAAAAAAGCGCACACCGGTCTGACGTTTATTCGTGAAAGCACCATCCAAGATGAAAGCTTCACAGAACGTGCGTCGAAATTAGGTGGTCTGATCGAGTTCTATCGTTCACCGGCTCGAGTCCAGTGGTCTCCTACGGGCACAAACGTTCCTGATTATCCAAAGTTAGCTCAATTGTGGTGGCAGAACATTGGTGATGCGTCATCGGGTGCTAAGACTCCACAAGAAGCGATGGATGCTCTGTGTGCTGCACAAGAAAAAGTGTTGGCACGTTTAGAGCGGGCCGGTGTTCAAGGCGATATTGGTCCTGTCTTGAATGACGAGCAAGATCCAGAGTATTGGTTCTCTCAGCCAGGTGCGCCAAAAGCGAAACTGGACAATGAGAAACCAGCTCCAGAGACTGTCGACTACGATGAGCTAGTTAAAAGTTGGTCTAAGTGATCTAATTAGGTGATTTTCACCTAAGCAGTGAAGACTTGGCCTGCGTCTGAGTACGAAACATCGTCATCAGGCGTGGGCCATGTCTTTTAGATATTAAGTATTGAAGCAGAGGCTTAAATGAGTACATTCGATCTTGTCGTAATAGGCGGCGGGGTAAACGGCGCCGGAATTGCACGTGATGCAGCAGGCCGGGGCCTAAAGGTGTTGCTATGCGAGAAGGATGATCTTGCTCAGCACACGTCATCTGCTAGTACCAAATTAATTCACGGTGGCCTGCGTTATCTGGAGCACTATGACTTCATGCTGGTGCGTCATGCGCTACAAGAACGCGAAGTGCTGCTGCAGGCAGCACCACATATTATCTGGCCGCTTCGATTTATACTGCCTCACCACAAAGCGTTACGCCCTCGTTGGCTGATTCGTCTAGGCTTATTCTTATATGACAATCTAGGTGGTCGTAAACTACTACCCGGTTCTCATGGGGTAAACCTGACGACCCATGAAACGGGTGCACCATTAAAAAATGAATTTACCCGCGGTTTTGAATATTCAGATTGCTGGGTACAAGATGCTCGCTTAGTTACTCTAAATGTGCTGGATGCTGCAGAGCGTGGTTGCGATGTGCGCGTTCGTACCGAATGTACCGACATCATTCGAGGCGACGGGCAATGGCAGGTAAAACTGCTGAATCATTTAAACGGGCATACAGAGACAGTTGAGGCAAAAGCTATTGTTAACGCTTCCGGACCATGGGTTGATAAAACCCTCGACTTAGATGAAGAGCATGATGCACGTTATGACGTCCGCCTGGTTAAAGGTAGTCACGTGGTTGTGCCTAAGCTGTTTGATCATCCGTATACCTACATCTTTCAAAATGCGGATAACCGCATTTTGTTTGCAGTGCCCTATGAAAACGACTTCACGTTGCTCGGTACAACCGATGTTGAGATACAGGCAGAGCCGGGCACTGAACGTATTGAATCAGACGAAATCGATTACATCTGTAAGAACGCCAGTGAGTATTTTGAAAAAACGATCTCCCCGGAAGATGTTGTTTGGACGTACTCAGGTGTTCGGCCGTTATACGACGATGCTTCTGATAACGCATCTAAGGTAACGCGCGACTACAAGCTGGACTTGGACACGCGCAAAGGAGCACCGATACTGTCAGTATACGGAGGCAAAATCACAACTTATCGCAAGCTGGCAGAACAAGCTGTTGATATGTTGAAGCCCGAGTTGGGGTTTTCTGCCGACATTTGGACCGCTGCTGTCGCATTACCCGGCGGCGATATCCCGGGTGCAGATTTTGATAAATTTTTAACGGAATGTGCTGCGCGTTACCCATGGTTGGATGAAACGCTTAGGTTGGATTACGCACGCAACTATGGCACGCGCATAAACGTACTGCTTGGGGAGGCGTCCAGTATGAAGGACTTAGGGCACCATTTTGGTGGGCCGTTGTATCAAGCAGAAGTTGAATATTTAATTGAAAACGAATGGGCAAGGAGCTCAGACGACATTTTATGGCGCAGAAGTAAAAAAGGTTTGCATACTGAATCGTCCTGCGGAGATGAATTACAGCGATGGATTGATCAGCATTTCGATTTTAGTATAGAGACAACCGTTGTTAAGAGAATTGCCTGAAATCATGGGTACTCTAAAGCGGCATGTACGCGCTCGATCCATCTACTAACTCAGGAGGCAGGTTGTAACTATGCGTTATCTTCATACGATGGTTCGTGTTCAAGATGTAGACGCCAGTTTGCACTTTTATTGTAATTTACTTGGCATGGTAGAAACACGTCGACACGAGAATGAAGCGGGTCGGTTTACCCTAATTTTTCTGGCTGCTGATGCAGACGCTGACAATTCTCATGAATCGCAGTCTCCGTTGTTAGAGCTTACCTATAACTGGCCTGAATCGGGCAAGTCGCCCGAGCGCTACTCTGGTGGTCGCAATTTCGGCCATTTGGCTTATCGCGTTGATAATATTTACGACACGTGCCAAAGGCTACAAGACGGTGGAGTGACTATTAACCGCCCTCCACGTGATGGACGAATGGCATTTGTTTGTTCGCCCGATGGAATCTCAGTAGAGTTATTGCAAGAGGGTGATGCTCTAGATCCAGCAGAGCCTTGGGCAAGCATGGAAAATACTGGCAGCTGGTAGTGTCCAATCAGGGGCAATATTGATGCGCCTACAATATTTTGGGTGTTACATCTAGCGAAATTACCTGAAATATTGTTCTTATTCGTCTAGAGTTTATCTCAAAGAAGGAGTTCAGTGCATCGCTAGGGGTGCGTTGAATTATTGGTTGCTGCGATATAAATAACTTTCCAGCTCTAATAGTACAACTGTATAACCTTTGTTGGCTTCAATGAAGTAGCCAGGCGATGTTCGTTCAATGCAACGGATAGGATACGTCGCCGATTATGCTTGCTTACTTTTGGAGTGTTTGCCGCTTGATGCTGCCGGTTTATTGCCTGGCTGTGTTGTCTGCCTGCGCAACTGAAGCCAGGATCGAAAAAATGATTTTCGACGGCCCGAGGCTTAACTACCCAGATAGCATCCAAAATAACATCCGCATAAATAGAGTTAGTGGTGGTAACGATGCTAACCCCATGTGGTCTTCTCAAATAACCCTCGAAGCGTTTGAGCAATCCCTTGATAAAAGTCTGGCTGCTCAGCGGCTACTTTCGGTAGATGCTGAACTGGCACTCGATGCAACGCTGCTTGAAATTTCAGAACCCCAAGTAGCATTCGATATGGAAGTGGCTGCTACGGTTCTTTATCTGTTGGTTAACGACACAACGGGTGAAATTGTGCTCAATGAACGTATTGTTGCACCCTATGTCGCAGGAATTGAAGATGCGATGTCGAGCGCAGGCAGGCTAATACTTGCCAGCGAAGGTGCGGTGCTGGCTAATATTGAGCTTTTTCTGGACAAGCTCACCGAGCTTGACGTACCTGTCTATTTGTCAGGCGTGGATTCTTTATAAGTATTTCATGCGGCCTAACGCCCTAGTTATGTCGCTCTTTCGCCTCGTCGCGTGTGCTAATGCCATTATTTTGAGTGATATGGTGAATCTTTAAGAGCTTCACAATTTCCATGTTAAGAGCGTGACGTAATTGCTGGATTGAGCACGTGCTAAGTGATGGTGTAGAGCTGATATCACCTTAATTTCTCAGTACACGTCAACCATTGAGAAATTTGTGAACCAAAATATTTTCAAAATGTCACAAGCCGCTAACGTATGATATTCCCGCTCAGCGTTTGCTGAGATCGGCAGAAAAACCTATCCCGATAATTGTGTTTAAAGTCCTTATTAACTGTTGAAGGCGTGATGAATATAGCGCCAGACGCAGATATGAAAAGACTAAGTGTTCCGTAAATGGACTGGATGAATTTTACTGTGACTTTTTTCGTTGATTGGCTAGTGCAACCTATGGGAATTATCTTCTTGGTTATGCTTGTTGCGCTACTATTTTGCTTTCGTAAAGCTATTGCGTTCTCCAGAGTTGCAATGTTATGCAGCGTGTTGGTTCTTTGGTTCAGCAGTGCTCCTATCAGTGCCAACTGGCTAGTGAAACAGGTGGAGCCCGTCATGGCTGAAGTGAGTTGTACTTCTCGTGTCACATCTACTACACCGGTAGTTGTACTTGGAGGTGCGCTACGCGCCTATATAAGTAGTGAAAATCCGTATGAAGTACTCTCAAGTGATACTTTACAAAGAACCTTGCATGCGGCAAAGCTTGATAATGGGGAGAATCCCTTTTACGTCTTGGGGGGAGGAACTACCCATCGAAAGCTTGCACACTACATGGAGCTAGTCTTGACGGAACATGGTATAGACTCCACGCGTATCACTAAAGAGCAACGTAGTTTATCGACCATGGGCAATGCTCGCGAGCTAAGCGAAGTGCTGCCGCCATCATTCACACCGGTTATCATCATGGTGACCAGCCAACTACATCTGAAGCGTGCAGAATCAGTATTCCTCTCGCTGGGTTATTCGGTCTGTCCTGTCGGAGTTGGGTCCTTGTACGCGCCTTCAGCGGGTTGGGCGGGCTGGCTGCCACACGTTGAGCCCTTATTAAAGTCGACACTAGCGTGGCGTGAATTGTTGGCGTCCAATTGGTATCAGTTGCGATACAACATATGACGTAAGGATTGAAGCTCTGTAAAATGCAGTGACCGCTTATAACCCGTTGAACTATGAACAGCCAGACGTCCTATTCAATTTGTCGTTCTTTTTTTTCGGTACAAAAAATTCTTTTAACGTGCCCCGTCGGAGTCAAAACTCCAGCTTGGCTCGTCGCTATCTTCCTCTCAACTGTCTTATTATCCGTAGCGCATGCCGCGTTCCCTGATGCTGTGGATGGCGAACCCCTGCCTAGCCTAGCGCCTATTCTTGAAAGGGTAACGCCAGCTGTAGTTAACATCTCAACAAAGGGGCCGGTGCAAAGAGTGAATCCGTTAATGGATGATCCATTCTTTCGCCGCTTCTTTGGTTTCGAGGGGGAGGCAGAGTCAGCACCGGCGCAAAGCTTGGGGTCCGGCGTTATCGTGGATGCTCAAGAGGGTTTAGTGGTGACTAATCAGCATGTCATCGCCAACGCCTCTCAAGTGTTGGTCACCTTAAGTGACGGTCGCGAGTTTGAAGCGAACATTATCGGTACGGACCCTGAAGCTGACATTGCCGTTGTACAAATTAAAGCAGATAAACTGACGCACGTTGAATGGGCAGACTCATCAGAACTGCGAGTGGGTGATTTTGCTATCGCCATTGGAAATCCGTTTGGTTTGGGGCAAACCGTTACCTCCGGCATCGTCAGTGCATTAGGCAGAAGCGGTTTAGGCATAGAAAGCTTCGAAGATTTTATTCAAACCGATGC
>JBGCGD010000023.1:0-16756 GCA_045110515.1 Granulosicoccus sp. | reverse complement strand
TGCGAACCGTACTCCCCGGTCATAACATGACCTATCGCCTCACCGTCTACTCGAACCGCAGCTTGCTCAGGGCCTAAGTGCCTATCGGTATCAATTTTGACCTTGGCACCACAATAACTAAAGATCCCTTCGGTAACGATGGTCACCATATCGACATCATCGTATTTCTGACTGACGATAAAGGGGGCAGGCTTGTAATCTGGATAAGTTGTGCCAGCCCCTATAGCCGTGACAAAGGTTCTATTGTTGCCGAGTATGTCGCCGTCCCAGGTATTAGATGAGCCGCCCTGTGACGTATTCTCATCGTGTTGTTGTGAGTCATCAATTGTAGCGTCGTCGTTTAGTGAATCAATCAGAAAAGGAACCGCCTTCGCATCAGCTGTATCCATTCGCTGAAGCACAGTAAAAGGATCAACTCTGACTAACTCACCGCCATCATTGGCGTATCGATCACAAGCGCCCGTACGACCATCTTTGATGTAGCACAGCACGGGACAGGCATCGCATCGAATCTTTCCATTATCTTCTTGATCAACAACGAATCGAACCATGACTAGTTGATCTCCTTACTTTGTTGAATAGCAGCCAAGACTTTATCGGGCGTGGCCGGCAAGTCGCGAACCACGGCACCACTTGCATGTCTGATTGCGTTAAGAATGGCCGGAGCTGTCGGTATTAGCACATGTTCCCCAAGGCCTTTGGCTCCGAAAGGCCCATGTGGATCGGCAACTTCAACAATGACAGTGTCTATTGGAGGTACATCACCAATGGTCGGAATCAGATAATCGTGAAGATTATCGGTTCGTCCCGGTATGAACTCTTCCATCAGTGCCAGACCAATACCTTGCGCTATACCGCCATGTATCTGCCCCTCGACAAGTTGTGGATTAATGGCCTTACCGACATCGTGCGCAGCTGTAAAACGCCCAAGCTTCACTAGACCGAGAGCGATATCAACATCGAGAGTGACGAGCTGAGCAGCATATCCGTATAGCGCGTATGGAATACCTTGACCGTTTTCATCTAAGGGTTTGGTTGGTGGATCGTATGATTCTTCAGCCATCAAGACATAGCCTTGATTATTAATTTGCATATCACTTAAATTAATCGTGATGGCATCACCATCAACGGGCCAAACTGTACACAGATGAGCGTCTATGGTCAGTGAGTGTATGGAATCACACCCGGCCCGTTGTGCCAGGAGTTTACGAAGAGCCATCCCACTAAGCTTCGCCGCATTGCCTGATACAAATGTCTGTCTGGATGCAGATGTTTTACCTGCATCGGGCGTTATAGAGGTATCCGCACTTTCGATATCAACTTGGTTTAAAGGTACACCCAATGCGTCTGAGAAAATCTGCGCAATAACAGTATTAGAACCCTGTCCGATATCCACCGCACCTTGATGAAGAATGACACGTCCTTCCGGGGTGATACCTGCTTTGATCGTGGACGGATTTGCCAGCGATGTATTACCACAGCCGTACCATCCACTGGCAACACCGACACCTCGGCGTAAAGCAGAACCTGATGCTTGTGCTCGTCGATTAAACTCCTCAGCATCGTTTAATGCTTCTCGCCAAGGCTCAACCAAACTATCAAGACACTGCCGAATTCCTACCGCCGATTCAAACGTCTGTCCGGTCACTGTTGGCTGGTGATTATCAAGCGCATTAAGCCTTCTGAATTCCAAGCGATCCATATCCAATGAGTATGCAAGCTCATCAAACAAACTTTCCTGTGCGATCGCCGCCTGTGGTACGCCAAACCCGCGAAATGCTCCAGCCGGCGCGCTATGCGTATACACACCTGTCGTGTAAGCACGGTAGTTCGGCATGTAGTAAGGGCCTGATGCATGTACGGGTACGCGATTAGCCACCGTCGGCCCCCAAGAGGCGTAGGCACCGGTGTTAAAAACACCTTCGAACGAATACGCAGTTAAACGTCCCTCAGCATCCACCGCGATTTCAACATCCATTTTGGACGGGTGGCGTTTGGTGGTCGATTGCATGGACTCGGTTCGCGAATACGTCACGCGGACGGGCTTTTTCAATATCCATGCAGCCAGTGCCACAAACGGTTGAAAGGAGATGTCGAGCTTTGACCCAAAGCCACCTCCAGTGGAGGTTGGAACGATGCGAACGTTGTCAGGCTCTAAGTTCATGATGCTAGCCAGACTATCCCGATCCATAAAAGGTGCCTGGGTACAACCAAAGACTTCCAAGGTTTCTCCCACTCGATTGGCATAGCCTGCCTCAGGCTCTATATAGGCATGCTCGATAAAGCCCGTGGAAAAACTTCCGCGAACTCGCAGGTGGGCGTCTTTAAGTCCTTGCGCAATATCCCCTTTTTGCACAAGACCATGACAGAGGATATTTTTATCCGCATTGTCGTGTACCCGGTTGTCTTCAGATTGCAATGCCAGCAAGGGATCAAGCAGTGCGCTCTCCTCGACCCACTCAATGGGAAAATCCGACAGGTTCAATGAAGCCATTGCCGACGCTTCGCCCACGACCGCGGCGACTGCCTCCCCTTTAAAGCGTGCGGTGTTTTCCGCAAAGACGGGCTGATCGATAAACGGGGGTATGACACCGAACAAATTTGCTCCAGGGATGTCAGCGGCGCTTAGTACACGCTCAATACCCGGATGCTTTTCAAGGAATGCGTCAAGGTCACCGAAACGGAAAACGGCTTTGTGAAAAGGTGAGCGGACAAGACGTAGCACCAATGCATCCGGTGGACAAACGTCATCACCGAATTCATCACTGCCATCAACCTTGGCTGTCCCATCAATTCGCTGAAACGATTCGCCAACACTATTAACCGAATGGCGTTCTTCCGGGGATTTTGTGTCTTCAGCCAGACTCGTAGCATTAACAACAGCCTCTATGATTTTCCGGTAACCGGTACACCGACACAGAACACCGCCAAGACTGTCCATCACTTGTTGCTCGGTTGGATACGGAGTCTGACGCAGTAAATGTAAGGCACTGACCAACATACCCGGCGTACATATTCCACACTGAGCGGCACCATGTACCAAAAACGAACGTAGCAACGACTTCATCACATCGTCGTTTTCTTTTAATCCTGCCAAGGTATCAACTGCTTTACCTTGCACCTGCCCCACAGCCGTCAAACAAGCGCATACCGGTTCACCCTCGATAAGGACTGTACACGCTCCGCAATCGCCAGCATTGCACCCTACTTTGACATCCCGACTATTAAGCTTTTCACGTAAGGCAACGGAGAGACGTTGAGTAGCTCCACCTTGGAATGTTATGGGCTTACCATTTAATGTAAAACTTGATGATGAATTCGCCTTTGAAGTATTCACCGAAGGTGCTGCCGCAACCGTTGGCTCGTCATTTGATAAGCTCACGGTGCACTACCTACCCAGGTGCTTGTACCTGTGGAGATACCCTGTTGAGGTAGTGCAGCCAAAGTTGATCTCAGGAGGCGGATAACAACTTCGTAGGCCGCGTTTGTCCGATAGGGTGCACTAGCTCTTACATCACTAATCGGCGTTAGTTCTTTAAAAAATTCCGGTTTAACTAAAGACTCAATATCACTTTGAATAGACTGACCGGTCAGTACTTTTTCTAATTCTGCCATACGCTTTGCAACGGCTGAGCAAGCCCCCACAGCGATCCTAACGTCGCACAACTCTCCGGCATCGTTCGCTAAGAGCGTGACACTCGCCATAACAATGGATATCACCAGATAACGGCGTGAGCCCAGTTTGTAAAATCCGCTTCGTGCATCAGATGACAAGCCGGGTATGTGGATAGCGATGACTAGTTCATTTGCCGCTAACGTTGTCGATCTAGGTCCGAGGATGAATTCACGTAAAGGAACACGGCGACATCCATCCACAGAGGCAATCTCGATGCTAGCGTTCAACGCTAATAGAGGTGGAACACCGTCCGCGGCGGGTGATGCATTACAGAGATTGCCTGCGATTGTGCCGGCATTTTGAATTTGCACTGAGCCAACCTCCCTAGCTGCCTCTTTAAGTCCTTTAAAAAAATCGGGCAACTCAGCATTTATGATGTCTGTCCACGTTGTTGTGGCTCCGATGGTTATGCCGTCATCAGTTATGCGAATGCCACGAAGCTCGGACACTTTCGTTAAGTCAAGTAAGTAATCGGGGACGGCGGACTCTCCAAGCGCAGGGAAATAATCGGTGCCGCCAGCTAAGACCTGTACCGGGTTAACAGCTAGTTGTTGCAATGCAGATGTTAAGGACATCTGCCGATTGTCCGTATGCTCAGTAGCCATAACAGAATTTATACGTGCACCTTTATGCCTGCGATATCAGACAGACAGATAAGCATCGCGTATCTCCGGTTGAGCTTCTAACTCACTAAACGCGCCGTCAAATTTCTTAAGACCGCCCTCTATCACAATCGCTCTATCAGAAACCAGTCGGGCAAAGTGTAAATTTTGCTCGGACAGCAGGACCGGTAAGCCTTCGTCTTTAAGCCGTAGAATTGTTTGCGCCATCTGCTCTACGATGACAGGAGCAATCCCCTCTGAAGGCTCATCCAGTAATAACAAACGCGGGTTTCCCATGAGTGTTCGCGCAATAGAGAGCATCTGCTGCTCGCCTCCAGACAACGCTTTACCCCGATTGTTCTTTCTTTCTAATAAATTGGGAAAAAGATCGAACAAGATATCGGTTGTCCATTCGAACACACCTTCGCGAGGAGGCTGCCGCCCTACTTCCAAATTTTCACTGATTGTTAAGTCTGTAAATATTCTGCGCTCTTCCGGTACGTACCCCACTCCTAGCTTCGCCACTTTGTGAGTGGGCAATTGGGTTAACTCAATACCATCAAAAAAGATCTGGCCGGTTTGCGGCTTAACCAGCTGCATGATCGACTTAACGGTCGTGGTTTTTCCCGCACCATTTCGCCCTAGCAAAGAGACTACTTCGCCAGGCTTTATAGAAAAACTAAGGTCGCGAAGTATATGCGCCTTCCCGTAGAAACTATTGATGTCTGTTATTTCAAGCATGGGAAGACTCATTGGCAAACACGCTGCCACCGCCTAAATAGACTTCCTGCACCATCGGGTCGCTACGGATTTCTTCTACGGTGCCATTAGCGATGAGTTCACCGCGGTTTAAAACCATGATGCGATGGGCATGAGCGAAAACAACGTCCATATCGTGCTCCGTAAAGAGCACACTGATATCTCGCTCTTCCACGATATCTGCAGTGAGCTGCATCAAGTTTATTCTCTCTTTCGGAGCCATACCTGCGGTTGGCTCATCCATCAACAACAATGACGGGCTATGACTTAATGCAATGGCTAACTCAAGGCGTTTAAGGTCACCATAGGCCAAGATAGCGCAGGCACGTTCGGCTTGAGCCGACATTCCAACAAGTTCCAGCAATTGCATTGCTTCAGTTCGATACAAACGCGTTGCATAAGGACGTATCGAAAATAGTTTCCTGTGGTGTGAAATTAGTGCCATTTGCACATTCTCGATAACCGTCATTGACTGATAGGTACCCGTTATCTGAAATGTTCGACCAACCCCTTTACGCCATATCTTGCGTGGCTTCATGCCGGTGATTTTTTCACCCCGTAAGAAGACATCGCCCTTAGTCGCTTTTAGCTGCCCCATCAGCATATTGAAACACGTAGATTTGCCAGCACCGTTAGGCCCGATTAGCGCCAACAACTCTCCTCGGCACACGTCAAAATTTAAATTACTGACCGCTTGCAACCCGCCGAAAGACTTACTTAAGCCCGTGACTTTCAGAACACTGTCTGCTTGCTGAGTATTCATGAGGATTCTCCGTCAACGCGGGTCGTTGAACGCGAAAAGAGCCGTTCATAGCCACGTCTGATTGAACCCACAATGCCATGAGGCGCTACGATCACGACAAAGATAATGAGCAGACCTAAGGCAAGACGCCAATATTCAAATCGGGTCAAGTAGTCTTTAACCAACTCTAACGAAGCCGCACCGACAACTCCGCCTGACAGAGTTTTCACGCCACCCAAGAACACGACGATAATTCCATCGAAAGACTTAGCTATTTCCAATTCATTGGGAAACACACTTCCTTTTGAAAATACGAACAAGGCACCTGACACACCGGCCATAGCTCCTGCAAAGGTAAACGCCATCCATTGAATTTTTTTGGTATCGATACCGGTCGCTTCTGCCTGACGGTTAGAGTCTCTTGAAGCTCTCAGTGCATAGCCGAATGGCGAGTGAGCTACGTGGCGTAAGAGCAGTATTCCACCCACACCAATGATGACAGTGAAAAAGAAATAAGTCGTAGCTTCGGATAACCAAGCCGAAGGCCAGATATCGACAAGGCCATCATCACCACCGGTGAATTCATCCCATTGAAAAACCAGCGACCACAACAGTTGCGCTAGTGCCAATGTCAGCATGGCAAAGTAGACACCGGTCAGTCTTAGACACAGCCACCCTATGATGACTGCGGCGAAACCTGCGCCAATTGGAGCCATTAAGAATGCAAGCTCCATGGGCGCATTTGCATGAGTCACTAACAGGGCCGCAACGTAAGCACCGCCGCCAAAGTAGGCAGCGTGTCCGAAGGAGACGAGTCCGCCCAAACCGAGTAGAAAATGCAAACTGGCAGCAAACAAACAAAAAATAATAATGTCTGTTGCCAGTATCAAAACGAAATGAGAATCCAGCAGAGGTAGACAAACCAACCCGAGCAACAACAAGCCGACTACCATTCGAGCGCGCGCACTGGCTGGTTTTATCGGCTTTTCAGGTTCGCCCACTTGTCCATGTTCGCCAGCAACCTCCTCACGCCCCAGCAAACCGTAAGGACGAATAGTGAGTACGACTGCCATAACCACAAACATCAGTACCAAGGTGCTTTGCGGGATATACGCAACACCGAATACATTGAGAACAGAAATGAGCACAGCGGCTATGTACGCACCCGGCAAGGAGCCCATTCCGCCAATGACAACCACAACGAATATGGCTGCCAGAATATTAAAATCCATGAGTAGATCTGCACCACCTTTGGGCAGCTGAATAGCGCCTCCCAACCCTGCCAGTGCAGCACCTAAAAAGAAAACACCCGTGAACAACCAGGACTGATTAACGCCAAGCGCCGCAACCATTTCCCGATCTTGCGTTGCAGCGCGCACTAGCACGCCAACACGTGTCTTTGTTAACAAGTACCAAAGACCAAACAACACAAACGGCGTGATGGCAATTAATGCCAGATCGTATTTGGGGATAGGCTCCCCCATAAAACGCACAATGCCTTTAAGCCCAGGCGCTCTGGGCCCCAGAACATCTTCAGCCCCCCAAATCATAAGCGCCAGGTCTTGAATAACCAGAATAACGCCGAATGTTGCGACTAACTGAAACAACTCCGGCGCCTTATAGACGGGCCTGAGAACAAGCACCTCAACGATAACGCCTATGACACCTACGATCAGCCCGGACAATATCACTGACGACCAGAAACCTATTGCCCCAGGCAAGACCTGCATGAGTGAGTAGCCGACAAAGGCACCCAACATATAGAAAGAGCCATGAGAAAAATTAACGATCCGGGTGACACCGAAAATCAGCGACAGCCCGGATGCGACGAGAAACAGGGTTGCCGCATTGGCAAGCCCTGTTAGCAGTTGGGCAACAAACAATCCCATAGCGCTGTAGTCCCCTGGATTAAGTGACTAAGGAATCTTTATTCTGGGTTGCGTAACTTCGCAACTTCTTCATCAGACGGTAAGTAGCTCGCACCATCTTTATAGCTCCAGTCAATCATCTTGCCTTTACCGTCACTGACAGTGGTGGTACCGACAAACGCACCCATTGTGGATTGATGATCTTGCTCACGATAAACAATGCTGCCAACCGGAGTATCTACTTCAAGGCCGATAAACGCAGTTCTGATACTTTCCATATCGGTTGAACCTGCACGTGTTAACGCAGCAGCAATTGACTGCGCCGTCATATAGCCAACTAAGGAACCTATCTTGGGTGACTCATCAAACATTGTCGTGTAGGCATCAACAAACAATTTGTTTGGACCATCGACAAAGTCGTACCACGGGTAACCTGTGACCGTCCAACCTTCTGGCGCTTCGTCGGCAAGAGGTTCCAGGTACTCAGGCTCCCCTGTCAATAGACCATAAACATTTCGACCTTCAAATAAGCCACGTGTTGTTCCTTCACGCACGAACTTGGCAAGGTCGCTGCCAAACGTGACGTTATAAATGGCATCGGGTTTCGCTCGCTCTAACGCTTGAACTTCCGCGCCTGCATCAATTTTGAAAACACCAGGCCATTGTTCAGTAACAAATTCAACATCGGGACGTAGTGCCGTTAGTGCCTTTTTAAAGGCTGCCACCGCATCTTTTCCATAGGCGTAGTTAGGAGCGATGGTGGCGTACTTTACTGCATCAGTTTTAGCAGCCGCTTCGGCTAACATTGACGCCTGCATGTAAGTAGATGCACGCAAACGAAAGGTGTAATCGTTGCCGCTCTCCCAAACCAGGCCGTCTGCTAATGGCTCTGATGCCAAGTACACAACCTTCTTTTCTGCGGCAAAAGACGAGATAGCCAAACCAACATTACTGAGTATGGTGCCTGTAATCATGGCAACGCCATCACGGCTTACCAGCTCTTCTGCAATTTTTACAGCCTCACCAGGCTTACCCTGATCGTCGCGGTAGATAAACTCCAGCTGTTTGCCCAGCACGCCACCTGCAGAATTAATCTCAGCCAGGCCCAGTTCAATACCGTTTTTGTATGGACCTGCGAATGCAGCCATTCTCTTGTAGTGATTAATCTCACCAATTTTAATGCTGTCCTCTGCCAAAGCTGTGCCGGACGCGCTGAGCAAACTCGCAAGCGTTACGGCGGTAGCGGTGGCAACCGACATAAATGAACCTAGTTTTTTCATCATCAACTCTCCTCTAGAATCTCAATTGATTCTGTATCAATAGTGGTCACCAACGTCGTTGGCTTACTACCTCGAAAACATCAAACTGATTACTCTGCCTGAGTAATCATCGCACTGATTCTTTTTCTGTACACCGTTGGACCTTTATCTATGGCCAGTCGTATGGGTTTGCGACTTTGAGCCAACTGCTCTTGCTCATCAATGGCTTCAAGGATCTCCTTGTCTTCATTGAATGCGACTCTAAACATGGCATCCATTTGTTCAGATGCTGCTTCATCGCCAACTGCCGCATTGCGCAAGTGCATCCAGCGATCAATGGTGTAGTGCTCATTAACCGGCGTGAGGAAATGCAACGCAAATATTCGCACACCCTCGTCGCGCAATTCCTCGGGTAATTGTCTTGAAGTATCGGCACTTCCAAAATCTATAACGGCTGTGCACGGGAGGTGCAGATAGTAGTAATGCCATCTGTCCACATTGCCTTCAAATCCACCAAATTTCTGGAAAAAGCCAACCGGTGGCGCGTCGCGTATCCAACGCCATGCAACGAGCACCTCGCCCTCTGTATCAACGTGTACAGGGACGTTTTCACTGGCAGAATTACCAAGCGTTGTAGGGTGAACAAAGCTCACATGCGCGGGGTCAACCAGGTTTTCCGCGACATTTAAATAGTTTGCTTTCAGGTGCAGTGCATCTCCTTGATGCGCGTGCCATTGATCACTATGGAACTGCGGTAAATCGAAAATGTCATCGGTGTTGGCATCACGCGAATCACCCATCCAGACAAACACAATATTGTGCTTTTCGTGTACGGCATAGCTCTTAACAAACGCAGATGCCGGAATGTTGTCCTGCCCTGGAACTCGCACACATCGACCTTCGCAATTGAACGTCATACCGTGATATCCACATTGGATATCATCACCAATTCTCTTGCCCTTTGACAGTGGCAGTAATCGATGAGGGCATTGATCCTCAAGAGCGGCCATACTGCCATTCGTTGCCCGATACATGACGATAGGCTGCTCAAGCATGACGACGCGTTTTAGCGAGTCGTCGAACTCTGACGACCAACCCGCGACATACCATGCATCGCGAACATAACTCATCTTAAACCGTCCTCACCGACAGCATCTTCATGCGTTAGACCACCAACGCGAGGTATTGGACGTCCTGAGTCTGTGACGGCTACTGCCACCATAATTTCATTAGCGCGAGGTGCATCATTGATCCTAACCTCCATACCATCAAAATGCGATCGGACATAAGCGGCATCCTTGTGCCCCAAAGGAACATCAAGCACCTGCCCCAAAGATCCCATTTTTTTGCTTGAAGCGACCAACGCAGCTCCATTTTCTACCGCTGCTCGCAACGGCTTTCCTAAACGCGGATGCAAAATGGCTGCAGCATGCTCCAGCTCACCGTTCTCACCCACCATTGCAGCCTTACCATAGCTTTCTGCTTCAGCAGCTTGTATACCCAACGCTGCAACACATTTTTCTCCGAGGATGCCGCCCAGCTCTTCACCAATAACCATGAGAGTTTCTAAATCTTGTGAGAATTGACCTGCGTAAGGATTTTCTATCACAGCCACCGCAGCCGCTCTACGAGTTGCAGGATTGATAGCCTGCCCCATTTCGCTGTAGGTTTCATCAACAAAGGTGACTAGTTTTCTAATTTTAACAGTGGGCATATCGTTGACTCACACAAAAAACGGATTGGTAACACGAAGACTCTACAATTTTTGTCTGACCTTGCAGATGAAGAAAACAACTGTGAATTCTTCCTTGCTTCATCAGCTTTTTCGCACAATGGACACCCGCATTTAGTGCCTGTTTTTTATTGATCTCACTCAGCGGTGCGACATTGATTGTAACCAAGCGATTACCGAGGTCTGAGTCCGGCTGTATGCTCTGTGCTGGTGCACGAGTGACTTCTTGAGCTACTGGCAGATTTACCGCATTGGCAATAAGCGTTGCAGCAACATCGGCATCTGCTGCAGTCGATGCCAGCACCGTAACAGCGTCTGCGATTCCTAATGAAAAACTACGTCCCTGCCAACCACTGGTGGCGACACCACCGATACCGTCTTCGGGTTTTATCAGAAACGTGTCTGAGTGATCAGTACTCTTTTGTGATTTACAAATACCAATTTTCAATTCGCTGGCAGGACTTAGATAGAGCGCGATATCTCCACCATTATTGACCTGAGCACGATCTAATGCTCGATTGCTAATTAAATAGGAAAGTATATGATCGGCTACGGCGCCAGCCACTGCCGCCATAGGTGTCACGTGAAACTCACTATATGGTTGAACGGCCAGCTGCATTCGCCTTGCAACATCTCCCTTAAATAAGAAGTTTTCGTTGATTCGACTTTCTTGACGCAAAGCAGGTAGCTGCGCAGCTAGCGTATCAAGCACACTCTCAAAGGCAACGGCTGCCTGCCAGTAAGCACGCTTAATTTCCGCAGAAGAACCTGCGGCATCAATGATTAAATCGATAGGGCCATGCTGTAAATGCAGACGAGTTGTATCGCCCAACAACCATGCTGTCGGACGTTCTTGTTTTAGAATATTGCTGCTAGCGCAGCCCATCCTGCCCTTCAATATCAGCAGCCTGCAAACCACCAACTCTTGCATGGATGCGCGAACCTGTTGACATGACTAATGCCAGCAATAATTCATCGGCTTTTGGCGCATCATTAAGGCCAACCTCGATGGCATCGAAATGACTGCGAACATAAGAAGCATCAATATGCGTTATGGGGATATCTAAACGTGTACCTGGCGCTCCCACCTTTTTAGTCGATGGAACAATGGCCTTTGCGCCACCCAGGGCTTCACGCATTGCATAACCGCCGGGAACATGCCACAAGGCCCCGTGCTCTAATTCGCCGGCACTTCCGACAATTGCACCTTTTCCGTAGCCCTGTACTTGATCTATGCCACCTAGAACTTCCACTAAACGGTTGGCTAAGCGTAAACCCAATGGATTTAAATCGGCCATAAACCCTTCTATGTCAGGTTCATATCGACCAGCATAGGGATTTTGTATGACTGCAATAGCAACCGCGCGACGCAGCGGCTGCGACGAGGCATCACCGCCCTCGTGGAAGATTTCCTCAACGTTCACGCCCAGTTTTCGTATCACGACTTCCGGCATGGCTTGGCGTCTCTCCGCATTACAGGTTATGGTCGGTATCAAAGTACTTTGCCAATATCCCAACTTAGGCGTATTGTTAAAACACTGTTCGTACGCAAACAGTTATACCGAATTCAATCAGAAGGTCAAGTCTATTGATTCAGCACAACGCAGTAGAGCTCAGCATGCATACCGCTCATAGCGATATTTCTCAGGAATATCAGCTTGATGAACAAATCGGCTACCTTCTCCGATTAGCCAATCAGCGGCACCTTGAAATATTTTCTGAAAACATGCCAGCATTGACCCCGACGCAGTTTTCGGTACTGGCACGCCTGCACGAAGTCGGTCAACTTTCCCAAAATGAATTAGGCCGACAAGTGGGAATTGACGCCGCCACCACTAACGGTGTCATAGACAGGCTATACAAAAAGGGCTTAATTAAATCCAAAACAGACAGTAAGGATAAAAGACGGCTGAGCATTTCCTTAACGGCTAAGGGCGTGAGAACCACGGAACAAGCAATTCCCGTTGCTCAGGAAATTACTCGAAAAACAGTAGAAAAATTGACTTCCACAGAAGCATCAAAGCTTGTAAAGCTACTTAAAAAAATACAGAAAACGTAAGAGAAACAATTTTCTCTGGATGAATGGAGACCACTGGCATGTCCGACTTTCAAGAAAAACTGGTTATTAAAAACATCGGCCGTATTCTGTCCGGAAAGTTGGAAGAACCTCTTATTGACGGAAATTGCATTATCGCCTTGGACGGGTTGATATCAGAAATCGGTTATGAGAAAGACATGGATACCGACCAGGCAACAACCACCGTCGATGCTAACGATACTTGGGTATCTCCCGGCCTGATTGATTCTCACGTCCACCCGGTTATCGGTGATTACACACCCAGACAACAGCAAATCCATTGGATTGATTCGTGTCTGCATGGTGGCGTGACCACGATGATATCTGCCGGAGAAGTACACCTTCCGGGCAGACCAAAAGATATCGTCGGGTTGAAGGCTATGGCAATCGCATCTCAACGCTGGTACGAAAACTTTCGACCATCCGGTGTAAAAATGCACGCAGGAGCACCGGTTCTGGAAGAAGGCATGGTCGAGGAAGACTTCAAAGACTTGGCCGATGCAGGCGTTAAACTGTTAGGCGAAGTGGGCCTTGGCACCGTAAAAGCGGGGGAAACCGCAGCCGAGATGGTGAAGTGGGCTCGTAAATATGGCATTCAATCGACGATACATACCGGAGGACCGTCAATTCCCGGGTCTGGCTTAATAGACAAAGACATCGTTTTAGAGGCTGATGCGGATATCATCGGCCATATTAACGGGGGACACACGGCACTGCCCGACGATCAAATAATGTGCTTGTGCGAAGGTTGTACTCGAGGTATCGAAATCGTACACAACGGAAACGAGCGCGCAGGCCTACTTGCTATGCGCACCGCTTTTGAGATTGATCAGTCCGAACGCGTCATTCTAGGTACAGATTCCCCGGCGGGTTCCGGCGTTCAGCCATTAGGCATTCTTAGAATGATTGCCATGCTATCAAGCCTTGGGAACGTACCTGCAGAAATCGCTTTTTGCTTTGCAACAGGCAATACTGCCAGAATGCGCGAACTCGATACCGGCATTGTTGAAGTCGGTAAGTCGGCCGATTTGTTAATCCTGGATCAGGCCCAACATTCGCCAGGAAAAGACATGTTGGAAAGCATTCAACAAGGGAATTTACCGGGTATCGGTATGACCGTTATTGATGGGAAAGTGACCTCTCACCGCAGCCGTAATACTCCTCCTGCGGGAAGACTACCGGCTATTGTCTAGCTGCATCGACGCTTGGTTATAGCTTCAAAAATCACATATGCCGCGCAGCTAGGCTTGCTGCGCTTCGTAATTAGGTTCAGCTATTTTACCCTGCGGCCGGCGTACGCAAAACCGCACGTATAGAAGAACGCACAGAACTATCATTAAGCCCATACCCTCCCTTGCCGTTTCGACGTTGTACCAAACTTCCTTGGTCCAGAATCTCGGGGTTATTGGCCAGAAGTACACCACCCCGATCACCGTCAGCGCAACAGTTGCCCAATAGGCAACTTTGACTGATTTAAGTGTAAATAACTTGGGTTGGAATAAGCCTAAGCCACACCATAAAGCCGGGACTGTATAGATCATCATCCATAGCACCCCGTCAGGATCGTTATATTGAACCGCCCCGAATAAGAGCATAAGAAGTAACAGTAAGCCAAGCATTATTCGCATCAAATCGACGCCATTTTTTGTTGATCAGTACATGTCAGTGCATCAAGAAGCTTGCCACGTAATGTTAAGGCGTATCTTTGACATGATACTTGCACCTAAGGCTTATCAAAGCACTACTTCAGGGGAGGTGAAGGAGATGAAAGTCTTCCCACATAACACCCTTGAGAACGCTTGTACAAACGAACTCAAAACCAATCAAATGACTATGCACACAGCGCATTCCACTGAGAACGCTAGCGACAATATTTCGTGGCAACAATTTACGGTTGAGTATCAATACCCGGTGATTTTCAGCGAGGATATTTTCGCTACGACAAATCCAACATTGCTTGATACGGTCTCCAGACTTGAATCCGACAAATGCCACCGATGCTGCGTCTTTATTGACGAGGGCGTGCTGGACGCTCAACCTAATTTAATTAGTCAAATTAATGATTACTTTGACAGGTATCATCATTCGATGACCTTGAGTGGTCCGCCTATCGTCATGCCCGCCGGAGAGGCTATTAAAAACAATTCGGCACACATCACTCACATGCAGAAGATTGTGTCTAAGCAAGGAATCGATAGGCACTCGTACATCATAGGTATTGGTGGTGGTGCGCTACTTGACGCGGTTGGATTAGTTGCAGCCACCTCCCATCGAGGGATCAGGCATATTCGCATACCCACAACGGTGCTGGCTCAGAACGATTCCGGTGTCGGTGTTAAAAACGGCGTAAATCTGTTCGGCCAGAAAAACTATCTCGGAACCTTCGCCCCTCCCTATGCTGTTATCAACGATTACCAGTTTATAGAATCCTTACCCGCTCGAGACAAAATTGCTGGCATGTCAGAGGCCGTTAAAGTTGCTCTGATCAGAGATGCTAAATTTTTCAACTGGCTGGAAGAGAACGCAATCAAATTAAAAGCGTTCGACAAAGCTTCCATGAGCTACATGATAAGACGTTGTGCTGAACTGCATATGGCTCAGATAGCGAAAGGCGGCGATCCATTTGAAAGCGGTAGCGCCAGGCCTTTGGACTTCGGTCACTGGTCTGCTCATCGCTTGGAAACCATGACCCAACATGACGTAAGGCACGGTGAAGCTGTCGCCATCGGCATTGCTTTGGATGCACGGTATTCGGTACTGAGTTCCTTGCTGGATCACGGCAAAGACCTAAGAGTTTATAAGCTACTGAAAGCACTTGGTGCGACCTTACAGCATGCAGAGTTGTCGTCTCGATCCAACGATGGACAGTTGGCAATTGTTTCAGGCCTGACTGAGTTCAAAGAACACCTAGGCGGTGAACTCACCATCACTCTACTTGAAGATATTGGTGTCGGCGTAGAAGTTCACGCGATGGACGAGGACTTAATCGAACAATCAATCGATTGGTTGAATTCCAATCCAGATACTAAAACAGAAATCCACACGCTGTCCGCAGCAAACGACTCAAGCAACGCTTCAAAAATCAAAACCATTTTCAGCGCCGTATCCGATGATAATGAACTGAATATACAAGCCGTACTCGCTCATCTCAGTCACTGGATAAAAGCACGCACAGAGCCTGCAGAATTTGATTGGTTAAAAACGCGACTGCAACAACTAAAAACTGACTATTCAGATCGCGATTTATACATAACGCTTGGCCTGATTCCGAGAAAACTTAAGCGGGATGATTTAACACTTTCAGCAATAGAAATCGAATCTGCCCAGCGCGATTGCGGGCGCGAATGGAACCCGTCAGACTGGAGTATCGACGCTGCCGCACGCTGCCTTGTCATATGCACACTTCAGCAGCTCCACCCCGAGCAATTCGAAGATCGGTTTGCTGAGCTGTGCAAGACCGCTGAACTCAATGAAGCCATAGCGTTTTATCGTTGCACAGCGGTACTACCTAAGGGCGAGACGCTTGATTCGGTTATCGGTTCAGGACTAAGAACGCATATTGCGGCCATATTCCAGGCCATTGCATATCGGAACCCGTACCCCAGACTGCACTTTTCGCAAAACCGCTGGAACCACATGGTGCTAAAGGCGTTGTTTATTGATAGCCAACTCTGGCCGATTCAAGGTATCGACGAACGATCAAACCCGGAACTTGCCCGCATCCTGTGTGACTATGCGCACGAACGATGGGCAGCACATCGAGAAGTGACTCCTGAGCTTTGGCGATGTGTAGGCCCCCACGCTGAAGGGTCCATGCTGGACGATCTTCAGTACGTGCTGCAAGACAGCAATGAATTGCAGCAAAAGGCTGCCCTTCTTGCCCTACTCTCATGTCCGAATGCAAACCACAGCGCGCTACAGGCCACGTACCCAATGTGGTGTAAAGAAATCGAAAGCGGTTCTTTGAACTGGGATTCAATCGGCCAGCAATTCGGACTTACAAAACAGTAAGCACAAGAGATTCAGCAAGTCAGGCGAGGC